>NZ_CP135965.1:9310398-9620796 GCF_032460545.1 Umezawaea sp. Da 62-37
CTCGGTGTCGTCCCGCACGGCCACCGCGCCGGGCCGCATCCGCACCTGCTCCAGCAGCAGGTCCCGGTAGGGCGTGCTGCTGTCCAGGGCGCCGGTCCGGTTGAACCCGGCCAGCACCTCGGCCGCGGCCGCGTCGAGCACGCCCAGTTCGGCCAGGGTCCGGTCCGGGTCGGCCAGCCCCTCGTCGAGCACGGTGGCGACGGCGTCGAGCAGGTGCCCCACCCCCGTGGCCGAGCGGGCGCGGATCCCGGTCGCGCCGCACACCAGCGCCACGTCCGCGGCGTCCGGCAGGTCGTCCCAGACCAGTGCCAGCGCGGGGCGGGGCAGGCCCGACTCCCCGTGCGACATGGCCTCGGCCACTTCGACGCGCACCTCGCCCAGCCACTGCCGGAAGGTCGACCCCGGTCGTGGGCGCACCACCAGTGGGAAGGGCGCGACGCCCGGCGGCCCGGCGAGCAGGGTCACGGCCTGGTGCGCGCCGAAGCGGCGCAACGCCACGGCGGTCGCGGCGGCGACGACGGTCCAACCGAGGACCGGATCGCCGCCGGTGATCGCGGCGAGCCGGGACGCGGTGCCCGCGTCCCACGGCCGGACCGCGTCGGCCGGGCCGTGGCAGACGTCGAACAGTCCGGCGACAGCGGTGTCACCGGCGCGGACGTCGTCCGCGCGGGCGAGCCAGTACTCCCGGCTCGCCAAGGATGTGGTGCTGGCGCTCATGACACTCCCCAGGGTCAGAACTGGAAGTCCGGAAGCGCGACGGCCTCGGCGGGCGAGCCGTCGTCGAACAGGGCTATCGGTGACTCGTCCTCGCCGCGGGCCAGCCCGGCCAGCAGGAATCCGAAGTCGGCCAGCCACGCCTCGACGGTGTCCCGTCGGAACCGGTCGGCGGCGTACTTGACGTGTGCGCGGATCTCGGCGCCGTACTCCAGGATCGACACGGTGATCGGGTACGCCGGGGCCGCCGGGTCCACGTCCATCGTCTCGGCGCGCCAGGCGGTGCCGCCGAGCCGCGTGACGGCTTCGACCCCGGCGTAGTAGCTGAAGTCGGTTTCCGCGAGCATCGCGGTGCTGTTGGGGCGCGCCAGCCGCACGATCCGGTCGGTGGGCAGGTCGGCGTGCGCCACGGCGGCGAGCTGGGCCCGGCGCACGTCGGCCAGGAAGGTGGTGAACGGTTCGTCCGGCCGCACCTCGACGCGGACCACGACGGTGTTGACGAAGCAGCCGACCACGTCGTCGTAACCGGCTTTCCGGCCGTTGACGGGGATGGCCACGCATTGGTCCCGGACGCCGGTGATCTTCCACAGCAGCACCGCCCACGCGGCCAGCAGCACCATGTTCACCGTCGCGCGTTCCTGTCGGGCCAGGGCCCCGAGGCGGTCGACCATGTCCGGGCCCAGCGGCAGGGGGAGCACCTCGCCCGCCCCCGGTACGGCGGCGGACCCTTCGTGGTCGGCGGGCAGCGCGACCTCGGGCAACCCGGCGAGGTAGTCCGCCCAGAACCGCTCCAGCACGCGGCCCCGGTCGCCCGCGAGCGCCGCGGCCTGGTCGCGCACGTGGTCGAAGTGGCTCCGGGCGGGCGTGGAGCCGGGGTCGCCGTGCTCCAGCTCCTCCAGCAGGACCCGCCACGACCAGCCGTCGCCGAACAGGTGGTGCACGGTCAGCGCCAGCACGTCCCGCTCGGTGTCGGCGAACCGCGCCCGGACCAGCTGTGCGCGCAGCGCGCGGTCGTAGGGAGACAGCGCGGGCTCGATCACGCCCGCCATCGCGGTGGTCAGCTCGTCGCGTCCGTCCGCGTCCAGCAGACCCGTCAGGTCGACCTCCATCCGCTCCAGGACGACGTCGAGGTGCGGGAGGACGACCTGCCGGACACCGTCTTCGTCGTCCCGCAGGACCGTGCGCAACGCGGGGTGGCGCCGCACCATGGCTGCCAACCTCCGCTGGACCACGTCGGGATCGACCGTGCCGTCGAACAGCAGGACCTCGGCCACGTTGTAGGTGTTCGACCCCGGCGAGAGCTGGCTCGCCGCCCAGATGGCGGTCTGCTGCCCGGACAGCGGCCCGGAGAGGGGTTCGGAGAGCGGGTCGGGGTCGGCGGCGGCGCTTTGGTCTCCCGCCGCGGCGACCGCGGGCGGTCCGGCCTCCGCGATCCCGGCCTCCACCGCCTTCGCCAGCTCGGCGAGGTCGGCCTGGTCGAACAGGTCGAGGACGTCCAGGTCGATCCCGTAGTGCTCGTTGATCCGGTTGACCAGCAGGACACCGTTGAGCGAGTCGCCGCCCACCGCGAAGAAGTCGTCGGCCAGCGTGGTCCCCGGCTCCTTGAGCACCGCCCGCACGAGTTCCAGGACCTGCTCGGCCACGTCCAGGTCGCGCGCGGCGGGCGCGGTTCCCGGCTCCGCGGCCTGCGGCCAGCAGTGCTCGTCGAGCAGCCGGGCCACCGGCAGGCGCCACCGCCGCCGCACGGGGGGCAGGGCGGCCCGCCAATCGAGGTCGAAGCCCGCCAGGTGCAGTTCGCGCAGGAGTTCTTCCGGCGTCCCCGCGCGCAGCACCCCAGGCGCCGGGCGCAAGGCGTGCAGCGCGGTGCTCAACGCGCTGCCCGGTGCGAGGTCGAGGACGACCGCCCCGGCGGGGACGGTGGCGAGGGCGGCGCCGAGCCGGTCGGGATCCGGCGGTGTCGCCGAACCGGTGGTGGGGCGCGGGTCGCCGCCGTCGTGGCCGAACGCCGCCGCAGTCGTCCCGCTGCCGTGGGTCAGCACGAGCGCCTGAACGACCCCCAGGTCGGCCACCAGCGCCCGCAGGCAGGCGACGCGCACGACGGACCGCTCGGCGGCCGACCACGTCCCGGAGGGCCGGACGGCGCACGCCGAGGCGATCACGTCGGCGCAACCCCGGTACGAGTCCGCCCAGCGCACGAGTTCGTCCGCCGCGGGCTCGTCCCCCTCGCCGCCCATGGCCAGCACGACCGGTGGCGGCGAAGCGGGAGGCAGGTCGTCCGGTGGCACGGCGAGCACGCGCAGCAGATCGTCCCGGTCGCGCACGACCCAGGCGGCGCGGTGGCGGAAGTGCTCGCGGCCGACGGCCAACTGGCGGGCGAGGTCGACCACCGGGGCTCCGCCCGTCGCCTCCACCGCGACGCGCAGCCGTGCGACGAGGTCGTGCAGTCCTGCCCGGTCGGGCGCCGACACGACCACTGTGGACGGCCGGGTGTTTTCCCCCAGGGTGCTTTCCCCCTGGGCGGGCGTTCCTTCCTCGACGACCACGTGCGCGTTGGTGCCGCTGAGCCCGAAGCTGCTGATGCCCGCGACGCGAGGTCCGTCGGCGACCCAGGGGAGTACCCGGTCGGCGATTCGCACAGGGGTGGAATCCAGGTCCGCCAACGGGTTCACCGCCCGGAAGTGCGCCGTCGGGAACACCTCGCCCACGCGGAACTGCGTGATCACCCGCAGCAGACCGGCGAAACCCGCCATGCAGTCCAGGTGACCGAAGTTGCCCTTCACCGACGAGATCGGTATCCGGCCCGCGATCGCGGACCATTCGGCGATCGCCAGTCCGATGCCCTGGAGTTCGATCGGGTCCCCGATGCGCGTCGCGGTGCCGTGCGCCTCTAGGTAGCCAAGGTCCGCGGGACCGATGCCCGCGTCCCGCCACGCCTTGACCAGCACCTCCGCCTGCCCGGCCGGGCTCGGCGAGGTGAGCCCGCCCGCCCGGCCCGCGTCCTGGTTGACAGCGCTCCCGCGGATGACCGCGTGCACGGTGTCCCCGTCGCGGCGCGCGTCGGACAGCCTCTTGAGGACGACGAACCCGCCACCTTCCCCGAACGTGGTGCCGTCCGCGTCGACGTCGAACGGGCGGCACCGGCCGCCTGCCGACCGCACGCCGAGCCCGTCGCCACCCGACGCGCGGCGCGGCGGTGGCCCGAGGATCACCTCGTAGCCGCCCACCAGCGCGAGTTCGTGCTCCCCGCGGGCCAGTTTCCACCGTGCCTCGTGCAGGGCGACCAGGAACGACGAGCAAGCGGTGTCCACCATGGTCGCCGCACCTCGCAGGTCGAGGTGGTAGGAGACGCGGCCCGAGGCGTAGGCCCGCATGCTGCCGATGATCGCGGGACCGGTCACCGCCCTGTCGTCGGGCAGCAGTTCGCGCAACGTCGGTTCGATCCCGCCGTACGCGGCGACGACGACAGCCACGTCTCGACCTCGCACCTCGGAGGGCGCGTATCCCGCGTCGCCCAGTGCCGCGACCGCGAGGTGCAGCATTCTGCGCTGCCTGGGGTCGACCATTTCGGCGTCCGCCCTGGAAACGCCGAAGTAGCGGGTGTCGAAACCGGTGATGTGGTCCAGCCACGCGCCGTGCTGGTCGTCGGGCCCGATGTCGACCCCTGTTTCACGGGCGCGTGCGGTGGGCATCGGCCCGACGCGGTCGGTGCCCGACCGGAAAAGGCAGGCGAGCGACTTCCAGTCCGTGTGACCCGGCAATTCGAATGAAACACCGATGATCGCAACATCATTGTCGTCCTCGTGCGACACGAATAGACCCCATTCCGATGAGTCGCGTCCGCAATCCAAGTCAAAGCACGTCGAATTCCCGCGAAGAGATATTCGCGGCAGATTGGTGTGCAAGTACGACTTCACGTGCCACAGTGCACGACAAGCGCACGTCACCACGCGCAACAGTCGAAATTCATGCCCGCGCGGCGTCTCCCAGACACGGTTGCCCCAGCAACCATGGGCGCAGGCAAAACGAAACTTTCGTTTAACACTTCGATATGCAGCGACCTTGGTGTGGATCCGGCCGCTGCTCAGGAGCTCATGATACGTCCAGTGGAATTCCCCATTCCCCTGTCGGCGGTAACGTACGTACGTTTTCCAGGCCAGTTCGACTGTAGCATGGAGGTCGATGCTGTCAACAAAGCAAACCTACAAGTCAACGATAGAATCGGGCTTCCCGAAGGTGTTTCCCGGCATCATCCGCGCCGTCGTTGACACCTCCCCGTGATCATCGATACTCTCGAATTCGACCTTGCTCTGGTCTGTCTCGCAGTCGTGATCGCAACACTGCTGAATCGGAGTAACCGCCCCGTTCGCGATACTGAAAGCGACGGAGAGTGAAATAGGTTTCACCGGAAAGGAGCAATCGAGTGGTGAAGCCACCTGCGGGAGAACACCGCGAGTCAACTGCGGCCTCCCTCGTGCGGCACGTCATAGCCCTCAACGGAGGTGCCCCGGCCGTCCGGCACCGCGACACCGTGCTCACCTACGACGAACTCGGTGCGCTCGCGGGCGGCGTCGCCGACCGCCTGCGCGAACTGGGTGTCGGGCCCGGCGCGGTGGTCGCGGTCGTGGTGGACCGGTCGCCCCGATCGGTCGTCGGCGTGCTGGCGGCTTGGGCCGTCGGCGCGGCGTACGCGCACCTGGAAGCGGCGCACCCGGACACCCGGCTGGCCGAAGTCCTCGACCTGGCCGCGCCCGCGGCTGTCGTCACCGACGAGCGCAACCTCCCGCGGCTGTCCGAAGCCCTGCGGGATCGCGCCGTCGTGGTCGAACGGACCCCTGCCGCCCACGGGCGGTACCGAACGGTCGAGGACCGCACACCCGACGACGTGGCGTACCTGGTGTTCACCTCGGGGTCCACCGGTGCGCCGAAGGCGGTGGAGGTCACCCACCGCGCCGTGCTGAACTACGTCGACGGCTTCACCCGCCTGCTGGGGGACCGGGAGATCACCAGCTACGGCCTGGCCACCACGTTCGCCGCCGACCTCGGGAAGGTGTCCGTGTACGGCGCGCTGCTCACGGGCGCGCGACTCGACGTCTACGACCGGCGGACCACCCTGGACCCGGAGGCGTTCGCCGCCGAGGTCCGCGAGCACCCGGTGGACTGGATCACCTTCGCCCCCTCCCAGCTCGACGCGATGGCGGGTGCGGGCGACCTGGCCGCCGTGCTGCCGACGAGGGCGGTCATGCTGGCGGGCGAGGTGTTCCCGCCCCGGCTCGCCGCGGCGATGCACGCCGCGCGCCCCGACCTCCTGGTGTTCAACGGCTACGGCCCGTCGGAGACGACCATCGTGATGACCGCGCACGAGGTCCGCCCCGATCCGGACGCGGTCCGCGTGCCGATCGGAGTCCCGATGCACGGCGTGGACCTGCGCGTGCTCGACGAGCGGCGCCACCCCGTGCCCGACGGGGAATCCGGAATCCTCTACATTGGCGGGGCGTGCCTGGCCGACGGCTACCGGGGAAACGCGGCCCTGACCGCGGAGAAGTTCCCCCTGCTCAACGGAAAACGCTTCTACTGCACCGAGGACGTCGTCGTGCGGCGTCCGGACGGCGTCCTGGAGTTCCTGGGCCGCGCCGACCGCCAGGTCAAGATCCGGGGCCACCGCGTCGAACCCGGCGAGGTCGAGAATGTCCTGCTCGCCCTGCCCGGTGTCCGTCAGACCCTGGTGTGCGGGGAGCGCGTGGACGGCGGTCCGCTGGAACTCGTCGCCTACGTCGTCGGGACGGCTGATCCGAGGGGACTGGCGCGACCGCTGCTGGAACGACTGCCCACCGAGCTGGTGCCGAGTCGCTTCCACCTCGTCCCCGAGATCCCCGTCACCGACAACGGCAAGGTCGACACCTCCGCCCTACGCGCCCTCGTCGAAGCACCTGACGCGATTCCGCGCACGGGTGCTCCTCTTTCGGACGACGAACGCGTCATCACCGACGTCTGGTCCGAAGTGCTGGGCCGCGCCGACCTCGGGCCGCGGGACCGCTTCCTGGAGAGCGGTGGCGACTCCTTCAAGGCGCTGGCGGTGTACGCGCGCCTGCGCAGGCACTACCCGAACCTCACCATCGCCCAGCTCTTCGACCACCCGACGATCGTGGACCTCGCCCGCGTCCTGGGTGGGCGGACGACCGCGGTCCGGGCTCCCGTCGTCGAGCTCTGACACCCGGATCGGGTGCCCGGTGGCCGGGCACCCGATCCGGGCTTGGGTCAGCGCACCCCGTTGACGTCCGAGGTGTCAATGGCGAACCTGCCCACAGCCCAGGCCATGGATCGGCTGAACTGCTCGAAGATGGTCTGGTTGACGTTGCCGTACCCGTCGCAGAGCTGGTGGTAGCACGGGTCGAGCATCTGCCCCTCCACGCCGCCGAACAGGTCGACCCACTCGGCGGGCTTGAGGCGGTCGGAACCGCCGTTGACCCCGCCCGAGGCGATGCCGCCGTTGACGAACGCGGTGTGGTCGGACCGCCCGTCGAGCACCAGGTCGGCCGTCGGCAGCTCCTCGCCCGCGAAGTACCCCTTGACCAGTTGGGAGATCCGTTCGGAGCCCGCGGGGGCGGGGCCGGTCGGAGTCTGTCCACTGTAGACCTGGCGCGCGAAGTTCGGCGAGCCGATCATCTCCAGGTTGAGGTACAGCGCGGTATGTGCGCGTTGCTCAGCGGTCAGGCTGTCCACGTAGAACTGGGAACCCGACAACCCCTTCTCCTCGGCGGCCCACCACGCGAAGCGGACCTTGTTGCGCAGCAAGGGCGTGTACTGCTTCAGCCGGAGCGCCGTCTCCAGCACCGCTGCCGACGCGGCCGCGTTGTCGTTGGCACCCGGCGTGGTGTCCACGCTGTCGAGGTGCGCCCCCATCACCACCGTGTTGTCCGCGCGACCGGTGGGGGTGTCGGCCAGGAGGTTGAAGGTCCGGGTTGTCGACTCCTCGCCACGCAGGTCGATCCGCACCGAGGTCGGTCCGGCCGCGACGTCGGCCATCAGCTGCTCGGCCTCGCCCCGCGGCAGCGTGGCGACCGGAACGCGCGCGTCCTCCGGCGGCACCATGCGGTAGCGCAGGTTGAGGTCGGGGTTGGGGGAGTTGACGTTCATCAGCATCGCCGACGCGCCCACGGCCGCCGCGGTGAGCTGCTTCTGCGTGATGAAGCAGCCGCCTTCGACCCGCACCAGGACGATCTTGCCGCGCACGTCCTGCCCCGCGTAGTCCTCGGGATCGCACCCGGTGTCCTTCACACCGGGCACCGCGACCTCCGCGGTCAGCCCCTCGGCCGGCGTGGACACCGTGAACCGGGCGATCTGCGGATGCAGAACGCGCGCCTGCGGCGAAACCACGTCCGCCCGCTCGGAGTGGATGGTGTAGTCGCGGAAGCTGAACTCCTGGCGCTGCACCACGTACCCCGCTCGCTGGAGCGACGTGGTCAGGTAGTCGGCCGCGGCCGTGTAGCCGGGCGACGCCGAATCCCGGTGTCCCCCGTTCGCCGCGGTCAACGTCGTCAACGCGCGCAGGTGCCGGGCAACGGCGTCCCCGGTGACCTTCTCGGACATCCGATCAGCCAACCACCCGGCCCTTCCGGACGCGTTCGCGGCGCCGACCGCGCCGATCGGCAGCGCGAGCACGGCAACGGCCAACAGCGATACGGCTTTCCGCAGTGCTGTCCTTCTCATAAAGGAAATCCCCCTGAATCCTGTCGGTGCAATGGACGCTCCGTTGGCGCACAACGCAGAGACCGAACCGACTCCGAGCGCGACCGGCGGTTCACACCCGTGCGCGCTCGACCGCCCGCGTGGAAGCGCTTTCCGCGACCGCGGTGGTTCGACGACTCCACGTTCCCCAGGAGCAACAGCTCGCGCCATCCCTCAACGGGACAGGCAGGGTTCAGGTTAGTTGTCGACACCCGGCGGGTCGTACCGCCGATTCGGGTCACGGGCGGATTGACTTCGGGGGCCGCCGTTGCCGCTGGCGGAAGCAGCGGACGCACCGGCCGAGGAGGACGTGACCACCCGGCCGTGGACGGGACGATCCCGTCCCCGACCGGGCAGCGGTCATGAATTGCGCAGGAACCGCTCCAACACCCGCACACCGAACTTCAACGCGTCCACCGGCACCCGCTCATCCACCCCGTGGAACAACGCGGAGAAGTCCAGATCCGCGGGCAGCTTCAACGGCGCGAACCCGAAGTTCCGAATCCCCAACTGCTGGAACGACTTCGCGTCCGTCCCCCCGGACAGCATGTAGGGAAGCACCTTCGCGCCGGGGTCCTCCGCCGTGATCGACGCCGCCATCGCGTCCACCAGCGCCCCGTCGAACGTCGTCTCCACCGGCGGCAGCCCCACCCACTCCCGCTCCACGTCCGGCCCCAGCAGCTCCGCCAACTCCCGGTCGAACGCCTCTTCCCGACCAGGCAGGATCCGACAGTCCACAGTGGCCTGCGCCACCGACGGGATCACGTTCGCCTTGTACCCGGCCGACAACATCGTCGGGTTCGCCGTGTCGCGCAGCGTCGCCCCGATCATCCGCGACAGGGCACCCAGCTTCCCCACCGCCCCCTCGATGTCCTCCTCGGGGAAGTCCCACCCGGTGATCTCCGTGACCCCGTCCAGGAACTCCCGCACCGACGGCCGGATCACCAGCGGGAACCGGTGGTTCCCCAACTTCGTCACGGCCTCGGCCAACTTCGCCACCGCGTTGTCCCGATGGATCATCGACCCATGACCAGCGGTCCCGCGCACCCGCAACGTCAACCACCGAATCCCCTTCTCGGCGGTCTCGATCAGGTACGCGCGAGCGTCGTCCTTCAACGTGACCGAGAAGCCCCCCACCTCACTGATCGCCTCGGTCACCCCCTCGAACAGCTCCGGCCGGTTCTCCACCAGCCACTTCGCCCCGAAGAACCCGCCCGCCTCCTCATCCGCCAGGAACGCGAACACGATGTCCCGCGGCGGCACGACCCCGTCCCGCTTGAACCGCCGAGCCACCGCCAAGGACATCGCCACCATGTCCTTCATGTCGACAGCCCCACGCCCCCACACGTACCCGTCCTGGACGGCCCCCGAGAACGGATGCACGGACCACTCGGACGGGTCAGCGGGCACCACGTCCAAGTGCCCATGCACCAACAACGCCCCCCGCTCCCGATCAGCCCCCGCCAACCGGGCGATCACATTCCCCCGCCCCTTGGCCCCCGACTCCACGTACGTCGTCTCGTACCCCACCTCAGCGAGCTTCTCCGCCACCCACTCAGCCGCCGCCCGCTCCCCGACCACGGTCGAGGGATCACCCGTGTTCGTCGTGTCGATCCGAATCAACTCACTGGCCAACTCCACGACCTCGTCCTGCGCCACCAGCAGCCCCGCACCATCTCCCATGTCACTCACGCAGCCTTCCTACCACCGCTTCCACCCCCAACGCCCCTCCAAACACCCCCCGATTTTGGCCTGCGGGAACGATCATGTAATCTATGCACACACCACGGCGAAAGCCGAAGGACCGGGTGGCGGAATGGCAGACG
Organism: Umezawaea sp. Da 62-37; assembly: GCF_032460545.1. Classification (GTDB taxonomy): domain Bacteria; phylum Actinomycetota; class Actinomycetes; order Mycobacteriales; family Pseudonocardiaceae; genus Umezawaea. The sequence continues at coordinate 9,320,664 of NZ_CP135965.1, forward strand.
CGCTAGCTTGAGGTGCTAGTGCCCTAACGGGCGTGGGGGTTCAAGTCCCCCCTCGGTCACGCGCAGCTGGGAAATTTCCCAAGCAAGAAGAGTCATGTCAGGGCCCTGGCGGGCACGCGGAGTAGTCGCGTGCCCGCCAGGGCTTGTCGTGGTTGGTCGGGCGTCGCGGGCGGTGGTCGGCCGTGACCACTGAGTCGATCATTCCTTCGCTCGTCCACCCGGTTCGGCACCCGGTCACGTCCGCAGCACGGTCGGAGCAAGTCTCAGGGCTCCCGTTGCCTCGCCTGGCGGTGCTACCGCACGAACGGCCGATGCTCTATGGGATGGCCACGCTCGACAACGGTGGTCGGGTCTGCGAGCGCCGGATCATGCAGGCCTTGGACTGGCGGCCGAATCAACGTCTCGATGTCAGCCTGGTCCAGGACGCCATCCTGATGCGGCCCGCTCCGCGCGGAGCGGGCCGCGTGCAGTCGGGACGGCGGGCATCGATACCGGCTCCGATCCGGCACTGGTGTCTGCTCTCGCCGGGTGACCGAGTGCTCCTGGTCGCCGACCTCGAACGCGATGTGCTGGTGGTGCACAGCATGACCACGCTCGATCGTCTGGTCCTGGCTCACCACGCGAGCGTGCTCGGCGGTGATCACGCATGAGTGACACACCGCCGGATCGTGGCACCCTCGACGCGGCGAGAATGCTGCTGGAACGTCTCGGTGTCACGGTCGAGGACCTGCTCGCTGAACCAGCCGCCGAGTCCAAGGCACCGACGTTCGCCGAGTTCATGCCGACGGTCACCGCGACCCTGAGCCCCGGTTCGCAACGGGTCTACGGTACGTACCTGAATCGGGCGGTGGAGGCGTGGGGTGACCGTCCTTTGGACACGATCGTGCCGTCCGATATCGCGGTGCTGGCTCAGCGGATCCGGGTCGAGCGCATCGTGCGGCGGACAGATCGGGGCGGGTCGGGTGCGGTGGAGCACTTGGTCGGTGCGTTGCGCTACTTCTACAAGTGCGCGGTCAATGACAAGCACCTCACCGACTCACGCAATCCGGCCAAGCAGGTGCCCAAGCCTCGTCGTAAACCGTCCACGCGGCGAGGTTTGCCCGACGAGCAGGTTGCCGAACTGGTTGCTGCAGCTGCCGCGGGCGGTGACGATCCGGCGTTGGACGCGTTGATGATGCGCTTCCACATCGAGACCGCCTGCCGTCGCGGCGGGTTGCTGTCGTTGCAGCCGCGGGATCTCGACCCGAAGTTGTGTCTGGTGAAACTGCGGGAGAAGGCCGAGACCCAGCGTTGGCAGCCGGTGTCGCCGACGTTGATGGTCCACCTGTTGGCGCATGTCGAGAGCAGGGGAGGAGCCAACGGCAATGGGGTGTTTCGTCACCCGAACGGAAAGCCGATCACCAAGCGGCGCTACGAACAGATCTGGGAGCGGCTGGGCAAGACGCTGCCGTGGGTGGCTACCCAGATGGTGACTGCGCACTGGCTGCGTCACACGACGCTCACGTGGGTGGAGCGCAATTTCAGTCACGCGGTGGCGCAGGCTTACGCCGGGCACGCCGGGCCAGGTGATGGCAACAGCACGGCCAACTACGTGAAAGCGACGTTGCAGGAGGTCGCGAAGGCGTTGGCGGAACTGTCGGAGGAAGCACACCCATTGGCTTCCTAGCGTCGGGTTTCTCCGTGGATCTGGTGGAGTCGAAGCGCCATGTCGGGCAGCGACTCCACCAGGCACGCGACATGACGTGGTTCTGGCCGATCGGGGACGCGTCCCGGCCAGTGCGATCAAGACATCCGAGGCTTCGTACTGATCGTTCGCTCGTAGGCGCGACGAGAACCGGGCCTTCGCGGCCACAGAGAGCGTCGTCGACATGGGGAACCGGCTGGCCGTACGCCGACAGGATTCGAACCTGCGACCTCGGGATTAGAAGGCCGGTGGTTCGAGCCCTCCGGGGCTCCTACCAGGATCTATGGTCTCAACTTCTCCTCCAGGAGGCTGCCACAGACCCATGAATTCCAGCAGTTTCTGCCACGACTCATGCCACGCAGCCCACGAGGCCGTTCAAGGGCTCTGACCTGCTGCGGAGAACAGTAACCCTAGGCGGAGCCCCGGCGAGGCGTCGCGCTGGCTCCGGTTGGTGCTGAGTCAACGGGGGCATTGGACATCGGAACTCTGCGAGTGCCTACCACCATGAGCGGCGCAAGCACTCGTCCGGTTGGCATCGAACTCCGTGCTCGTGGTCTTCGCGGCGAAGACGCGCAAGTCGGGAGGTTCCCGTTCGCGGGGTCTCTTGCCAACCAGCCGCCGGGCGCAGCCTCGGTCGGCATGTACTGGGGCGAAGCAGATGCATTCGTCCGTCTGTTACGAGATACTCCAACCTTCCTGGTCGCGCCCTCATCAGCGAGACAAGCGCGTTCAGTCCCAGTTGCTCGAGCAGAAGGATGCGGAAACTTCGTGGCATTTCAGCGTCGGAGCGGCAGCGGCCCAGTCAGCCAAGCTGACGACCCCGAGCAGTTGTATCGCCTGCTCGCCCGGTCGAACACCGGCCCTGATTCGGTCTGGGGTCATCAGTCGAAGGTCCTGGAGAAGTGGCATCTTGAGAACTACTCCGAATCTGATGTGGCGATTGAGCTTCCAACCGGCGCGGGGAAGACGTTGGTCGGAGGGCTGATCGGCGAGTTCCTTCGACGTAAGGAGGACAGTCGGGTCGCATACCTTTGCCCCACCAAGCAGCTCGCGCGGCAGACAGCCAACCGGCTCGCCGAATACGGAATCCCGCAGGTTCTCCTGACTGGCCGAGTTTCGACTTGGAACCAGGCTAATCGGGCCCAGTTTGAATCCGGGCGCGCAATCGCCGTCAGCGTGTACAGCCATATCTTCAACTCAAACCCTGGACTGGCCGGTGCCGACCTGCTGGTCTTGGACGATGCCCACGCGGCAGAAGGTTATGTGGCTGCACCGTGGAGCCTGGGTATCTCTCGCTCGGATCATGAGAGTGCTTATAGAGACATGTTGTCGGTACTTTTGCCAGCCTTGGACCCTCTGGTTTGCCAGCGACTTGCTGCTTACACTCCGGATAGTCAATTCCTGTCCAATGTCTACCTTGCATCGCCTCTCGGTGTTGCCGCTCAGTCCGCCGAACTTGAAACTGCCTTGAGTGGCGCGGTCGCGATGGGAAAGCTCGACAAGGGGGCAATTTATGCATGGAGGCTCATCGAGGGTCGAGTGGCAAGGTGCATGGTCTACATTTCATACCATCAAATCCTTATTCGACCGTTGATCTCGCCCACCTTCCAGCATTCCGCGTTCAGTGAACCCGGACGAAGGCTCTATATGAGCGCAACTCTAGGTGCTGGTGGCGAACTGGAGCGCAGCTTCGGTCGTCGGAAGATAAAACGTATTCCTGTTCCTTTCGGATGGGACAAGGAAGGCACTGGGCGTCGATTTTTTGCTTTTCCTGAATTGGCCGAAGATCTCGCCTCCGACAACCAAAAGCTCGCCCCTTTCGTCGCTGGCGTTATCGCCAAGGCAGGCCGCGCCGTTGTTTTGACGCCTGACAGTCGAACTGCCGATCTCTTCCGGGCAAGCTTCCTTCCGTCCGGCTACCTTACGCTCACAGCGAAAGAGGTGGAGGACGACCTCACTCGGTTCACTTCTCAGGCAGCCGCCGCCCTCGTACTGAACAATCGTTACGACGGCATCGACCTCCCCGACGATCAATGCCGCCTAGTGGTTCTCATGGGGCTCCCCGCAAAGGGAGATCTTCAAGAGCGCTTTCTCCACAGCTCTTTGGGGGCGGTTGAAGTCCTTCTTGAACGTATGAGGGCTCGGATCCAGCAGGGAAGCGGCCGGGCTACGCGGAACATCCGTGACCACGCCGCCGTGCTGATCTTGGGGCGCGACCTGACCTCGTACCTGACACGCCGCGAGACACAAGCGGCTATGCATCCTGAAATCCACGCTGAACTCGAATTCGGTGTCGATACCAGCTTGGGCTTCGACTCGACCTCCATGCTGGAGAATCTCCGCGTCTTCGCCGAACATGCAGAGGCTTGGAAGGCCGTGGACGACGACATCGTCGCCGCTCGCGAAACGTACAGTCGCGAAGACGCTCCTGGTGTAGCTGACCTGCAGCGAGCAGTCCGACATGAGGTCGTTGCCGCTGAAGCCATCTGGTCCGGGGACCAGAACTTCGCGCTCGATGCCATCAGAACTGTCTTGGATAAACTCCGCGGTGACCGCACGCCGAAACGATACGGGTCGTTGTGGAGCTATTTGGGTTTTGGTATCGCTGTTCAATTGGCCAACCAGACTGGTGACTCCAGCTTTCGGGAAACGGCGGACATCTATTACCGGGAGACATGGAAGAATAGTCAGGGAACCACCTGGCTATCCCATCTTGCGGCCCCGATCGAGCGCGATTCCGCGCCCGAGCCGTCGGAGCTTGCTCTCGCTGATGAAATCGCTATGCGCAACATCCTCGCGGCTACTGATCTGGCGCGCATCGAGGCTTTCGAGGAAATCATGAAAGCGCGTGTCGGACTGGAGGGGGCTGAATACACGGCATACGAAGCCGGACTTGTCCACCTTGGCAGATTAGCCGGTGCCGAACCCAGCTATGGCAACGCGGAGGATGAAGGTGACGCCCTCCCGGATGCTGTGTGGATCTTCGGCGAGGCTCAGTGGGTGCTATGGGAAGCAAAGAGTCAAGCGAAGGACACCGGACAGATCGGTGCTGATCAGGTCCGGCAAGCCGGGGCGCATCTGCGAACAGCCGAGAAGGAGCAAGGAAAGGCGGCGCCAGGCGACTCGGTGTGCCTGCTCGTATCGCCTAAGACTAAAGTGCATGCTAGTGCTCACGCGGTTGCCGAGGAAAATGTTTACTGGATTCGACCTGCTGAGGTGCTCGACTTGTTCGATCGTCTTGCGCGCGCTTGGCAGAAGAGTCGAGCTCGAGGTCTGGCGACACTGTCAGTTCCCGAACTTGCATCCATTTTCAAAGCCGAGCAGGCTTTGCCGTCTCAATGGCTTCCAATTCTCAGGAGTGGCCCGCTTTGGAAAAAGCCTGAGTCCTGAAGTAATTTCACGCCCCGGAATGCGCTGGGACGTGCGATCCGTCGGTGGTGCACATGCTTCACATGTGCACCACCCATCCGGCTCGACGTTCTTCAGCGGTGTCACCAGTGCGACCAGGCCCGGTGAGGTCCACCGAGCACCATGTGCAGCTCCCGCCGTACACGAAGTCTTCCCGACACTCACTTGGGTGATGGACTGTCAAAGCGTGCCGATCGGAACCGGTGCGTCGCCCACGACAGGGCCTCGTGCAACGGCAGAATGATGACCGTGCGGATCTCCTGGGACGAACTGGCCGAATCACCGAAGAAGGCCGAGCAGTTGTTCGACCTGATCGTGCACGCCGAATACGGCAGCAACCGGGTGCGCACGATCAACGGCTCCGGAGGCGACGGCGGCCGCGATGCCTGGATCGAGGACATCCGCCGCGTGGTGGAGTTCAAGAGCTGGACAAAACTGGGTGCATCCCAGCGCGCGCAGGTCGTCCGCTCGCTGAAGCGAGCCATCGAAACGGACGCAGACATCGTTTCATGGTTACTCGTCGCGCCGGTGCACCCGACGCCGAAGGACTTGCAGTGGTTCAACAGCTTGAAAGGCCGCTACCGCAGCTCGTTCGAGATGGTGTTCCTCGACGTGCGCTGGCTGGAGTTGAAGCTGGCCGAGCGTCCTGACATCGCCCGCTACATGTTGACCACCCCGCACCAAGAGGTGATCGACATGCAGCGTGAACTGGGGCAGGAGCAGGCTGGCCTGCTTGGCGGGGTGCCCGATCTGCTCAAGCGTCTGGACGTACTGAGTAGCCGGTCCGATGAGCTGTCACCGATCTGGGGTCTGGACTTCGCCTCCCGCGGTGGACGGAACGAGGTGTTCGTGCGTCTCAAGCCGGGCAGCCCGCCTCAGCGTATCGAGGTCCATCTCGACGTCGAGGAAGACGACCCTGCGGGCCCTGCCATGACCGAAGCCATCACCACCGCGCTGCACTACGGCAGCGGCACGGTCATCGAACCCGGCCACATCAACCGCGTCGACAACGAGGCAATCACCGCGCTCAACCTCCCGTGGGAGCAGGTGGCGATGGTGCTGCCCGATCAGCGTGTCACCGCCGGGTTCCCACGTGCGGCCACACTGCGTGCCCGCACCGGCGACGGTACGTCTGGGCGTCCGCTGCACCTGACCCTGCACTACGCCACCGAGGGCATCCGCGGCATGTACGTGCACGGCACCGACTCCACGGGCATGTTGCGGCTGCGCTTGCGGGTCGACCGCCCCGACGACAACGCTCCGGAACTGGGCTCGAACGTCGGGATGCTGCTGCAGTACGGACCCAACGACGCCCTGCACGCGGCTTCGGTCGACCCCGAAGCGTTGCTGCGCACCGTCACTGTCCTGGATTCCCTGGACCAGGCGCCCAGCATGGTCTTGGTGCTGGACACCGAGCAGATCGACTTGGATGCCCAGACCCGCGAACCCACCGGGCACTTCGCGCCGATCGTCCGCACCTTGCAGGACTTCGTCATCGTGCGCGACGCGCTCGACGTGGTTCTCCCGCTGCCTGTCCGCTGGACGCGCCGCGACGAACGCAACATCGCCATCCTGGCTGGCCTGCTCCGCGGCGACGAGGTGCCCATGCCCCTAAGCACTACGGTGTGCCACCAGATCAGCACTGCAGAGGAAGCCCGGCTCTACATGGACCTCCTCGAGACCGGGTACGGCGGGCGGATCGACTTCGAGATGGTCGGCTTGACGCTGTCGATCGGAGAGGCGTCAGTGCCGGTGGACCCGCTCTACGTCGCGTTCTCTCGAGCACGGATCACCAACGCCACCGAGGTCACCGCGAAGTTGGCTGCTAAGAAAAAGAAGGTTCCGGTTGACATCGCCCCGGCACCCGGCTCAGCCGTCCTAGGGCGTAGGACGCCGTTCCCCAGCCCCAGTCCCAGTCGGGACGGCGGGCTGGCGACACCTTCGAACTGAACCGGGCAGGACAGGCGCTTGGGTTGCCCGACGAGAACGCTCCGGTGCGCCGGGCTAGTCGCCCGGCGGTGGCGTACAACGGTCCCGCGACGAGATCGAACTCGATGAAAGTAGTAATGGGCGTGGACAGATCGCCTCTCTGAGGGTGAGGTTAGGTCCGGGCGAAGATGTCGCTCTCACCGTATGGGAGAGAGCGCTTGGTGTGGACCGGGCCGTTGTCCCCGCCGAGGCGCTTGTCGGACTCGGGGTTTGGGCTGTCGTGACCAGTCTCGATGACGAGCAGGGGGCACGGCTTACCGGACACCCCCTCGACACAACAACAAGCAGATCGGCGATGTCCTCAGGGGCGTCGCCGCGCGGCGAATCGCGAGCCAAGTCCAACCACCCTGCGGCTCCTCCTAAAGTGCTGAAGATGGTGCGGGAACCGCGGCAGCGGATGCACCTGTCGGGGTTCCGTTTGGTCGGTACCGCAGTCGGCACGATCATGATGACCGCGCTGACCCTGCCGCTGGTGAACCTGCTAGGCGGTGGCAGCGCGCACCGCGATCCTGTTTGCAGTACTGAGCAGCGGCCTGCTGCTGGTCACCTACCGCAACGGCCGGGAGCGCTACGCGATCACGCAGCATCACCGTGCAACTCGACCCGACCCGGCGCGTTGACCCGCTTGGGCACGCCGTCGGTAAGGGCCTTGACCAGCGGCGTCACGTCGTCACCGGTCGTCCGTCACCACGGGGTCACGGCGCGGGCCAGGCGTCCGTTCTCGTAGACCAGGGCCAGCGACAGGCCGTCCAGCTTCGGCATGACCACCACGGGCTGGCCTGAGAAGCGGGCGAAGAACGCCGTGACCTGCTCGGGCTTGGTGGCCTTCTCCAGTGACAGCATCGGCCGCGAGTGCCGGACCGGCGCGTGCAGCACCGCCGGGGCACCGACCTGGTCGAGGGGGGTTCGGGTCGGGCGCGAGGTCGGGGTTGGCCTCGATCAGACCGCGCAGCTCGTCCTCGATCGCGTCGTACTCGGCGTCGGCGACCGACGGCGACCCGCGATAGTAGGCGTCGCGCAGCACGACGATACGGTCGGCGAGTTCCTGGATGCGGTGCGCAGCGTTCACGGTCCACAAACTACCTGCGCCGATCACGAAAGCCTGGGCTCCAGCGAGGTCTCGGGCCACGACCGCGGCGCCGGTCCGAATGTACGCCGGGCGGCCTGGACGGCCATGACGGCGACGATGGCGTTGGCGACGCCGCCGATCGCCGCGCTGATACCGATCGGGACTACCTGGCCGAGCACGATGACACCCTGCTTGGTGCCGTACTTGGTGATGAAGTTCGTGGACAGACCCCTGTTGAGCTGGCGCAGCGTTGCGGGGGACACCTTGCTGACAAGCTGTCGGCCCCAGTGCTGACTGGTGCGTCCGGCAACCTGGCCGAAAGCCGTGGAGCCGTATTCGCCGATCAGGACCACCATGACGAGCGTCTGGCGGCGTTCGATCTCGTCCAGCCGGACTCCGTGAACCTCGGCGATCGAGAGCACGAACAAGGTGCTCAGCTTGAGCGAGGAGAAGAACTCGCCCGCCGACAGCGCCAACGCGATTCCGGTGCCGACAGCGCCCCCAGCCATGACGCCCCTGCCCGTCAAGGCGCTGACGTACATCCGCTCCAGGGTGCGGACGACCTCCGCCGGTGTTGCCTCCGGGTTGCGCTGACGGGCGCGGGCGATGTGTTTGCCGACCAGCGGTACCTGCAGACTGATGGCTTTGTCCATCAGGTCGAGGATCGGCTGACCCCGACCGCTCGCCGCGGGCGCCGATTCTACGAAGGCGTCAGAGACCACACCGAGCTCCCTAGGTCGTCACTTTCCGCGCCAGTCTCGCACCCGAGCGGTCTCGACCGTTCATAGCCCGTGTCCTCGGCGACGCTGGTCGAACAGGTGCCAACCCTGCTGGAAGGTGAGCAGCGTGACGTCGGCGATGTCCAGGAGTTCCTTCTCGGATATCGACAGCCGGACCCAGACCCTCTTGTCGTCGATCGGGGCGACCCGGCTGTGCTCAGACAACGGCAGCACCGGCCACTGGCGTCCGTGGGAGATCCCACTGCACATACTCCACAGGACTCTGTTGGTCGCCTTGTCGAGCAGCGCGTTTTCCTCGGCCGCAAGGTCGACGATCTGTCCGAAGCCGATGGTGCGGCCGGCAATGGCACTGACCTGATCGTCGGAAAGGCCACGGGTACGGGCCAGGGCGAGTAGGTGCATGCGGCGGTCGTCCTTGGACCGCACTGGTGTGTGTTTGATCAACTCGAACGCGGCATACTGGTCGACGATGTTGGCCCATTCCCAGCGCAGGCGGCGGATGATGCGCTCGTCGCGGTTGGAGGGGGCGAGCAGCCACACCGCGACGGAGGCATTTTCCAGGGCGCAGCGCAGCAGCGTGTAAGGGGCTCGGATGTAGAGGACCTTGGCCTCGAAAAGCATGGAACGCAGAGCGTCGAGATGATCTGCGGCGGCCAACAGCATGGAAGTCACCGTGCTGGAGGTGGCCAGATCACCCAAGGCCTTGTCGTCGGAGGCCAGACTGCTGGTGGGGTCGACGGTGGAGCTGTGCTCCACGTCGAAGGCACGCTCCAGCGACGGATTAGCGCGTGTGAACAATGTGTTGAACACCCGCAACACCGACTGGTCGACCTGGCTGTCTCCTGGCGGACTTTCGCCCATGGTGGACTTCCTGACGTTTCGGAGCGCCGGGATAAACCGGCATGGAGAAGGGGATGGAAGAGCCCTACATCGAAGGAGTAGCGATCCACGGTGGCCCCGAGTCATGCGTTGGCGTCCGTGAGGGCGACGGCGAAGCGTTGACAGGGGTACGTGCAGGCCGGGCTATTGAGCCGCGAAATCAAGGAGATCGGGGTGCCGACGTCGTCGAAACGGGCGGAAGGCAACATCGCTGGTGGCGCTATGCGCGAGTCGCCAGGGGACCCCGCGCGGTCGGAGAACCTGTGCATGTACGGAATCTCCATGCGCGAGAACCGGGAGATCCCACGCTCGCCCGCCGGTGTGATGGCCGGGCGGGCCGTTCAGGGAACGCTGAGGCGGTAAGCCTGAGATGAACGAGCGTGGGAAGTCTGACAGCCCCGTAGTACCTGCGAAGCCGCCGAACAAGACCGTGGACGCGGTTGCGGAGGTGGTGGAGGAAAGGGGGTTGGCCAAGGGGAATACGACCAGACCGACACGTCCCGGACACAGCGCCGGACCAGGCGTGCCACACGGGCTGGATCGTGTGCGCGAAGCAGCACGAAGGAACAAGGACGCGCGGTTCACCGCGCTGCTGCACCACGTCGACCTGGATCGCCTTCGAGCCGCCTATTGGGCGATACGCCCACAGGCGGCGCCGGGGGTGGACGGGGTGACGTGGGATGCCTACGGGCAGGATTTGGAGGCGAACCTCCGGGACCTGCACGCACGGGTGCACAGCGGCGCTTACCGGGCGAGTCCGTCACGGCGGGTGTACATCCCGAAAGCGGACGGGCGGCAGCGACCGCTCGGTATCGCGACGGTGGAGGACAAGATCCTCCAACGAGCCGTCGTCGAGGTGCTCAACGCCGTCTACGAGGTGGACTTCCTGGGTTTCTCCTACGGTTTCCGGCCGGGCCGCGGCCCGCATCACGCGTTGGACGCGCTCGTGGTCGGGATCTCGCGGAAGAAGGTGAACTGGGTGCTCGACGCGGATATCCGCGAGTTCTTCACCAATCTTGATCATCGCTGGTTGGTGAGGTTCCTTGAGCACCGGATCGCGGATCAGCGGGTCCTGCGGCTCATCCGTAAGTGGTTGAGCGCGGGGGTCGTCGAGGACGGGAAGATGTCGGAGACCTCGGAGGGAGCACCGCAGGGGGCATCGGCGTCGCCGTTGCTCGCTAACGTCTACCTCCACTACGTCTTCGATCTGTGGGCTCGGTGGTGGAGGAACCGCTACGCGCGTGGTGACATGATCATCGTGCGTTTCGCGGACGACTCCACTGTGGGGTTCGAGTTTCAGGAGGACGCGCAACGATTCCTGGCTGATCTTCGTGAGCGGTTCGCGAGGTTCGGTTTGGGGTTGCATCCCGACAAGACGCGGCTGATCGAGTTCGGTCGGCACGCCGCCCGAGCCCGTGTGGCGCGGGGTGTCGGGAAGCCTGAGACGTTCGACTTCCTTGGCTTCACGCACATCTGCGGGAAGACGAGGACCGGGCGGTTCTGGCTGAAGCGCAAGACCATCTCGAAACGGATGCGGGCGAAGCTGGTCGAGGTCAAAGACCACCTCCGGCGAAGTCGGCACCTGCCCATCCCGGAACAAGGGCGTTGGTTGGGAAGCGTGATTCGCGGATATCTCGCCTACTACGCCGTGCCCGGCAACACCGACGCCGTGGCGGCCTTTCGCACCCAGGCGAGGAGGCATTGGCACAGGTCGCTCCGGCGTCGCAGCCAACGCACTCGCCTCAACTGGACGCGGATGCGCCGTCTCGAGACTCGATGGCTACCACCCGCCCGCGTGAAGCATCCTTTCCCTGAAAGGCGCTTTGATGCCAGAACCCGAGGCAGGAGCCCAGTGCGTTAGCAGCGCACGCTGGGATCTGCGCGGGGGGCCGCCCGCGAGGGCGGTCCCTACCGCGATCAAGGTTCTATCGTAGTAACTGTTCTAGAGCGATGCGCGGCATTTTCAGTCCTGTGTGGACGTTACACGGCACTGGCAATACCCCGGCATCGTCCCGTCTGCGCATGATCACTGACAGAGTGCATCCTGATTACCGGCTCCAATCACCCCGCTGTCCGTTCCACGCGATGTCGACTGAGGCCTGGGTGTCTGACCAGGGCGCCAACGGCACCTGCTCCCTCTGGACCCACGGACTGCGCCCTGCTCTGCCCCGTCGATCACTTTCCACGCCTTTACTGTAAGACGGCTACCTGGACCGACCTCGACGACACTAACCGCACCGGCGGCTACACCTCCATCAGCACCAAGCCGGCACCTGCTCCCGCCGAGGCGGAGGCGGGATCACGCTGCTGGGCTGGTGACCACCGCATCGTCATTTGTCGTGGCCAGCGAGGACGGCTACGGGATCGGCGTCGAATTCCTGGTTTCAGTAGTGCCGGCGTACGTGCTTGCGCAGGAAGATGAACCGCCGCGTTGTGGTCGTCAGGTTGGTGTAGACGGCGGCGGGTGCGTCAGCCTCGACGAGCAGGTTGAGGACAAACAGCCAGTAGGCCGCCTCGGACATCTCGTACAACTCCGCGGCGCTCTGGTGCAGTGGCACGGGGTCGCCGTGGCCGATGCTGTTGCGCAACTTCACCATGCGCTTGGACCAGCGTGCGACAGCATCGCCGTCTCCCACCAGCGACTCGAACGACGCCCCGGTGTTGCTGGCGAGCCGCTCCAGGCGTTCACGCAGGGAGAGGCCGTCCCCGTGTTGCTGCTTGTCGAGGCCTTCGAGCGCCGCCACCCTGGTGAAGAACGAGTCCTGCACAGTCGGTGCCGTGTCGTAGAGCGGCCGAATGATCTGGCGGGTGAGTGCGCGGTGGTTGCGCACCGCTTCGAGGAAGCGCCGCAGCCCGTCCCCACGACCCAACTGGCCGTAAGTGAACGCCGCCCGGTTGCTATCCAACTGCCTGCGGTTCGGGTCTGCCTGGGCACGCCACTGCTGGTGCACTTCGACAGCCAACCGCCGAGACCCGTCCGACATGAGCAGGTCGGGGTGGCTGAACGTGACGTCCTCGAACGCCACAACGCGGTCCGCGGCGACGGTGACTGCGGCCAGCAGGTCGAACGCGTGCTCCAAGGCCGCATCCAGTTCGACCGGAGCGTCGAATTCGAACTGCGGTGTGGCCGTGCTCCGTATCTGAGTCAACCCCATGTTGAAAGAGTGGGCTAGTCCGTGAATCAGGTTGAGCCGGGCGCCGTTGCCCAGGTCGATGTCCTCGCTGTGTCGCTTGACGATCGGGATGTTGCCGCCCGCCAACTCCTCAGGCTTGAAGCCCAGTTCGGGCGCACCGTCCAGCACCCAAAGCATCAGGTCGCTGATCCGGGTGACCAGCCGATCCGCTTCGACCGCCTCACCGCTCTCGTAGTACACCTTGTTCAGCAGCTTGCCCACTGCGAACCGCTGGCGCCGCTGAAAGGGATTCAGGAATTCCAGGCGGCAGTCGTCCAGGGTCAGGCCGCCGTGGATGCTCTCGCCCAGGATGCGGTTGTAGTCCGGGCGTGGGTTGTCGAAGTCGTCGATGCCCTCGAAACTGTCGAGTAGCGTCAGCGAGCCTCCCGCCGTCGGCGAGAAGGTCACCCATCCTGGGACCTTGTGGTCTGGGTCGGTGGGCAACCAGAACTTCCCGTCCAACTGCACCTCTGCCATCGCTGTCACTCCTGTCGGGCCGTATTGAGCAGAACAGGCCAGTATAGCGCTGTCCAAGCTCACCAATTGCCTCCACCAGGTGTACGGCAACGGGTTTGTCTGGTACGGCTCAAGTCGCATCGCGGACCAGGAACGTTGTCTGCCCAGACCCCGTCCTGAGGATCTTGGCCGCGGTCGCCGCGGCCGTTGGACTACCCCGGATGTCAACCGCCCGAACTGGTAGATGCGTTGCGGTCAAACGCGGCGGCGCCTGTCCTGCTGGACAGGATGCACGCGGGTGCCCGTTCCCGGCTGGCCCCCTCCAGTCAACTTCAGCGACGTGGCCGCTGTGGTCTCGGAAGCGCTGATACCACGCTCGCCACCCGCCACCGCCGTGGTCCGGCTCAACCGGGGCAGGAAGGGTCAGCGCGGTTCGTCGATGACCGCAACGACGGCACCCAGGCGGTGCGAGGCCAGCGATATGGGACAGGCCCTCACCGGGGGTGGTCGCGGCCCCGCTAGCGTAGGTGTGACGCCGAAGCTGTCCACCAGGGTAACTGGCGATGATCATCGCGTTCTATGCGTGCAGTGTGTCGAGGATGTTCAGCGCGAGTAGGTGAAGATGACCGGTCTGGCCGGTCAGCGGATCGACCGCCCACGATGACGCCCGCTGTTTGCCCTCGGCGATCTCTTTCACGTACTCGGCGACGGTGCCGTCGAAGTGCCCGCTGAGCCATAGCAGTCGTATCGCGATGCCGACCGCGGCGTCAGACAGGTGCGGGATTTGTTGTGCAAGCTCCGCGGCGAGTGAGTGGTCGCGTCGAAGCCGGTAAGCCAGCGGATGATGAATATAGCCGGAATAGTTGTCACTGCGAGTGACGATGCGGGTGATTTCCAGGGCCAAATCCACGAATTGCTGCGCGTCTGAGGTCGTCGCTGTTGCCAGTTCAGTCCACTCGGGAAAGGTGCGCCAAGGTAGCCCTGCCTCAGGGCGTGCGGTGGCGGCCAGCATCATGGCCAGCAGGTCGTGGTCGGGACGCAGTCGCGCGAGTGCGGCCAAGACACCGTAGCTGGGTATTAGCATAGAGTCTGTGTCCGCGTTGACAATCTTGTATTTCTCGAACTGGGCGAGTTGCTTATTCAGCCACTGTTCAGTGCGCGGGTCGGTGCCGAACTGCTCGGTCAGAACGTGAAGTGCCGTCCACGCTTGCTCGATGTCGTGGTAAGACCACGCATTCGCTCGAACCAGCAGATTGGTAGTCGCTACCCAGCTATCCGAATTGGTCAGTCGTATGCGCTGTAGGTAGCTGACCGCCTGGGCTGTTCCGGCCAGTTCTGGGCGATCCGCGAGCAAGGTGAGGAGATCGGTTCGAATGTCGGGATAATCATGTGCCACGGCAAGAATATTTTGGAAAAACTCTTGATCGGAGCTATTATCGAAGCCGAACCGCGTGGCGAAGTTAGATCCCAGTGCCGTCTTTGTGTCGGCCCAGAAACGGCACACGTACCGGTAGAACGGCTGTGTGTCACCGCCATGGCCATGCTGAATTTGTACCGGTCGGCCGTCGCTGTGTTCGCGCATGTCCGTCAAAACATCCAAGCGACCCAGTTCGGCCAGTGCGCAGAAGGCGGCGCCTCGACGCTCGTCGAGATCGGGGCCGATCGCGCGGGCTTGCTCGGTAAAGTTGGCCAGCGCCTCGGCGGTCGGTGATTGTGATTCGACCAGGCGCCGCGCGAACGCCGTGGCCGCGAGCATCTTGACGGTAGCGTCGGGTTCGGCGTCGTAGCCGCCGAGAAGAATGGTTGCCGTGCCGTCGGAGATCGGGGCATTCGCCAGCGCTTCGATCAGTCGGCCACGCAAGGGCGGACTCACACAGCCGAACTGGGCGGCAAGATTGTGACGCAGATCGGGTTCGTCTCGTGCTCCGTAGACAATCGCGGCCAATGGGGTGTCGTGCGCGTTCAACCGGGCCGCGGCACGATCACGGACCAAGCGGTGATGCATGAACCCTTCAAAAAGAGCTCTTTCAGTGCTGCCCTGGAGTCTGAGTTTCTGGTCCGCAAGCGCCTGCTGCACAAGTGCTTCCACGCGGGGATCCGCTCGATCGATGCCGCGATTCACAATGCCTTCGAGGGCGCGTACCACAGAGACGGCGTCCATGGCCGTGGGAGCCAACGCTTCCAAGTGGGTCAGCGCTTCCTCGGGGTCGGTGATGATGTCAGACAGACGGGCGATGAGGCCGTCGTTTCGATGTGTCGTGCTGCCGGAATCAAGTTGGTCCAGCAAGATGGCGTGGACCTCGGGGTCGTTGGGCCAGCCTTCTAGCAGCGCGCGCACGATCCAGCCGATTCCCCAGCGATCGTCGCGACGAAGGCGGGTCAGCAGCCGATCACGCACAGACGGCGTTCTGGCCACGAGCGAACAGAAGTACGTGCCTCGCTGACCGAGAGATGACCTCAGCAGTTCGTTGAGGAACCCCTCGACTGCGGACACCATCTCGGGGTCGTCGCTGTATGCCTCGGCGATCTGGGGCCATGGCACACGCTCGATCAACAGGTTCGGACTGTCCGGAAACAGTGTGCGGGCGGGGGAGAGGTACCGCTGAAAGTACTGGCGCGTCTCGGCTCTGAGTGGATAGCCCTTGAATAGCAGAAAGGTCGCGGGGCTGTTTCGCCGATGATGCGGGCGGTCGACGGCGGGGTCCGCCTCACGCAGGTAGTGCTCAAAGATCACCTGATCGTCCGGGTAATGTTCGAACATCAGCTCCATGATCGAATCCGACCAGGCCGAGAGTTGGGGAGCCCCGTCCAGAAGCGTGATCAGGGCGTCACGGTTGGCCTCGGTCGTGTTCCCCCGGCGCAAGTCAGCGCCCACACAGGCATGCCGGACCGCGAAGTGTGGATGTGAGCTGCCAGTGGCGATCAGTGAGTCCAACGCCGGATGAGCTGGTGCGCACAGCGACAATGCCTCAGTGGCCGCCGCCCGGCGGCCGGGCAGCCGAGTGATGCAGGCGAGATCGGCCAGTCGACCTGCGACGGTGTCGTCGCCCGCGAACTTGGTGCCGAGTAGTCGGCCCGCGAGGCGCTGCACGTCGTCCTCGTCGGCATGCAACGCGTGCCAGAGCACGGTATGCAACACGTCGTCGGCAGGCCATGTGGACGCGGCGCGCAACGCCGCCCCCCAGGTCTCGCGCGGGTAGGCGTGCAGCCACGTTCCGAATCGCGTCGACAGTTCGCCGCGCACTTCACGGCGGGACAAGCCGGTGACGAGCCGGTCGAGCAGAGCGGCACGGTGTGCCTCGCGCTCACCTGTCTCGACCACTGCGACGACCCGCTCAAGCAGGCGGCGTCGCATCGGCGCGTCGACTGAACCGGCCCCGACCGCCACCTCGGCGGCGAGCAGATCTGTCGCCTCGCGCAGCAGCGGATTGTTCGCCGCGCCGACGTCGAGCCGGGCGAACATCTCGACGATTTCGGGTGGTCGGGTGATACCGCGGATCATGAACCGCACGACCTGGGACCAACGTCGATCAGTCAAGTGATCGACAGCCACCTGCATCACCTGGTCGCCGGACAGGGTCAGCAGCCGTTGCGCGGTGAGGAACTCCAACACCGAGCGGTGGAAGAACTGGGTCTCGTCCGGGGCGGGCCGGATCATCAGACCGACTCCGGGGCTCAGGGCATTGACCAGCGCTTGTGCTGTCGCGTGAGCCTCGGGGGCCGGATAGCCGATCTCGTCGACAAGCGTGGATCGAAAAGTGGCCCGCAGGTTGTCGTCGGACATCGTGATCGTGGCGGTCCGGTGCATCTTTTCGGCGGCCGCTCCGCTCACTCGATGAATGTCACCGTTGGAGGGAAATACATCTCTCGTGCCGGACGTGACGATCTTGCGTTGTCGATGTTCGCCCACCATACGGTCGATGACATCGTCCAGTACCGCGTGGAGATCCTCCGGGAATTCGGTTCGCTGTTCCTTGCTGCGCAGCAGCAACGACAAGAACAGGGGAAGGTCAGCGAGTTCACGCAAGTGCGGCGAGGACTCGATCTCGGCGGACCATCGTGCTGCCTCCTGTGGCAACGCGGACTCCTCGATCACAGGGGTCAGCCACTTCGTGACGAAACTCAGGCGTTGCGCACGGTCCAGTGGCGCGAGCGTCGACATCCGCCACCCGTCCGGGTCCAGCGGCAGCTCAGCGGAACTGAACGGCCGTGACGACGCCAACACCCTGGCGCGCTTGGTGTCGGCGAACACCTCCAGCCTGTCGATGCAGAGCCGGGCGGCATCGGGCGTCGCCCACTCATCGAGGCCATCGACGACGAGCAGGACACGCTCGTCGTGAAGGGCCTTCTCGATCAGTGGCCAAAGACCCTCATGGTCATAGGCGGAAAGCCACTCACGAACGCCATCCAGGACGCTGATCGAGCGGGCGTTCTTGCTCGCCGCGGAGGTCCAGAACGCGAACGGGAACCACACGGGCAATACGTCCTGAAAGTGGTCTACTCCGGCGGTGAACCGGGGCTCATCGCAGAACAGGTCCAGTACCAGCATGCGCAGCAAGGCGCTCTTTCCTGCGCCTGGCGCTCCCACCACCAAGTGCCGCTCGCCGGTGGACAGCCAATCGGTGACGCCCACCCGGTTGCTGTGCACTGAGGAGTAGGCCCGGACAGGAGCAGCTACGGCCCTGGGATCACGCAACCCACCGAGAACGTCGGGGAAGTAGCTGTCACGGCGTGACGATGTCGCCAGGTCTGGCACCATCGCACCGCCAGGCGTCGGTGCCGTGGACATCTGTAGGTCGTCGCTGACGACGATGTCCGGTAGAACGAACCGTGCATCGAGCGGGACATTGCGTTGCGGCCCATGCATACCATGCTCGAACCGGCCGAACACTGTCCGATATAGAGAGCCGAACTGCTGGCGAAACTCGACCACTTCGGCGGCGTCGAGACGAGTACCCAGAGCAACTGCAGCGTCGTTGCCGACGAAGACCCTGACCGCCTCACGACCGAAGAAGTCATCGACCAGCCGCGGCTGATCCTTGAGCAAAGCGCAGAGCTCGGTCTGATCCCACACCGTGAACGTGATGCCCTTGCTGGTGAGCCGCGGGCGCTCCTCCTCGATACGAGCCGTGACCTGGGTACGTTCGAGTCTGTCTGTGACAGCCAACACGAACTCGTCAGCCTTCGCCGCCCACTCGCCGTTGAGAAAGGTGTCCACCGCGCTCGTGACTTCGCCAGGCGTGAACGTGTCCGTACTACGTTTGCACTGGACGACCAGGTAGGTGCCGTCTCGCTTCCGGGCATACAGGTCGATGCCGCCTTGCGATTGCCCCTCCACGCCGAAAATCCGGACCTGCTCAACCGTCCCATGCAGCCGAGTCAGGCGGTAACACAGCCGTTCGAAGTCCTTTGCGCCCAGAGAACGCAACGCCAGCAGTTGAGGTCGCATAACCGAAGGGGTCTCACCACATGCCTGCGGCGGAGTCATCAGGTAGGAGAGGTTAGCTGCCTTCAACGGCTCACTGGTCACCACGCAATTATCGCACTAATGCAGCAGCAGATGGCTGCTGGCCGCGCTGTGCAGGATCGGTGCTTATCTGCTTTTGGTACGGGTTCGACAGCACTTGGCTCGGCGATCACCAGCGGTATCGTCGCAGCTGCTGGCGCCACGGCGGTTTCGACATGCTGATCGGCGGATGATCGCTGGCCGTCTTGTCCTGCTGGTTGTGCCAGCGAGGACTGCCCGCTGACGAGTGCACCGCGAGCTGCCGCCAGCAACTCGTGCGCCGCCTCACCCCGCCCACTACTGACCTGTCCTGACCAAAGGACACTAGCCGCGCCCTGACGAGGAAGACGGCGAATACGGCCCAGCACTCGATCTACGGCTCAGGACGCCCGTGAGGGCGGGCGGCCCGTATAGCTTGGCGGGATCGGGTGCGCCTGCGCCGAGCACGACACCACAAAGCCAGGTAGCGCAACCCTGCCACTATGGCGGTCTCAGTTCCTCCGCACTTTCGTGCGCGGGCATCATTGTCCGCCGAGAGTGTGCGGTGGCCGCGTTCACTCCGCTGGTCGAGTCAGGGCGAACGACAGATGGGTGGCATTGATGTGGTCCCAATTGACCAAGATCGTCATACGTGCGTGTGATGGAACAACGGACAGGTCGACTTCGCCCACGGATGTGTCTTTTCCGCGTCGCAGCACCGTGACATCACCTGAGGAGGTCAACGACATCAGGCCTGGACGAACATTATCGCCATCTTCCCTGCAGTCTTCTGCAAGGCGATCGATCGTCGTATTCATTTCCGTCTTCTGACGATCCTCGAACAGTCCAATCAGCGTGGAAGCGACGGGTGCCGCTGCCTGCAGTTCCTGTTTACGCGTCCACTCTGCTGCCAAGGTCAGAACGTCGCTAGGACGCGGTACGGTTGTGGCGATACGCCATACTTCGACACCGACGCCCATATCGTGCACAAGCACGCCCAAGTCGACAAGCAGATCTGCCAGCTGCCGTGTCGTTACGGGAATGGCCCTGCCGGAATCGGCCATGACCGTTTCAAAGAAATTCTGATTCTGTCGGTCGAGTTCATTCTGCTCGGATTGAACATCTGCCGGAATATCGTCGTATTCTTCGTCATCCAGCCAGGAAATTCGATCATCGGGTCCGGAAGACAAGGCATCGTGGCCGAGGACGGTCTCCAGATCTCCGGTGATCCCGCGGGTTGTTGCCTTGGCCATCGCATGGAGCAGGCCGGACGGGGGCAGCAAACGTGACCATCCATGGGCGTCTACTGTGGTCAGTACCTGCAGCCATGAGCTAGGTGAGGTATTTGGCGGCGATGAGGCGATCATGGACCACTCCAGGGATTTCGAGTCGAAAGTTCACAGTAACCGGCTAATCGGTCGGTGGCAGGCTTCCGGCATAGGCCACGCTGCCGTATCGCTCGATCAGGTGACACAGTACGGTCCCTGATAACGACTCTGATTGCAGCATCGGCAAATGCCCGCGATCGGACGTCGATTCGAATCATGCGTCAGACGGCGCCTGACTGTTAATGGTTCACTGGCGATGAACGATTGCGGAGAAGTCAAAGTTATCGTCCTGTTTCCAGTCTTTGTCGCAATGCGTCAGGATTTGCCAGTATGTCAAGCAGGTAAAAATACCCAAGCAAGCCGAGATCATGAGGGAATGAACCATCATGATGCGCCAGGAGGACATTTTCCAAATTTCCTTGAGTTTCAAACTTTTTCCCGTGGCCATGAGTGGCGTTTCTCAGTACCTTAATATACTCGGCCGCCGCTTTATCTAGGCCGATCTCGACAATGTCGCCCTTCTTGGACCTGTATTCAAGCGTCGATTTGCCCAGTTGGCGTTGAATGAAGAATCCATCTTGAATCTTTTCAAGGGCGACAACTGCCCGCTCGGCACTCGGTAGTAGAATCTTGGCCGCCGCTGGCAGCATCGATCCGCGCAAATTTTCCAATTTCTTCCGAACCTTGTCAATCGAGACGATATCCTCGATATTCAAGTTGATGATCCGCGAGGCCGTGTCTAGCACCGAAAATAGCAACACGCGCCGAGCGTGTACATCTCGGTGTGTACCTTGAATTGAACTCACTCGCCGAAACATTTGCTCTATTGTCAAAATCCAGCGCAGATGCTTCGATGGATCGTAGATATTTTGCCCATCGACGAATACGGTTGGGTCGGTCAAGATGCCGAAGAGATGATTGAGTCGCGTGGCCCACCAGTCCAAAGCTTCTTGCCCTGCCAAAGGACTTAGCTTCGGAGTGGATACTGTCTCGATTGACTCCTGGATCGGTAGCAGGTTCAGCAGTTCAACCGCTTGAGCCTCAACCCCGACAAGCGGCTGGCCAAGGCTATGAACGACTACACCGGCCTCGCGATGGGCGCCAATACTCCAAATAGCTGGCGTCAGGGCGCCAAGTAGAGGGGAGAGATAGGCATCAAAGAGAATGACGCCCTCATGCAGATGTGCGGACGACGCAAATACGGAATCTCCCGTATCGGTGAGCTGCTTGATCGCGCTAATATCACCTGATTTCAATTGCTCATCATGCTCAATCCGGAGAAATACGCCAATCAGCTTGACGCGGCGAACTAGTAGTTGCAGTCGTCGCACCACGTGGACGGATGCGTGAGGAAATACCAAGGTTTCCTCTTCGAGGAATGTGGTTTCAAGCAGAGCTTGGTGAATTCCTTCGATCACTTCTGCCACTTCGGTGCCGACTGCTGTCAACAGTTGCAACTGCCAGAGAGCAAATGAGTCGACCGGCGCCTTCGTTCGTTCAGCGCGGAGCCGCCTGCTTTCGAGCACGACCTCTTCACGTTCTGATCGACCCGTACGAAGGACCTCAGCTGATACAAACTGCGAGATGAGATCGAATCGATTTCTCTTTTGACGTGCGCCAGCGATATGGTCTACCTTGACTAGGTCCGGATGTCTCTGATAGTAGCTCTCAGTCGTACGGATCTCCCATAGTCCGTTCGTCTTGTCGACCAAGCGTCCGCGGAACCCTGCCTCTGTGATCAGCTTGGATGGATCGCCGCCCCACGACCAGGAGGGCATTCGAATGAGCGCAAAACGGGGCTGATTTCCTGCGGTACTCACCTACGAAGAGTAGGCTATCGCCTAGGCCAGGCTCGCCGTCGACAGCAGCCAGAGACACCTCAGTAGAGTTACCGACCGGGCCGCCTGGGATTGAAGGCGCTCACATCGGGAGCGGCAAGGTGTCGGCCACGAGATCCACCACGAGGGACCACGGAATCATCGTGGCCGCTCTGGTATCCGTCGCGTGCCCGATGAGGTCGACCAGCGCATGCTGCTGCGGAAACAGGCCACCTGGCCCGTAGGGAAGTGAGACGCCCAAGGCGACGTGTGCCAGCCACCATGCCGACCGCGTTGCCGGGACGGGAGATACCGGTAGTGGCACGAGCAGACCATCATCGGTCAGCAGCAGGTACGCCGCGTTCCCGCCGCCATCGGGCGCGATCCACAACTGCACCCCGCGGTCGCGGATCTGCTCGGCGATGGCCAGGTCCGCAGGCACGTCACGTGGCGGATGCAACGCCACCCACGTCACATCGTGGACGTCCTGGCCGAACAAGACATCCGGTTCACGGTGCGGCTCAGGCCGACCTTCGGGGCGGCGGGGACGCGTACGCCACCGCGCACCGCGCACCGCGTCGGGATCGACACCCTGCTCGGCCAACAGTTGCTGCAGGGCGAACAGCCGCCATGAGCCCGCGGCGGGGATCGGCTCGGTGCTCACCGAGTCCTCCAACGCCTGCGTCAACTCCGAAGGCAGCTGTCTCACCGGCAACGCCAGTGGCGTGAACACCGCCGGGTCGCCCAGGTAGGACACGATGGCCTGCGCGACGTGCCGTGGTGTGGCCGGGCTGCCGAGCACCGCGTCGGCGCCGGCCATGATGTTGCGTCGCACGCCGCGGTCGATGTCGGTGGCGGCGAGGTTCCAGCGGACCGCGGGGGTCCATCCGAGAGGGAGACTCTGCGTATGGCGGTGCGCCATGTCCGCGTGTTCACGCAGCGACCCGATCCGGGTACGCCACAGGTCCGCGCCCAGTTCGCGGACATCGTCGGCATCCGCGCCGAAGCCGTCTGCGGCTCGCTCGGTCCAGCGCAGGATCTTGTGCTCCCGCGCGGCGAACGGCGGCACCGTCACCGTCACCGGGTCCGCCTTCGGTCGCCACGCGGCGACCAAGTCGGCGGTTACATGACCGAGTGGCCACAGCGGCAGGTCGTGTCCCAGCGTGGCGGTGATGTCGGATACCGCGATGTCGGAGATCCGGGACAGCTGCTCGGAGTCGATGCCTTCGGCAGGAAACACCTCGGTGGTGAACACCCTGGCCGTGTACGGGTCGTAGGGTCGTAGGTTGTCGTAACGCGCTCGGGTATCCAGGACGACCAGCGCGGCGCGGGTGGGCATCGACGCGTCGGTGTCCGAGTCTGCCCAGAATTCGTCGGGGTGGAGTTGGCGGAGTACCAGTTCCACCACCGGCGCGGCCTCCTGCACAGCGCTCGTCCACGACGACAACGCGGCTGGGCTGTGCGGGGCCAGCACGGTGAGCAGGTGCACGACGGCGTCGTGACCGGCGATCGCGGTGTCGGGGCGGTAGGTCATCACGTGCACCGACACCGGGGTGTCGTCCCGGTTCGTCGTGGTACCCGTGACCGCGGTGATGGTCCGTCGACGGTCCAATCGCCAGGTGACTCCCGCGCGGGGAAGCAGCAGCGGCAGCCGTAGTCCAGGCCGGTCCTCGTCGCGGCGCTGCTGGGCCAGGAACCGGAAGACCACGTCGCGGTCCCACCGCGCCGGCCCCTTCTGTGCAGGGGCGATGGCAGCCGGCAGGACACCCTGGGTGTTGAGTTGGCTGAGGCGGGGCAGGCCGACGCCGTAGGCGGCGGCGAACTCCTTGGCCGACATGATCGATCCGAAGTCCGTCATGCCTACAGCAGGTCGAAGTACCGCGTTGTGCGTACGTCGTAGCAGGCTCATAGCCCGAGGCTAACATTTTTATTCAGTTTTTGACGGGGTGCTGAATTTTGGCGTGTTGCGCTCTCGGGGTGCCCGGTAGTGGGTGCGGGCGGGGCAACGTTCGACCATGTTGCTGTTGATCATCAGCTTCGGGATGGAGTCGTGGTGCACGGGTGTTGCTCTCCGACAGCACCTCGCGGTGTTGCCCGTGGTTGGTGTGCGACGTCGACGGCCGACACCGGTTGATCATGGAAGAATCCGTTCATGGAGGCACGGAAGAACCCGGAGTACCTGAGATCGGTTGCCGGCGCGGTCCAAGAGTTCAGGGACGCCCTTGTCGGGTTTCTCGAGTTGCACGTGACCAACGACGGGCCGGATGCGTACGGGCGCGGCATGGCACCGGCGGTGTTCGCCCGCGACGGCGCCGATCCGCAGGAGATCGCGCGTCGTGCGGCGACCGTGGCCCGAGCAGCGGGACGCGCGGCCGAGGCGACGCCGCTGACCGGCATCACGATGGCCGTGCAGGGCGTCGGCACGATCGACCCGATCACCAACTGGCGGACGATCACCATGCCCAAACCCGTGCTGGAGGCCGGCGAGATTCTCAACCTGTGCGACTTCGCACTGGGACGTCTGGAGGGCATGGTCACCAAAGCCGAGGCGGAGTTGCCGCCCGCCGTGGGTGCCGAGGCGATGCATCCCATCGTCTGGGGCGCGGCGGCACGCCTGTGGCGTGACAGGCACTACCGGCAGGCGGTAGCCGCTGCCGCCGAAGCGGTCGTGTTGACGCTCAAGTCCCGGACCGGCCGCAACGACGCGGCGGAGTCGTCACTGTGGCAGGAGGCGTTCTCGGATAGGGATCCCCAGCCCGGCAAGCCGCGTCTGCGCTGGCCCGGCGACCCCGCAGATCGGGACGTCGTCACCATGAACTCCGGTCTGCGGTTTTTCGCACCCGGTGTGCAGATGACCATCCGTAACAGCGCCACCCACCGCGCCGACGAATTGGACGAACAGGCCGCCCTGGAACGGTTGTCGACACTGAGCCTGCTGGCCCGGTGGGTCGACGAGTGCGACTTGGTCGAAGCTCCTGAGCAGTCCGACGGCCCGCGGAATTGAACGGTGCCCGGCGCGTCCGACCACGAGTCTGTCGTTGGACGGCCACCACCGTTGTTCCGCGCCAGGCGGGCTATCGGCAGCAAGGGCGCGGGCACCACTCTGTTGGTTCCTCGGGCCGTGACGGTTCCTGGTCGTGCTCACACAGGACCATCAAGGGTTACGTTGACCGAGGTGGCGTGCCGGGTGAGCACGGGCGCCGAGGACTTGTTCGCACATTACGGTCCTGAGCACACCGGACCACGCGTATGACGCTTGACCCACGGTCGTCCTCCGGTGCTGTTCGACTGCGGTTCGGACGCGGTCGGTCACGTGGCAGGGGGAGTGGCGGCAGGTGGCGGACGCTGATGTAGGCAAGGTCCTCATCCACGTCGATCAGGCTCATGTCCCATCGCTCGGGTACGGCGGCGGCGATGCGTTCCACCAAGTGCCCGCAGAACACCGGCACGCTCAACTGGATTTCTTTCGGGTCGCGAGTGTCGAGCGCATAGCCCGTCGTGAAATTGTTGAACTGCACGCGGCGTGGTTCGTCGCCGGACGGCTTGGGGACGAAGTAGCCGTGCAGCAAGGCGTTCCTGACCGTCCAGAGTAGTTTCGCATCCGGCACACTGATGTCGTGGTCGGTCAACAGCCTCTGAAACCTTGCCTAGACGGGATGTCCCGTACCGGACAAAGTGTCGAGCACGATCATGCCGAGGCACAGACCGATCCAGGATTCGTTGCCGGTTCCGTCGCCGGTGTCGGGGTCACGCCCGTTGGCGGTGCGCATGTCGCGCAGAGCCAGTTCGATCGGCAGGTAGCCGGTGCCGGGACGTGTAGTGCAGGGCATCCGTCGGATCGGGGCGTCACCGCGGTCGATCTCGGTTGTCATCGGGTCACCGGGATCTCGATCGTGCGAGGGCCGTGGACGACCTCGTGCAGGCCTACGGCGGAGATCACCACGGCCAGGATCCACTGGTGGCAGGCGTGCACGGCCCACTGGGAATCGATGTCCAGGCGCAAGCCGAGCGCGGCGCATCCCGCGGTGGCGTCGCGTAGTTCGTCCCAGGCCATGCCGTAGGGGTAGTGCACGATCGCGACCAACTCGCCGCCGCGGTACCACTGATCAGGGTGATCCATCCCGGCCAAGGCCTGCCGGCCGTCCGGGCAGTAGTCGTCCCAGCCGGTGCGCGGCCGTGGGCACACCTCGCGGACCAACAGACACGGACAGCTGTGATCACGTCGTCCTGTGGGCGCGCCGTCGTAGCGCCACGAGCGAAGTCCGCGTTCGTGCAGCCGTGTGAGCGCGGCTTTCTCCTCGAGGCCGAATTGCACACCCCGCCGGACCCCTGTCGATTCCCTGCTCGCCACTTGCCAACCGTAGGCGTCGGCGCTGTGGTCGGCGAGTAGGCCAGACGGGGTGTGTCGGGTGAACATGGCCTCATACGGCCACGATGACAGCAGGCTCGGAGGCGACAGACTCGGAATGTGATCCGGTCAGGTAAGGATGGAACGCGTCCCGATGTGCAGGTTCACGCGACTGTCGTCCACGCCTCCGCTAGGCGGCGAGTACTGCCGGGACCAAGACGGCTGATGAGGGTTTGGCCTTTCTGCTGCCGGAGTGGGCCGGGCGGATCATCGCGTCGTGCGGGCCAGCAGCGCGTTGAAGAGTCGTTGGCCTGCGGCGATGCCGATGCCGGTGGTCAGTGCTGCGAGCAGTTGCCTGGTGAGGGGTGTTGTGGCGCACCGTGGCTCGGGGGCGGTCGGTGCGAGGGTTGGCATGATCGGGGGAGTCGGTTCGAGGCCGGGTTGTTCCCGGTCGCCGGTGTCCTCTGTGGATGTTGCGGTGGGTCGGGCCAGGCGGTGGACGCGGTGGGCCACGTCGGCGAGTTTGGCGGCCACCGGTTGCCCGTCCCAGACCAGCAGTTCGATCCGGCCGAGGGCGGCCAGCTCGGCGAAGCGGCCGTCGGCGCTGCCGACCAGGAAGATCCGGCCGCCGTCGGCGTGGATGCGGCGGGCGTGGGAGAGCAGCGCCAGCTCGGCGGCGTCGGGGCCGGGTGGCACGCGTAGCGGTGCGATACGCAGCTCGGCCAGCAGCGAGGCGAGTGGATCACCTTCGGTCGCATCGGAGCGTGCGTACGCGGCGACCGCGTGGTGGACCTCGCCGGCAGCCGCGAGCAAAGCTTCCAGCCTTGCCCTCAACGGTCGGGGACGAAACTGGGCGGTGCCGAGGTTCTCCAGGTCCAGCAGCAGGACTGGATCGTCAGCGTTCACGAGCAGTCGGCTCCGAGTACGACAAGCGTGGCGATGTTGATCACGTCTCTATTCTCGGTGCAGTGGCGGGAATGCTGATGCGACGCGTCGTAGCGGTCACACCAACGGGTGAGTGGTGTGTCTGTCAGGCTCACGTCGCACCGGACTACTCGGCCGAGTGCCGCAGGGATGGTCAGCAGCTCTGCTGGCCGCGAATGTCGGCGGCAACCACATCAGCGGCGGCGACCCTGAGGCCTTGCATGCTTCATCCGCCAGACGTCCGGTGTGCCCGAAAACCGGTTCAACTCAGACGCTGGTGATCGCGGATCGCGCCAGCCTCGAAGGTCAGATGCTCGTTCGGGTCCACATGGCACGCTGGAAGTACCCGATGAACGCTCTTCTCGGAGTCTCCGACCAGATGGTCATTGCTTGTCTCACTCCTCAGGTGAGGTCGCGAGTGAAGATCCGTTCTCCGGCGTCGGGCGTGACGAAGGTCGGCGTACCCAGCATCGTGGTCAGGTCCAGTGGTCGGCCGTGGTCATACACGTCGAACGCGGCCTTGCGGTAGAACTCCTCCAGGCCCGGCGTGGAGGGCATCGCCCCGTAGGTCCTGCGGTAGCCACACTGCGCGTAAACCTGTCGGCACCGCTTGAGCAACGATCCACCGATGGTGCGGCTACGCGACGGCTCCGCGACCGCGACCGCTTTGACCCTGGTGAGGAACATTCCGATACTGAGCAGGATTCGGGATTGTTCCTCTTCGCCGCTGCCCTGCTCCCGCATCGCGGCCACCACGTTCTCTGCGACGTTGACCGGCGGGTAAGCGATCAGCGCACCCACCAAGCCGTCGTCACGGTGCTCGGCGACCAAGACCAAAGCCGCGTCCATGTAGGGCCGCATCGGGAACAGCGTTTCTTCGGAGAACCGGATGGACATGAACCGCCGGTACCCCGCGTGTCCACCGCTGCGTAGTCCGGCGCGTAGCCCTGCTCCCGCCGTACCTGTTTGCATGGCGTCACGCACCGGTGCTTCGAGCGTAACCTGGGCCAGCGCCGCCAAGGCGGCCACGTCGGTGATGTCTTTCGCTTGGGCTTGGCGCACGCGCACCCTGGGGGCCGAGGCCCAGCCGTGGACTAGCTTGTTCTCACTGACTCGCTCACTACTGCTCACGAAGTGTGAGTGTAGGTTGACACAGGGTGAGTTTGTGGGTGTGGTGGGGCTGTCGTCGAGTTCGAGATACCCACCGGCGACCTACCCTGAGCTGCCGAAAGCCGAACCCCTCTACCTGGGCGGGGTATACGTTTCGAGCAGCAGTCCCGTTGATCTTGCATGAGGCGCACTGTCGCTGCAGGTAAGCGCCTTGGGCCAGGCGCACGCGGTCAGTCGTCGGTCGGGTCGGGTTCGCGAAGATCGATCACCGGAATGCCGGGATGCTGATGCAGGGCTCCGGAGTGCCACCGAATCCAGACCGGCACCGCGCCCGCCGCATGAGCGAACCGGAGCTTCTCGACGCTGCGTGGGTTGTTCGTGGAGTCGATCTCGATGACCATATCGGCCTGGTGGGGTCGGGTGACCACGACGTCGAGCCGTCCGTACCGGCTGGCACCGCCCGGAGTCATGGGAATGGTGAGTTCGCGGTAGACCAGCCACCGGTCGCGCCGAAAGCGACGCGGCTGGGCATCGGCCCAGGC
Source organism: Umezawaea sp. Da 62-37 (assembly GCF_032460545.1). GTDB lineage: Bacteria > Actinomycetota > Actinomycetes > Mycobacteriales > Pseudonocardiaceae > Umezawaea. The sequence continues at coordinate 9,349,616 of NZ_CP135965.1, forward strand.
CGCCACCAGACCCGTGACGACCTTGGTGATCGTCGCGGTGTCGTAGCGCTCCTGGGGCAGCGGCCCCGCCACCGCAGTCAGACCAGTGCGCAGCCAGCCCTCCAACGCCTCGACAGCCATAAAGTCCATCTCAGGAGTTGTCTGACCGTGGCCGAGCAGGTGCAGCCAGCCGAGCGGCCAGTGCGCCTTGCCCAGTACGGTGATCGGCGTGCGGTCCTCGACCGCAGCACGCAACCGCTCCGCGGTGGGTGGCAACTCGGCCAGTGCAAGTCGGGCTTGGCGCTTCACGGTACCGGCCGCGCCGGTCTTGCCGAATTCGCCTTCGGCCACCAGCGCCCTGCGGATCTGCGTCAACGCCATGCTGCGCCACGCTTCCACCAGCGGCGGCGGAAGCGAGTCGGGAACCTCGATGCCTGCCAACATGAGCTTGGCCTGCTTCTCGGTAGCCGCGTAGGCGATGCGAGCGCTCTCACGTCGGGCCGGTTTCTGCTGTTCGGCCTGCGCCGTAGCCTTGCGTCGGCACGCCGGGCATACCCGATCCGGTCGTGACGATCTGGTCTCCACCAGCGCGGAGTGTCCGCACGTGAACGCTGTGACCACGACGTGGCCAGCGCAGATCCGGCAGGCGCCGCGGTCGCCGCGCTTCCAGGCCGGCATCCCGGTGCGCCCGGCCACCGTCTCGGACCACTCGTGCCCGGCCGCGCATCGCCAGTGCGCTACCAGCGAGTTCTTGGCCGAGGTGTTCCACGGGGTGTGGACGCCGTTCTTTTGCGGATGCCAGCTCGCGACGATCTCCGGGAACACCACGGCCAACGCCTGCTCTGGCCTCATCGGCTCCTTGCCTTCCTCGAATGGATACCGCAGTTCCAGAGCAACCTAATTCTCCGGACTTGAGCACAATCCAGTGAATAGTGGCGAGTAGTATTCGCATTGCTGGCATGTGTGGACATGTTGAGTGCCCGGCATTACGATGTGGCCGTCAAACCCGGTGATGACCAGTTGTGAACCGTGCGTGATCGTCATCGGGTACCGGTGCATCGTCGGATGGTGTGGGCATTCCTGTGCGTAGGAGTTGCCAATCATCCAGATGAGGGTCGAAGAGGAGCCGGGTCGTCACGCCCCTCAGTCGTTCGAATCGAACGATGTAGCCAGCGGTGAAAGGGATGCCGAGGTAGGCGAGGCCCGCGCCGTCAGGCCAGGTGGGATCTTCGACCGTGCCGTCAGGGTGGGCGCACCAGGCGTGTTCGAAGACCAAACCGTGAGGTCCGAGCGCATAGCCTTCGACGTAGATCAACTCATGAGCCCTGCTATGCCGCGTGGCGTTGGCGAAGCAGTGGCGTTCGTCGCCACGTTCCCGTCCGACGGGCAGGGGGGCGGGGGTATACCAGGTGCCGCGATGCAGGACAAGATGCTCGATGCAGGTGTATGTCCAGTCGGGATGGGCGTGGCGCAAGGGGTGGATGGCAATCACGGCATTCATCAGCGATGCCAACTCAGCCTGTTCGCCGACGAGAACGCCGTTCGAGAGTTGAAGGTCCACCTGGCCATGATGCCGTAGATCCGTTGCCCTAGGTGCGGCAGCAGATGGCAGCCGCTTGACAGATCAGCGTCAAAGCGTTGCGAGGCATGGCGACAGGAACGCCTCAAGGCGCTTCGGGTTGTTGGAATGATGGGCCTGTGAGGACGTCAGGTTCGAGGTGCCCGGTGAGGTCAGGGTCCGAGGCGTGGCGACCCGTTCGGACGAACGCTCCGATGTCGTCGTCGTGCACGGCGGGACTTCTTGGGACGCCGCGTCCGCATCTACCTTGGCGTTCCATCTGGGTCGGCAGTTCCACACGTGTCACGCCAAGGTGGGCTCGATCCACGCCACGCCGGCGGATGTGGCGTAGCAATATTGACGGTCAATGGGTGCGATCCACTGTGTTTCGATGGTGAAGCGGAACGCGCCGGTGAGATCCACGTCGATCGATTTAACTTGCCCTACGCCCAATCGTACCGTTGCCGAGTCGACTCGTTTGTTGTCCACTGCGATTCGGAATTCAATCGCACTGCCGCTGTCCGACTGATCAGTCAATCCCAATGTGACATGAAACGTCTTATGTTTACGGTTCAGTTGATAAGTGCGGCTGGCGAAGTCTTTTCCGCTGCAATTTTTTAGCGTTGTTGCAAGGGTCCTGCTGTAGGTCTTCGTATCTATGGTCTGATCTCCGCTGGATAGGGATTCTCCGCTGCTTTCGATTTGAGTCATGTCCAGCAATGAGGTTTCGCCCGGCTTCATTGTGCTTGAGGTGGTGGTTTCCGTGGCTGATGCGCCATTGGGCATGGTGACGGTCTGCACTGAGAGGACCGTCGATACCGGCGCGGCTTGTACGCCGTCCTTGCGGCCGGAGAAGTAGGCGGTCACACCGGTGGCGGTGCCGGTGATGAGGGCGGCCACCACGACCCCGATGACCGCGCCCGTCCTCGTGATCTTTGCAGCCTGGACTGCCGGATCGACGACCGGTTTCATCTTCTGATTGGTCACGCCCACCCCTTGTCACTCCCGGTTGTCGATCAACGATATCGGGAAGGGGTGGGCGTGCCGAGTGGAATCGATGTGGAGTCGCCTGAACGGCTCATCGGAGAAGTCGGCGACTGCGGTGTTCATGTTTGGTCGCAACCCGACGTCGGAACTTGCGCTGACGCGTTGAACGTCCCTGTTCATCTCCGCTGTTGGTCGTCGAGTTCGTGGTCGAGTCGACGGGTTAACTCGGGGGAGTGAACTTCATGATAATTGTCGTACTCTGCGTAATTGGGGCCTCGTTGGGAACAAGTATCAAGGCTCTATGACATGTCCGGATTACCGTCTGATCGTATCCGCATAATTGCGGATACGGAATTTTCTAGGTTTCTGAGCTGCACGTTTGTGAGGGAATGGTCGTTGTTGCGTGGTCGCCTGCATCGCTCGAGTGGGTGCAAATCACGGTTGGCCTAACGGCCCAAAATGATCATGAAATGGACAACTGTCGAGGATTGCGATTACGTGACAGCTTGTGTCACTGTGCCGCCATGCAGCGTTCCCTACGGGCGGGGCTGTGGGTTTCGGTAGACGCCATCCCTGGCATCCCGGAAGCCCTTCGCCGTGAAGGTGCCTACCTTCCGCACCCGTTGCCCTCCGATCTCGTGCTCCCGCCGGCCACCTATCGCACGGTCGCCGACGCCCAAGCCATGCTCGCCCGCCTCGACGTGACCGCGGACCGCCTCGGCATGCGCGCCGAACTCGTGCGATCCACACGGGTCCGCGACGCGCACCGATCAGCCCACCTCGCCGGCATCAACGTGCACCTGCACGAAGCTCTCGTGGCCCACCTGGTCACCTCCCAGAAGCCCGAGACGATCGACCAGTCGGCGACCGCCCGATTGATGAACCCATACCTGCGCGCCTACGAGCACGGGCTCGCGCGCGTCGACGCCGACGACCCCGTCGACGGCGAACTGATCGGCCAGATGAGCGCCATCATGACCGGCAGCCCGGAGCGCACCCTGCCCGAGGTGCTGCGCCAAGGCCACGGCTGGCTGGGGCGAAGCCCCCGGCAGGCATACCTGCTCACCGCCATGGGCGCCCACCTGGTGGGCCTGGTCCAGCAGTGGTCCACCTGGGTACGGGAGGAACACGACCAGCCGCGCATCGCGAAGATGGCCATCGCCCACTACCACCTCGAAGTGCTGCAACCCTTCCCCGCCGCCAACGGCCACGTCGCTCGGGCGTTCAGCACTCTGGAGATGGTGCGCTCCGGTCTGCTGCGCGACCAGATCCTGCCGTTGTCGCCGTGGCTGGACGACAACCTGGAGGAATACCAGCGGCAGATCCGCGCCGTGGTCGACACCGGCGAGATCCACCACTGGGTCGACTTCTTCGCCACCGCCGTGCACGACCAAGCCGAAGCCCAACTCCGGCTGATCACCCAACTCCACTGCCTCGCCGAACGGCTGGCGCCCACCTCGGCCGCGACGGGCATCCTGCCCGACGTGATCGCCCGGCTCGTCGCCTTCCCCGTGATCAACAACCCGGAACTGTGCCTGCGCTACGGGGTGACCCCGGAGCACGCGGCCAAGGTGACCCGCGCCCTGGTCGAGGTAGGCGTGCTCCAACCTTGGGAAGGGCTCACCTACCGGCGGGTATTCCAGTGCGTGCCCGCGCTGAACCTGTTCAGCCTCAACGCCGACAGCACCGCCGACGCCTGAGAGCACCGGCTCCTCATCGAGTCCGCATCCCCCGAGTGCGGGCCGTCACCCGAGAAGGCACGACCACCATCATGAGCATTCCACCCGAATCGGAACCACCCACCTCGCCGTGCCCTCACCGTGATCACCACCAGCGGGACTGCCCCGACCGCAGGCGGCTGACCATGACGACACTGACGCCCTGGTTGAAACTGGGTGCCCTACTGATCCAGATCGCGTTCACGGTGATGAACCACTTCCGAGACTGACCACGACACCGGCTCGGCGGCGGGTGTGCTCACCAGCGCGCGCACCCGCCCTGCGGCTTTCTCGTCGACGTCGACCACCAACGTCAGCGCGCGACTGAACTGCGATCGCGCCCGCGACCGCGCCCCGGTCCGCCACAACGCGATCCCCCACAACACCATCGCCTCCGCCCGCTGCCGCGGCGGCGTCCCCGACAGCGTCTCGTAGGCGGTGTCCGCACGAGCCAGATAGTCGACTGCGGACTCCGCTCGGTCGCCCTCCAGCATGAGCGCCCCGATGTAGCCCAACGCCCACGCCACACCGACCGGATCCTTATGCCGCAAGTACACGTGCAACCACTCGCTCGCGCACTCCATCACCATGTGCAGACGATCACGCGCCCGATACGTCCGCACGAGCGCGGTCAACGCCGCGACCAAACCGTCCCGCTCATCACGCTTCCGCCAGATTGCCAGATCGCGCATCCCCTCGATCTCTGCGACCCGATACAACCCCCGCTCGGCGAACACCGCGGCACTGGCGCGAAACGCTTCGGACAGGACGACTGAATCAGGCAGCACACCGGCCAGTCCGGTTCCGCAGTCGCGCAACCGCCGACACCAGGTCTCGTCCACCTTGGCTGGGACGAGTGGCCACACCTGCGACAACAACAACGCCGCTAACTCCGGCTCACCGGCGGAGATCACCGACCGCACGACCGACAGGACACGGTCCTGGTGGGCGAGAGACCACAGGGCCACGCCGTCCACGTCATCTGTCGGGGGAGTGCCGACGAGGGGAAGGTGTGCGGCCTCGATGTGGTGCCCGAGCAGGCGTCTGGCATGAAGCACGTCCCGCAGCAGTGCCGTGCCCTCGTCGCGCGGCTCCTCGCTCACCGACACCCTCCTCGGGTCTCGTCTCGGTCGACCACCCGGTCGTGGCGCTGGGGCCACTGCTCACGACGGGCTAGCCCGCCCCACCGAATCTCATGATCACGAGTGTCAACCATTCGGGTGATCATGCGGTACCGCCGGTCGCGCCTGAAGCGGGGCCCCGATCCGGGGGTGATCCGGGACAGTGGGTCACATCCGACGGAAGGGGTCACCCGTTCGTGCGGTGCTTGTCCCGTTGCTCCTGGTAGGCGATCGACCATCACCATATGACCACGATGTGCGGGCTCGACGATCTCGTCTGTTGCTGTGTCGATGGCGGTAGCGGATGCCCGCACTTGCAGCGGACGGTCGACACCGGTTCGACACGGTGGGTTCCACTCACGAGTGCTGGCCCTCAAGGGCAGCGGGCTGTACCTCACCGACGACGAGGTCAACCTGGTGTGCCCGCGCCCGCTCGCGCCTCACTGCACGTTCTCCGATCAGGCCTGACCAGGCCCCGCCCAGCAACACACCCGTCAGCAGACAGACACCTGATGACCACCATGCCCACGCCGCCGAGTCGATCAGAGCCACCACCGCATTAGTCGTAGCGGCCAGTGCCAGAGCGAGTAGTGAGCACCCGAACACCGCGACCTCGGCATTCGTCGTCGTGGTCCATGTGTCCATCTCGCCCCCCAGTCCCGTCACTGGCCGTATCGACTGAACGGGCACATCGGTTACACAGAGCAGCAGTGCGCTGGTCGTGATCTCGCAAGCCCTGGGATTGGAGTGAGTCGATCGAGTGAGCCCGTCAGAGACGATCATCTCGGGCATGACCGACCGCGTCCTGGGCACCTTGGTCGACATGGTGGACCTTCGGTCCGGCCACCAGGATCGTGCGCGACGTCGTCCTCGTGCACCTCGGTCCCCACGACGGAAACCAACGAGGCCCCGCCGCGGTGACCCCACTGAGGGAAGCGACCAACCAGCGCCTGCCCGACGACTTCGACGCAGACAAGAACGACCACGTCGTCTCCGGCGGATGGACCGATGATAACCCTCGCGAACTCCTCGACGACTCGATCTATGCCGCCACCCCCGACGCAATCGTCGACCGGCATCGGACAGCCTGACCTGGCACCGCTATCCGACGCGCCGCGCGGCGATGCGCACCGCGAGATGCAATCCGGGCGGCGGGCGACCCCTATCGTATCTCTGCGCGGCGCCAACTTCATGGCGCACAATCGGGTGTACTCGACTCCCTGTTGAGATCCTGCGACAGGACGGACATGGTCGCAGAAGCCCGAACCCGGTAATGAGGGGCGAGTCGGCCGTTCGGATGGTCGTGGGGGTGTGACCAGTCGACCGTTCGGTGTGACCAATGTGGAGAGTTCTGCGAGGCTTCCGGGATATTCGGGTTCTCCTGGGCGTCAGTCGGATGCAGTTCGACGAAGTCTCGCGGGATCGTTGCCTCGTAAGTCAGGTACGCGGTGAGCACCGTTCGGATGGTGGCGAGCGGGAATTCCTGGGATGCGGGAATCTCCGTGTCGTGTGCTTGCAGGTCGTAGACGACGACACCGGCCGCGCCTGGGTCGCCCAGGGCGGCTCGGGGCGGGTTCCACAGTTCCTGGACGAATCCTCGGTCGTCGCCGATCCCGGCGCAGATGCGTGCACCATCCCAGGGATCATCCTCGACGGTGAGTTCGACGACCGCCGGGAACGGGTGGCCGGTGGAGTACGAGCGAACCCGGTCGACCAGCGGCTCAAGATCGTCTTGTGTTCGCACCGCAATCGGATTCTCGTCTGTTCCGCGATCGTAGATCGCTTTCAGCGTCGCCACGGTGGCCGCTTCGATTGCCATGCGCACGATTACCGCCCATCCGAGGGGCGGCCAAGCCACAGCGGCGGCAGGAGCGCGACGACTGTCCGGCAGCGGTGTTGAAGCACGGATCTCCTTGCAGTGTGGGGAAGCGGCGGCTGGCATTGCCGCGCGAGGTGTGCCTATCGGTATTGGTGGGTCATTCGATCAACGATCAGGCGGCCACGCTCGACGAGGTCGGCCTGCTGCTTGATCAGCCCGGTGTTCAGGTAGGAGACGCCGAGTCGCACGGTCAGCAACAGCAGCAGCCGTTCCTCCGTTTCCGTCAGCGGCCTGCCGTAGCCGTCCAGGTAGGCTGTTCTGAGGTCGGGGCGGGTCGACCAGACCGCGCCACACAGCCACACGAACTCCTCCACGGCGACGCCGTGGTGGGCCATCGCGAAATCGATCAGCGCGTGCCGGCCGCTTTGCCCGTCCCACAGCCAGTTTCGGGTGGAATAGTCGCCATGCTGGTAGACCAGCGGCAACGCCTCGGCCAACTCCGGCAGCTTCCGCGCCGCCTCCTGCACAAAGACGAGGTGGTCGTCGTCGAGATGGTCGGCGGTGCTCTCCAAACAGGCGGTAGCCTCCCGGGCCTTACGCAGCATCGCCTCACGCACATCGTGGCGGTCCTGTTCCGAGGCCTGGGCGGATAAGTCGTGCCAGCGGCGAAGTAGACGGCCCGCAGCCTCGTGCACGCGCGGCTCCATCGCCTTGTCCAAGATCAGGCCACGCACGACGGCGCCCGGAAGCGGTGAGCTGATGATCGCTCGCAGGTAAGGGGCCGCGGCCAGCAGTCGAGGTGCCTCGTGCTCCGTCAGAACCTGCGCGGTGTAGGCGTATCCGTCGACCTCGCGATCGAAGTCCAGGCTGGTAGGGCTGAGCTTGACGAACGCGGTGATCCCCCCGGCGTGCACGCGCCACACTCTGGAACTACCTCTGGGCCAGGACACGTCGGTGATCTCATCAAGGTCGCACAGTGTGGTGGTGACCCATCGGCGTAGTTCGGCCGGGAACGGCTTGGCGGTCATGAGGTGTCATCTTCCGGGCAGGTCTGTGATCGGTGATCGTCGTTGAAAGATCTGGTGTGGACAGTGGCGGGTCAGCCAGCCGGAGCGCTTGATTCCCTGCGGTGAGAAGGACTTCGCGGATGGCGGAACGCCTGAGGCGTGCGGGCACCCTGATGACGCTCGAATACCTCGACATCGCGAAGCCGGTCGTGGCCAAAGGAGCACTTCTGGCTGCATCAACCCCACCGACAGGTCAACACACCAGCGTTCCGTTGTCGGTGGAAACGTCTTGCTGGTTCGACCAGGAAGCTACGCGACCGGGCTCAAGGTGCCGATCTCGTGCACGAGGTGGCGGGCATCGGAATCGGAGTGCCGTGCCGCTTGGTTCCTCAAGGGTTCCAGGTGCGCCACGATGCGCACGGACCGCAGACGTCGTGCGGCCTCGACCGCGTCGTTCCCGTAAGCCACACCACTGGTCGTGTCACCGGCGGCCAGGGAACAGGTCGCCATCCAAGCGAGGTTGAACGCCCGCTGCCGAGCTCGGGCCTGGGGGTCTTGATCCAGTGCTGCCCGCAACCGAGGGATGGCGCGATCGAGATGGGCCTCGTCGCGCAACGCCAGGGTGCTGAACACACGTGCCGCGTTGGTCTGCATGGCGCCGTCGTTGAAGAACGTCACCGCGCGGGGCTGCTCATCGATGCTGGCGTGGGCGTATTCGTCCTCGGCGCGGCGCAGTTGCGCGAGCGCGGCGGCCGGATCGCGCAGGTGCGCGTGCGCGAGCGCGGCGTCGGCGTGCAGCAGGGCCAGCACGGTGGAGGAGCGGGAGTCCTGGGCGGCGATCTGGCCGAGCTGGAAGTACTTCAAAGCGTCGGCGGGATGTCCGTTGTCCAGCGGCACCCGGCCGAGATGATGCATCACGATGGCCGTGTGGGTGGGGCTGTCGGCGGCCTGGGTGTCCCGGACGGCCTGGGTGAGGTAGCGCACGGCTTCGCCGGGCAGCCCGAGGTCGTGCGCGGTCCAGCCGGCGAGGGTCTTGAGGTCGGCCACCCCCAGCGCCAGTTCGAGCCGGTGGGGGTCGGAGGCGTGCGCCGCATCCAGAAGGGACTGTGCCCAGTTCATCTGGGCGAGGATCGCGTCTCGGCACGAGCCGCCGCCGTGGGTCGCGTCGTAGGTGCGGAACGCCTCGGTCAGCACGCGCAATTGGGTGATTTCGGTGCCGCCGACCCGGCCCAGGACCGGCGCGGGGGTGGGGGTTACCGCGAGCAGGTCGACTTCGTGCGGGGTGAGCAGGGCTCCGGCCACGAGTTTGCCGACGAGGCCGAGGAAGGTGCGGCGTTCCATGACGTCGTGGTCCTTGCTGTCGAAGGTGGCCCGGTGGTGCCCGGCGAGCGCGGCGGAGGAGTCGGTGTAGGCCAGCCCCAGGTAGCCACGGGGGATGCCCAGTCCCTCGGCGATGCGAGCCAGCACGTCGTAGGCCTGCACCTGGCGGGACCCGTCGGCGATGCCGGAGACCTCGGACTGGTGCTGGCCGGTCAGTTCGGCGATGTGGCGTTGGGTGATGCCGCGGGCGTTCAACAGCCGGTAGACGACGTCGATGTGGTGACCGGCCAGCGCCTGTCTCATCTCGGGGGCTTCCCACAGCGTCGGCGAGATGGCCGCGGAGCCGGTCGGCACGACGTTCACGTGGGCCTCCGTCTCCGTACGCGCGTTCACCCACGGTATCGGCTTAATCACGGGAATGGCGAGACGTGATCGGCCAACCTGATTAGCGCGACTGATCAGGTCGTGATCGGCCAACGTCGCCGGCGCGACCTCTCTCCCGCAGGCCGTGACCAGGGACAAAGTCACCACTCCACACAGTCGGGCCGCGAGCGTTCGCCGCGGACCCGCCCGTGGTGACCGGGATCGTCCGGCGAGGTGATCGAGGGGGAAACTGTGCGCGACGTCGAGGTCGAACACCACACCGAGGCCTTGGGGGTACCGGCGAAACCACACCAACCGGCTGGCGGCAGCGCCGCGGACCGGGAGGTGACCGGAGGTCCTGGCCCGATCGGCTCGGATTCGCTGGCCGGAGCTGCCTCGTGACGCCGCGGGGTGACGCGCTGGCAGAACAGGTCGACGTGCTGATCCGGCCGTCCCGCGCCGTCGTTGTCGACTCGCGGCGCGAGGACTTGCTGGTCCGGGAGACCGGAGCGGGGTCCGGCCGGATCGGCAAGGACGTGGTGCGCGACGCGGGAGGACTGGCGGGCGCGCTGCGTCTGCCGAGCGCGGCGGGGCCGGGGTTGCCGTTGCTGATCAGCGTCAACCAGGAGGGTGGTCGGCTCGACGCGCTGGACTGGCCGGCGGTGGCGCAGCTTGCGGGGAACCTCGCTGTGGGCGCGATCGGGTGTCCGGAGACGGCCCACGCGGCGGGGGCGGCGATCGGTGGCCAACTGCGGGCGGTGGGGCTGACCTGGGATTTGGCGCCGGTGTGCGACCTGGGTTCCTGGCCGTCGACGTCGGCGGTCGGGACGCGCGCGTTCGGCTCGGAGCCGGGGTTGGTGGCGCGGTTGGCCGCGGGCTTCGTGCGCGGGTTGCAGTCGGCCGGGGTCGCCGGGACCGCCAAGCACTTTCCCGGTCTGGGCGGTGTGGCCACCGATCCGCATCACGCGGTCCCGGTGCTCGACCGGCTTCGGCCGGGGTCGCTGTTGCCGTTTCAGGCCGCGATCGACGCGGGGGTTGCCGCGGTGATGGTCGGCAGCCACGTCGTCCTGGAGTTCGATGACCGGCCGGCGGTGTTCTCGCCGGGGACGGTTCGGTTCCTGCGGGAGGAGATGGGCTTTGACGGGGTGATCGTGAGCGAGAACCTGTCGATCCCGGCGGTGCACGAGTCGGTGGGGGGAGTGGTCGCGGCCGCGGTTGCCGCGCTGGCGGCCGGGGTCGACGTGGTGATGCTGGATTCAGAGGTCTCGCGCGGCCGCGGCGACCACGCCGCGGTGGTAGCGGCGGTTCGGACACGGGACCGGGTCGCCGCCGCGGTGGTAGCGGCGGTGCTCGACGGCCGGGTCGACCCGGACCGGGTGGCCGAGGCCGCGCGCCGGGTGCGGTCCCTGCACGATCGGTTCGGCCTGACCGACGCCACGCAGCGGCCTGCCTGGGCCGACGTCGACACCGCGGCGGCCGAGGCCGCGCGCCTGATCGGCGACCGGTCGGTGACCGTGCTGCGCGGCGGGCACCTTCTTCCGCTGCCTGACACGGCCGGCGGTCTGGTGGTGCTGGTGCGGGTGCCCGACGGGCGGGTGGCGCGCGCCGACAGCGCCCACGCCGCTCCCGACCTGGTCCCCGACCTCTGGGCCACCGACCACCGGCCGGTGCTGCGGGTGCGACCGGGTGACCCGATACCGGAGGGCGCCGCGGCGATCGTGTTCTACGGCTACGACACCGGCCCCGACCTGCCGAGCCTGGCCGCGGCCGAAGCGGCCCGGCTGACCGGTCGGGGCGTACCGGTGGTCCAGGTCGCGTTCGGCGTTCCGGACGACCTGGTCTCCTCACCCGCCGATGTGCTGATCGCGGCCTACAGCCCGCACCGCGCGAGCGTGGCCGCGTGCGCGTCCGTGCTGTGGGGACCGGCGTACGCCTCCGGGAGGCTCGCCGTGGCCGGGCACCCGTGGTGACGACCCGGATTCCCGCGCGTGAGCTGGGCCGGTACCTGATCGGCCTGTACCGCTCGGCCGGGATGTCGCCGAGCGCGGCCGCCGGGGTCGCGGCCGCGCAGGTCGAGGCGGACTTGCGCGGCCTGACCGGGCACGGCAGCCGACTCGCCCCGTCCTACCTGCGCAAGCTGCGGTCCGGGGACCTCAACCCTCGGCCGCGGATTCGCGTCGAGACCGAGCGCGGAAGCTGCGTCGCCCTGCTGCACGGAGATGGGGCTCCCGGTCCGCTGGCGGCTGGGATCGCGGTCCGCACCGCCGCCCGCGGCTGCCGCGAGCACGGCGTGGGCCTGGTCGCCGCGCGCGGGGTGGGGCACGCGGGCGCGGTCGGCGTGTTCGCCTCGCGCGCGGCCCGCCACGGCTTGATCGGGATTGTCGCCACGCAGACCTCGGCGGCCAGCGTGGCCCTGCTGGGCGGCACCGGACTGCCGGTGCTGGGGAACTGCGCGGTCGCGGTCGCCGTTCCCGGCCCCGACCCGCGGCGGCCGGTGCTGCTGGACATGGCTATGGGCGCGCTGTCGTGGGGGACCGTGCACCACCTCGGCCGACACGGGCAGCCGCTGCCGCCCGGCGTCGCGCTCGATCGGCACGGCCACCCCACCGTCCGCGCGGGGGACGCGGCGGTCCTGCTGGGCGACGGCGGCCGCGGGCAGGCTCTCGCCCTGCTCACCGAGGTCTTGGTGGCCGCCGTGACCGGCAGCCCGCTGCCCCGCACCGGCCAGGACGAGCGCGGCCTGGTGTGCCTGGTGATCGACCCCGGCCGGATCAGCCGCGGCGACGACCTGGCCGGGGTCGCGCGGTTGGCGCACACGGTGCGCGGCCAGGGCGCACGACTACCCGGTGACCGGGCCTGGTCGCACCGCGATGCCGCCGCGGCGTCCGGTCTCGCCCTGGCCGACCTCGACGTGTGCGCCCTGCTGGCCGCCCACCCCACCCCGTCCTGGCTGCCGCTGGCGTTCGCCGCGCACCGCACCCGGTGCCCGGCCTGCCAGGACATCCACTTGTCGCTTCACCCGTGAAGGAGCCACCGTGACCACCCTCGCCGAAAACCCGTTCCCCGATCTGGAGCGCCTGGCGGCCGCCGGACCGCTGGTGCTGCACGACGGTCCCGAGCGCCCGGATGTCGCCCGCGCCTTGCAGACCGTGTTGTCCACCCTCGCCGACCCGTACGCCGTCCTCGGTGTGGCACAACGGTTATGCACCGGCGCGCTGCACCAGGCGCTCGGCGACGTCGTGGCCCGCCGGACGCTGCACGAGCCCGGCGGGCGCCGCGTTCCCCTGCAAGAGCTGGACTCCCGTGTGGTGGACGACCTCGTTGTCGGACACCGGCTGCACCAGGCCGAGGCCGAGGCCGAGGCGCTGCGGTTCGTGCTGCGGTGCGGGTTCGCGTTCCCCGGCATCGTGGGCACCCCGGACGCGCCGCTGGCGCTCAAGACCGAGTTGCCCGAAGGGTTCGCCCCGATCGCCACGGTCGAGCAGATCCGCGGCTCCCAGGCGTTAGCCGGTCCCGACGGGCTTAACACGGCGTATCTGGTCTCGCAGATGAAGGGCGGCATGTCCGTCGACTTTGGCATCGGCTGCCCGTTGATGTGCGCGTACTGCTACCGCCGCGAAGGCGACACCGTGGACAACTACCTGGGCCAGTGGAAGCCCACCGGGTTCCTGTCCGCGCAGGAGTTGGTGGACCGGCTGCTGGCGCACCCGTGGTTCACCCCGCACGTCACGCCCCTGGGCCTGCACATGTCCACCAGCGAAGCGTTCCTACCGGCCCTGTGGCCGCGGACCTGGGAGGCGCTGCGGCTGCTGGACGGGCTGGGGTTGACCAACCGGGTCTCGGCCATCACGAAGTACACCCTGTCCGACGAGCAGATCCGGTGCCTGGAGTCGCTGGTCAACATCGATCTGGACATCAACGTGTGCTTCGCCGCGATGCCCAAGACGATCGAGCCGCCCGACCGCGGCCGCCGGGTGGACTTCCTGCGCCGCGTGCTGGGCTCGCCCGCGCTCAACGTGCTGGCCTACTACCGGCCCATCGCCGAAGGCCTCAACACCACCGACGCGCACATGCGCGAGGTGTGGAGCGTGTTCCGCGACGCCGGGGCACGCACCGTCGTGCTCGGCGGCCTGAAGTTCGGCGCCGACCACGCTGATTCGTTCCTGTCCTACGGGCTGCCGCTGCCGCACGGCAGCTTCACCCCCGGCAAGAAGCTGCTGACCGCCGCCACCGAAGCCCGGATCATGGACGCGTTCGACCAGGTGTTCGCCGACGTGCCCGCCGAGCGGCGGCCCGCGGTGCTCAAGCGTTCCTCCTGCGGCCGCTCCGTGGAGCGCGGCAGCCACCTGCCCGACTACAACGGCCACTACGACTTGCCCGGCACCAACTGCCGGTTGCGCTGCCCCGCGGCCCAGCACCGGGTCTGCGCCGCGGCCCGCCCGCCGCGTGAGCATGAGGTGCGGCACCTGCTGGCCCGCATCGGCCGCCCCGACGCCCGCGTGGACATCACCGATCTCACCGTCGTGGTGCACGCGCCGTTGTCGCAGTTCGAGCGCACGTTCATGAGGCAGAACCTGATCTTTCCCGTGCACACCGTCGCGCAGGCCGCGGCACTGACCGCCGGAGTCCTCCGATGACCCCCACCATGTCCGTGCCGCGACGGGTGTTCCTGCCGCTGGCCGAGAGCCCCTTGGCGACCGTCGACACCGACGCTCACGGCGACCTCGCCGTGAGCCTGGCCGCCACCGCCGAACTCGACCCCGCCACCGTGGCCGCGCTGCTGTCCATCACCCACCCCGACGTCGCCGACCGGGTGGCCCACGCCCTGGTCGACCGCGGCGACCTGTCCGTGGCGATGCTCGGGCGCCTGCTGGCCACCCACCCGGACCTCGCGGCCGCGGCCGCGCGCCTGCGGGCGCTGCTGTTCCCCGACGGGCACGGCTGCCACCGGGTCACCCGCGCCCTGGCTGGCCTCGCCTACCGCCCCGATCGGCTCGACCCCGAGTTCCTGGGCACCGACCGGTTCACCACCGCCCTGGCCCACGTCGACCCGGACACCGCGGCCGAACTGCTCGCGCCCGTACTGGCCGACCAGGAGGTGTCTGCACCGGCCGTGGCGGGGCTCGCCGCGGTGCTGGCTGCCCGCCACCACGAGCTCGTGACCGCGTTCGACGTCGCCGTCGAGGCCGCTGTGACCCGCGCGCGGCTCACCGGAGTGCGTGCCGCGCTGGCCGCTCGCCGCGCCGCGCTGGTGGCCGACCTCGCCGAGCACACCGGCGGCCTGACCCGCGCCCCGCAAGCGTGGTTCGACACACTGGCCGCCGCGGTGAGCACCGCCGAGCAGGCCGAGCACGCCGCCGCGGTGGCCGACCACGCCGTCACCGCGCTGGCACAGCGAACGGACTCGCCCTGCTCGTGGCCCGCGGTCCGGCACCGCTGGCACCAGGTCACCGCGGCCGCCGACCTGGTCCGCGAGCCCTTCGCGACCCGGTGGCGGGACGCGTGGACGGCGGCCGAGCACACCGACGACGGGGCGCTGTGGCACCCGGTCCAGCGCGGCCTGGTCACTGGGTACGACCTGCTGGCCAGCCACGTCCGCGACACCTACGGCGACGACCCGACCCCACCGACCCCGCAACGCTGCTGGGGCACCGACCCCGCGGGCCGGGGCCTGCTGCACGCCGTGGCCGACCACCTCACCGGCTACGAAGGCCATAGCCCGCTCGACCACTTCACCGACGACCAGCTAGTCCGCTTCGTCCACGGCCTGGCCAAGTCCCGCCGCGACCGCGTTCCCGGCTTCCTCCAGATCACCGGCCTGATCGCCGCGGCCAGGGCAGCCCGATCCAAGACCCACCTCCTCACCGCCACCGGCCCCTGTCGGATCGGCATCGTCATCCCGACCCGCGGCGAGGCCCACCACATCCGCCCCGGCGCCCCCGACGGCCAGGACGCGCTGGCCGTCAAGCTTCACCAGGTGGCGTGGCTACTGCACGCCCGCCCGGACGCGCACGTGACCGTGCTGCTCGTCGACGAGGACCCCGACGGGGCCTCGGCCCGCGCCGCCGCCGAGGTCACCACCACCCACCCGAGGATCGGACTCGACATCGCCACCCGCCCGGCAGCGGGGCAGAGCACCAAGGGCGGCGCCGTGCTGTGGGGCCTGGCCCAACTCCTCGACACCGGGTGCACCACCGTGGCCTACACCGACCTGGACCTGACCTACCCCCTGGACCAACTCGGACTGCTGCTGGACGCCCTCGACCGGCCCGGCGTCGCCGCGGCGATCGGGTCCCGCACGCTGCCCTCCTCCCACGGCTACTACCCGCCCGGCGGTCCACCACGCCCGACCGTGCTCTACCGCCGCGCCGTGGGCGAACTGCTCAGCCTGGACGTCGGCGACCCCCAGGCCGGGTTCAAGGCGTTCGCCCCCGCGCCGCTGCGCGCCGCTCTGCCCCGCGTGCTCGACCAGCGGCTGTCCTTCGACTCCGAGCTGCTGGCCGTCCTGCACCACGACGGCCACCAGATTGCGGAAACCGGCGTCGTCGCCCTCCACCACTACCTCGACGGCCGGACCCCGGCCACGCCTCGCGACTACGACGCCATGCTCACCGAAGTCCGGCGCCAAGCCGCACGCCACGGGCTCGACCAGGGCCAGCGGTGGAGGCCGGTGTGCGAGGCCATCACGGCGGCCGGGTCGCTCGCCGCCGCGGCGGAAGCGGAGGCCGGGACGCCTCGGCGGCACGGGGTCGGGCTACCCACCCCGTAGACTTCCGTGCCTGTGGCGAGGCCGCCTGCTCGCACGCCGAGCTGGCGGCCTCGCCACGCAGCAACCCCACCACGAAAGGCGTGCACGTGGCCGTCGCCAAGGCCGTCATCGCTGTCGCAGGCACCGGCAGCCGATTTTTCCCGGTCGCCAAGACGATCAACAAGTGCATGTTGCCGATCCTGGATCGGCCGGTGGTGGCCTACGCCGTCGCGGACTGCCTCGCCGCAGGCGTCGACCAGATCGCCTTGGTCATCTCGCCCGGTGAAACCGGGCGCCAGGTGGCTCACTACTTCAGTGAAGACCCCGAGCTGAAGGCGTATTTCGCCGCACGCGGCTGGCAGGACAAGTACGAGACCCTCGCGAGCCTGCACACCGCCGCCGAGTTCACCTTCATCGAGCAGCCGCGCGACGACCGTTACGGCACTGCCTTGCCTGCACTGCTGGCCACCGATTTCGTCGGCGACGACGACTTCTTCCTGATCGCCGGCGACGACCTGTTGCTGCGTACCGATGATGGCTCCGACCTGGCGGACCTCGCCGCGGCCCGCGCGGCTGCGGCAACACCGGGCGCTGTCGCCGCAGTGACCATTCCCGGCGCCGACGCGCACCGCTACGGCACGCTGTCCCCCAGGATTTCGACCAGCGGGCATCAGGTGCTGGAGACGATAGTGGAGAAGCCCCGCGACTACCACGAGGCCACCGCGTACATCAACATCAGCCGCACGCTGCTGTCCGCCGACGCGCTGGTCTACTTCGCCAAGCTCACGCCCGCCCCCAACGGCGAGTACCAGGCCACCGACGCGATCAGCGCCTACGCCCGCGACCACGACATCCTCATCCACCCGATCACCGGGCGGTACTACGACTGCGGCAACCCCGCGGGCCTGCTCGCAGCCACCAACGCAGCCGCCCTCGCCCAAGGCCTGGTAGTCGCGGACAACCCGGTTTCCTGAACCTGCAGGTATCAACCGGGTGCGGAGTCGACATCGCGCTGTGTCCGGGGGTGAACTGGCAGGCTTCATTGAACGGCAAGAGAGTGTGGTGTGCGGGACCGCAGGTCCCCCAACACTCCACCTGCGACGCGGAACCCGTTGCACCACAGTGAGAACGAGGAACCGCGCGTGACCAGGCGGCCCCCGCAACGAGTACCTCTCCACGCTGTTGCGACTGGCCGGATGCCCCAGGGCGAGTCCGCCCGCCGGGGCAACACCCAGGCGATCGACCTGGGGCACCGCGGCATCGAGGTGCACACCGCGCGGATCGGCCGGTGGATCCGCGGCGAACGATCTCGTCCCCAAGTCGACCGCATACCGGCCGTAGTCCTCCGCTAGCACCTGGGCATGCCGCTGGATACCCCGGCGACCTCGAACTGGCGAAGCTGACCGGAGGCCCTCTTGCGCCGGGCTGGAACCCGGCCACGATGGTGGAGTCCCTGCAGGCCGTCACCGGGAGCGATCTGATGCTTAACCGCCGCGATCTCCTGTACGGCGTCGCCGGCGGTTCCCTGGCCGCGATGGTGGGCCGCTTCTGGAACAACACCCTCGACGCGCCCGAGCCCGTCATCGGCACCACCCCCGGAGCGGCAGGAGGTATTGACTGGCTCGAGTCCGACGCCCTGGACAGGTTGGAGGCCATGGTCGGGCACTGGCGGGCCGCCGACGACGCTCACGGCGGCGCCCTGTTCCGCGACGCCGTCGTGGCGCAACTACGTACCGTCTCCCACGGCTTGGCCGACCGACCGGTCACACCATTGACCGCGCGGCTGTTCGCGCTGGTCGCCGATCTGGCGGGTCTGGCGGGATGGATGTCCCACGACACCGCCAGATTCGCCGCCGCGCAACGCTACTGGGCTTTCGGCGTCATGGCCTCACGTCGCGCCGGACAGCCCGGACGCGGCGCGGAGTTGATCTCTCGCATGGCCCACCAACGGGTCTTCTTGGGACATCCCGCCGACGCGCTGGAACTGCTTGACGTCGTCGACCGTGTCGCCCGTCAAGCCGACCCCGACCACCGGCTGCAGGCGATGCTCACCGCCCAGCGCGGCCGGATGCTTGCCGCCTCCGGCGACGCGCGCAGTGCGCAGTATTTCCTGGCGTGCGCTGGTGATCTGCTGGCCGCCGCCGAACAACACCGCGAACCGGCGGCCGACTGGATCTCCTATTTCACCGCTGCCGAACTGGCCGGGGCCACTGCGGTAAGCCGCCGCGACCTGCGCGAACTCCACGACAAGGACATCGGACCCGCCAGCACCGCGTTCGCCGACGCCGTGCTGCTGCGCGACCCCGGATACGACCGCTGCCAGGCCATGGACCGCGTCGGCCACGTCGCGGCCCTGCTGAACGAACGGCAGCCAGAACAGGCCTGCTCGGTGGCCCACCAAGCGC
This sequence comes from Umezawaea sp. Da 62-37, assembly GCF_032460545.1. Lineage (GTDB taxonomy): Bacteria > Actinomycetota > Actinomycetes > Mycobacteriales > Pseudonocardiaceae > Umezawaea. The sequence continues at coordinate 9,368,641 of NZ_CP135965.1, forward strand.
TCCACGCCGCCGCCGGACTCGACTCGACCCTCATCCGCTCCCGGATCCTCACCCTCACCGACGCTGCAGGCCCATTCCAGCGACACCCCGACGTGCTCGCATTGCGGGAACGGACCAGCGGCATGGCCGTCGCCGGGACCGTCCCGGCCGCCTGACGACACCGGATCGGCCGGTCCGCACAGGCCAACCGCTCCTGATCTTTCGGTGTACCGGGTTCAGCCCTCCAGCCCGTAAGAGCGGGAGACGTCGAGGACCACGACCGGGTCGGTGTCCGGGAACGTTGGCGGGACTTAGCTTTTTGTTTAACCATTGATGTCCGTTTTTGGGGTCTTGCCGGGGGCATGGAGTGGGGCTCGGCGGGCGTTTCGTGATCCTGCTGGACGCCCAGGACCGGGTCGGGAGAATTTCGGCGCGCCGGCGGGCAAGGCTGCCGCCGGTCGAACTCGACGAAATCCCCGTCGGACCCTGGCCGGGGACAACCTGTCAGGTGTGACCGCCTTCCGCTCCCAGGGACGCCGTAGGTCCTCCACGAGAGGACGAGCCAGCCGAAGTTGGGTGTAGGCAACGATCACCAGCCAGGTCCATCGATCCGCCGCCTCGGGAGTCCGGATACGGGGCGTGGTCCAGCCCAGGGTTTGCTTGAAGAACCGAAAAGTGTGCTCCAGATCGAACCGACGCAGGAACGCCTGCCACAGGCGGTCCACCTGTGCGGCGGTGGTCGCGGTGGCGGAATGCCACAGCCACAACGGTTTCGGTGTTCCCGTTCCGGGCAGCCGCTCGACTTGGAGTCGGATCACGGTGCCCTCGATGATCGGGAGCGGGCCATGGTGGCCTGTCCAGGCGCCGGTGCGGGTCAGCGTGGGATGCAACCGATCCCACGAGCGGGCGTGCGCGGCTCCGTAGCGGGCGGTGTCGGTCGTCGTGGTGTGCGTGGGGGTCGACCAGGTCGCCGGATCGGCGAACGCGAACCGGGTTCCGTGCCGGGCACTGCGGCCACGGGTGCCGGGTCGCCGTGGTGGTACGGGGAAAGCCAGCACCCGATCCGAGCGCATCCGTACCAGCACGTGGACCGGGAGATCGGCCAGCAGGAACGCCAGGCGGGGGCCGTCGTAGCCGCTGTCGCCGATGATCCAGATCTCGGGATCGCCCTCGCGCCAGTGTCCGGCGGTGATCAGCGCGTCCACCACGGTGCGCAGTTGGGTGGCGGCCAGGTCCGTGTGGTCATCGCTCGGGCGTACCCGGAGGACGTCGAGCATCGCCGTCCAGGAGGTGCGGCCGGGTTCCAGGGCGGCCACGAAGGAGTAGGGCCAGCCGGGGATCATCTGGGCTTGGCCTTTGCCGCGTGCGTAGGTGTGGCAGAACAGCCTGTCGGGGCTGGTGTTCGCATCGGGACGTAGCCAGTGGCTGACGTCGATCCCCAGCATGATCCGACCATCGTGACCACGCGGAATCTGTTGGCGGGCTATGACATTACGGAATCGACCGATGTCGATCCGGCCCTGGTTCAGACCGTCGTACAGGCTGCCGTGGCCACGACGGTGCTCGGTGGCCAGCGACAGTTCGACCAGCGATGTGACCGGCCCGTCAGCGCACAGTGCACTGTCGGTCAGTTCGAACAACGCGTCCGCTCGCGCGGTCAGGCACTGGTGGAAGGCGTGGCGGAACTGGGAGAGGTCCCTCAGCGCGGCGGCCGTGCCGGGGTGGTGCATACTGATCATCGAAGCCCTTGGTTGTGATCTTCCTTCTGTCGCAAGAAGAATGATCAACCAAGGGCTTCATCCATGATCAACCGGGTGTCCCATCGGGCTCCGAGACCTTAAAACTCAAGCTTAGTGCCCGATTCCGATTCGCACGCGCAGACCTCGGAGTGGTTGCGCGCTATGTGGAACGACCTCGTTCCCGTGCGCATCGCGATAGTTGCGGTGGACGTCAGCGGAAGTATGCCCGTGGATGCCGCCCTCACCACCTTGCACTCGATGGCCGAGGTGCTCCACCGCGGCGACACGGGCGACTGGCTCGACTCACTGCGTGGTACCGACTTCCTACTGCTCGCGACCTTCGGCGGCGAAGTGTCACGACTCGTACCGGTGACCGAACTTTCCCCGTCCGCCATCGCCGAAACGGGTGTTTCGCTGACACCCGTGAAAGGATCTCGACCCCTCGCGGCTGCGGTCGCCCGGTGGCAGCGACACATCACTCGGCCTAATCTGGAGTCCTACCGCTGGGATGTCCACTTAGTGACTGACGGTCGCCTGAGCAATCGTGATCTTGACACGTTCGAGCAGTTTGCGGTGGACGGTATCGACACCTTCGTCCACTCGTTCACCGGCGCTGGGCACATTCGCCACGCACTCCGTGCGCGCCTCACACTTCACACGGGGGACTGACCAGACGGTCCGCATCCAGATCTGCTCCTTCAAACGGAGCGTCAGAACCCTCTGCCAGCATCGTCAGAGCGAGTGTTGCAACCGCGCTACGCCATCGCGATGGCCCTACTGCTGATCGCCGCGCACGGCTACCAACGGCTCACCCGCAACCAGGAAGAACGCCGCCAAGCCCGCACCGGCTCGACCCGCCCTCACGGCGACCTCACCTCGATCTTCTTCTTTCCCGCCGCGGTCCTGCTGCCCCTATGGCTGGCCACCACCCTGATCATCACCGTCCGCTGGGCGCGCTACGTCATCGCCAGACAGCCACCCTTTCGCTTCATCAAGACCACGGCCTCCATCATCGCCGCCGCCGCGACAGCCCACCGCCTGGCCGCCTGGATGCTGCGACACCAACCTGCAAACGAAACGTGGCAGGCAGAAGCCCACATGCTGATCATCGTCATCGCCGGTATCGGGTATGTGACACAACAGATCGTCGTCGTTGCCTTCCTGAAGCGGCTGGCCGCACCACCTGCAGACCGGCTGACCAGAGTCCACCTCTTCGGATCGAACGAACACCTCACCGACCTCGCCACGGCCATCGCGCTCGCCACCCTGCTGACAGCAGCAGACGCCTCAATGCCGGCAACCCTCACCATGACCTTCCTTGCGATCAAGATCCACGAACTCGTCACAGACCGCGAGACCGGACGACACGACGGCGGAACCGGACTCGCCACCAAAGCCAGATGGACCGAACTGGCCACCCAATCCCTCTACGACGCTCCAGCCCAAAACCGAACCCCCGGCTTGCTGATCGTCGACCTCGATCACTTCGAACAGGTCAACGATACCTACCACCACCTCGTCGGAGATATGCTGCTGCGAGAAGTAGCCGACCAACTGCCAGGAAGTGTGCGGCCTGACGACATCGTCGGCAGATTCGGCGGCGAGGAATTCGTAGTCCTACTTCACGACAGCGACAACGCACGCGCCATCGCCGAACGGATCCAGCAAATCGATCTGGTTTTCACCCGGTCGGCTGGCGGCGAGCCAGTGGTACTGAGTAACCGCACAGCATCGATCGGTATAGCGGTCGCCGACACCCCGGACGCGACCTTGGATAGCCTTCTCGCATCCGCAGATGCGGCCCTCTACCAGGCTAAAGCTGCCGGTCGAAACCGAGTCGTCGGCCCCTGGGTAAAAGCGCGCCACACGAGCCGTGATCGTTGATGGCCGCGCCCGCTCCGGCCGTGGCTGGTCCTTGTCTGACACACAGTCAGCAGATCTTACCGACGCATTCGGCCCGTCTGAATCTGTCAGTTCGATCACGCACTCATTTACCGTTGAGCACCAAGCTTCACGTGTGTCGACAGCAACACTCGGACAGGGCTGGCGCATAATGGCACCGTGACTGATCAGCCCGAAGATGAGGTCGGCTCCGATCTCCCCATCATGGTGGTGGAGCGCCTACGGTCCGAGTTCGGGCCAGGAGCCGATCGGATCGCTCGCTGTCTGCGAACAGCGAGAGTGATGATCAATCAGACGCGCGACGGCGATCGAGGGCTCCGGCTCGCCGAGAGTGCCGCCTACAACATCCGCGAGGCCCTCGACACCGTGACGGTCGATCAGGCCACCGCGGAGGGCGGACTCGGTGTGGTGATGAAGGCCTGGAAGCGTTACCGCCTGGAAACCGCACAAGACGATGTGGACATCAACGCAGCACGGGCCATGTTGGACGAGGTGCTGGGCCAAGTCGAAGCGGACACGGCGCACGCGTCTCGGCGAGCGCGTCAATTGTTGACCTACCTGTACAAGCGAGCGGGCGTGGCGCCGACGACTCGACGCGATCCCATCGAGGAGTACGCCGAACTGCGGGCGCAGGCGAACACCGCCGTACACACGCAGGCCGGTTTGTCCGAGGTGGCCTCTCTGTTATCCCGAACACTCGGGTGGTTCACCTGGTTGTTCCTCCCACCTGACGAAGTGACCCGCAAAATCCGTGCTTTGGCTGCTCAGCCATGGCAGAGGACGCAGTTGGTGCAGCTGGAAAAGTTGGTCGCCAACGATCACCACCTTCGCCTGTTCCTTGGCGAGATCGCTGACCCAGCCTGGCTCGAACCTCTTCGTGCAGCCGGACTGGTGGGTCTGCCGTTCCCGGATTCGGCATGGCCGGTGGCCGGGCTGTTGACCGGCTTGGGACGCACTCACCCTGACCAGGTGGCAGCGTTGCTGGAGCGGTTGCTCGCCGACGTCAAGGACCTGCCAGTAGCTCGGCGCCTGGTGGCCCGGTATGAGTTGTTGCGGGTGGCATACCACCTCGGCCCGGCGGGACATGCCCTGGTCGTCGAGGTCGTCAGATCTCATCCCACTGAGCTAGCGGTACGCGCACTGGGCGTCGCGGTCGCGCGGAAAGCCCATCCGGCCGATCCGATGGTGAGCCGTATCGCCGACGCCGTCTTGAACGACCTCCGCAAGTTCGGCGACGGCGACACCTACTACGCCACCGAACTGCTCGACCATCTTCAAGCAGGGCTCAACGATGACAACATCGCCGAGCGAACACGGATGCTCGCGGCGAAGGCTCGGCGCATGGCAGAGCAGCCGGAAGCGAGCTGGACCGTCCTTGGCATCGAGGCACTGACTATGGACGTGGGCGAGCGTCCCGAACCGCTACTGCTGCTGGCACACCATCTGGTTCGCATGCTGTCCACGGCACGCTCTCTGGGGATCGCCACCTCGACGCGACTGGAATGGTTGGGCGAGTTCCCAGGAGCGCTCGGTGACCGCATCCGGTGCCAGGCACTCGCCGGCGCCGATGATGTCGATGTGGTGGACAAGATCGGGCTCATCACTCGACGACTGGCATCATCAACCGCGACCGGTGACGATGCCGCGCTGGTGTCGGACATCGTGAAGCGTGACTCGGATGGTGAGCATCTCGTCGCTTGGGCCACCGCGCTGGGCTCTTCCGGACCCCGCGATGGTGCGGACCAGATCCCGCAAGACTGGCGGCGAGCGTGGCGGTGGGCCGCAGTGCTCCCCACCCAGGCGTTGACCGAGTGGCACGAGGTCATCGATCAGGTCTCGGCAGGCTGGGGCCGCCCGGATCGGCAGGCGCTGATCGGCGACCGGACCGACCCGTGGCAGATCGTCCACGACGAATCGCCCTACAGCGTCGACGACCTGGCCGGGCTTCCCGTTCTCGAGGCAGCTGACCTTGTCGCGTCCTGGCATTCCGACGCTGCCGGCGACCAACACCGGTACACGGCGGAGGCGCTGGCCGATGTTCTGGAAGAGACCGTCGGACGTTCTCCCGAACCGTGGAGCACAGACGCCACCGCAATCGTCCTCACCTTGCGAAAACCCTGCTATGTCACGCCGTATCTGCGCGCGGTCACCGAGCAGGCAGGAACTGTCACCGCCCACGCTCCGGCGCTGATCAGGGCCATAGCCCACATCCGTGGCCTCGTTTCCACAGTCGAGACATCGGGCACCGCCGACATCGACGACGACCCGGACGCGGCCGTTCTGCACAACGCGGCATTCGCTCTCGTCAGAGCCTTGGCCGCCAGCGACGCGGATATCTCCGCAAGCCTGGATGACCTCTGGGAATGGGCGCTTGCTCCCCTCATAAACACGCCAACAAGCAGTCCTGACCTGACCTTCACACCGGAAGACACATTCGTCAGTGCGATCAACCGTCCATGGGGGTGGGGGCTGCAGACCGTGCTGGCCTTGGCGGCCTGGGAGTCACGGCATCAGGGACGGGTCCGCGCGGAGTTCGAGCAGATACTCGACACCGTCATCGGTATCCCTGGCGCGATCGGCCTTGAGTGTCGGGCGATCCTCGCTCGACACAGAGCATTGCTGGAACACCTTGCTCCGATCTGGTTGGACGCGCATGCCGGATCACTGCTGCGAGAGGGAGACCTCGGCCGAGCCACCTTCGACCTCACGGTGAAGCGGGGCCACCCCACACGCTGGCTGTATCAGCAGTTCAAGAACGAACTCATCGCGGCCGCAGTGCGAGGCGTCGACGGTGCGCTCCACCAGCTCGTGATGGCAGTCCTGCACCAGGAACCGGGATACGACGTCGACCAGATCCTGCGGCTACTCGAAGTCGACTCCGCCGTACTCGCCGAAGCGAGCAAGCGCGTCACCTGGTTGGTCCGATTCGCCAAGCCCGATGCCCAAGTCCTGGCTACAGCTGTCGCCGTCTGGATACGGATGCTGGAGGCCGACAGGGATGTCGTACCCGCGGCCACACTGCTGGGCTACGGCGGGTGGGCTTTCGCGGCCAACCTCGACGACGAGCAGTGGGCACGACTCACGGCCCGCACACTGGACATCACCGACGGACTGATCGACAACGTCATGCGGGTCGCCGACCGCGCGGCGCATTGCGAACCAAGTCCCACTGTCCGGCTGCTTCTGCTCAGGATGGTGGATAGGGGGCAACCCTGGGAGCGTGACTATGCCGCTCAGAAAGCGCTCGACGTACTCAGAGCATCCGCAGACCGCACTATCGACGATACCTTTCGACGGCTCCGGACCCGTCTTGTCGACCTCGGCTACCACCAAGCCGACGCGATCGGCCCACACGATCATCAGTGAACGCCGCATCCCGGCCTCGGAAGGTCGGTGCGATAATGAGTGTCCACCGAAGGAGCTGATTTGCCCGAGAGCCGCCACAAGTACTTGTACGAACGTCTCGGAGACCACGATTTCCAGCTACTGGTCAATGCTCTCCTGACCTCCCACTTCGAGAATTTCGTGCCACTGCCGCTACGTCAATCCGACGGCGGTCGAGACGGACTCCAGCGAGGTGCGCCCGAGAGCGGCCCACCCGTTAGTTGGCTCGTCTACCAGGTGAAGTGGTCGGTCGACGGCAAACACAAGGACCCGGTCGGCTGGCTGGACACGGTGATATCAGGCGAATCCGAGAACCTCACGCGCCTGGCCGCCGAGGGCGTGCGTCAGTACACGATCGTGACGAACGTGCCCAGTACCGGAAGACCGGGGCAAGGCACGTTCGACCGCCTCAACGCGAAACTCGACACCCACGCCAAAAAATACGGTCTCGAACAGATGACTTGCCTGTGGCGCGAATCAATCGACGCCATGGTCGACAATGCTTCGACAGAGATCAAATGGCAGTACGCCGACATGCTCGCGGGCTGGGACCTGATCCGGTACCTCATCAGCGAGGACACCGTAGCGCGTAAAGATCACGGCTTGCGGGCGCTGGTACGCAAGGTCGCGGCTGCCCAGTGGGACGACGACGAACGCGTCAAATTCAGCCAGGTGGACATCGACCGCGAGAAAGTCGCGGACCTGTTCATCGACGTCAACGCCGAACGCCTTCACAAGGCAGGCCACCGACGTGGTGACACCCCGCATCCCGAACCCTTGGGAGGTGCCGCTGCCCACCTGCTGCAACCAGGCCCCGGCTGCATACTCGTACGCGGCGCGCCAGGACAGGGCAAGTCGACCTTGTCGCAGTACGTCTCACAGGTACACCGCGTGGCGTTCATGCCCGCACGGCAACGACCGGAAGACCTGCCGACCGTCGAACTTCCCCTGTTCCCACTGCGTTTGGACCTCAGCGACTACGCCCGATGGCTCTCAGGCGCCGATGTGTGGGACAAAGATTCCGACACCGCAAAAAAGTCCATCAAGCGTCCAGCGTCGCAATCAACGGTCGAATGTTTCCTCGCCGAACTGATGACGCATGCCAGCGGCGGCATACCTGTCGAGCCCAAGGATGTCCAGGACATCTTCGACCGTGTGCCGAGCATCGTGGTCCTCGACGGCCTCGACGAGGTCGGGCGACCGAAAGTTCGCGAAAAAGTCGTCGATGCTATCGACCAGTTCTGTCGACGCGGCAAAAACTATCCCGCGCCACCGCGTGTCGTGGTGACGACCAGGCCGAGCGCCAACGAACTCCCGGAACCATCGTCGGCACTGTTCGACGTGCTCGTGCTGACCCCGCTCGATATCAGACAGCGAAACGAATACCTGCAAAAATGGTGCGCCGTCCGCGGGATCAACGGAACCGACGGTCGAACACTACGAATAAACTTCAGGACGAAAAGCAGAGAACCCTACATCGGTGAGCTGGCAGGCAACCCGATGCAATTGACGATCCTGCTCGACTTGCTCCACAAGCACGGGGAGGCAACACCCACCCAGCGTACCGAACTGTACGACTCCTACGTGGAACTGCTGCTCGCACGAGAGGCCAACAAGCATCCGCAGTCGGTCAGAAAACATCAAAAGCAGCTACGCGAGATCGTGCCGTTCCTCGGCTGGTATCTCCAGGCACACAGCGAAGAAGCCGAAGTGAACGCCCGCATGTCCGTTGCCGACCTGAAGGCCGCCATCCGGCACTTCCAGCGCGCCTACGGCAAGTCCGAGACGATCGTGGACGAGCTGTTCGAGGCGACCAGCGACCGACTCTGGACTCTGACGAGCAAGAACGAAGGGACCTTCGAGTTCGAAGTGCTCTCGCTTCGCGAGTACTTCGCAGCCCGCTTCCTGTACCGGTATGCCGGAGAGGACAGCAGAGGCTTCGACAGGAACACGGTCTTTCGTGAATTGTTGCGTCGGCCCTACTGGCTCAACACGGCACGGTTCTACGGCGGCAACGCCGAGGGCGGAGACGTCTACGTCCTGGCCGACGGCATCCGTGACGAGGCCCTCGACAACAACACCGCCTCGTTCGTGGTGGCGGCATGGACACTGCTGACCGACGGTGCGTTCCTCAGCCGACCGCTCAAAGTCCGCGACGTACTGACCAGTCTGTGCGACGACCGCAACCACGGGATCCTTCTCGATGCCTTGTCCCGCAAGGAGATCGTCTCGCTGCCGGAACTTCCGCGGCTACCCTCCGCGGAAGGAGCGGACCCGACTTGGACCCGCCTGACCGGGCACCTCACCACGGACCCCGCCAATCATGAGAATCCCCGTCGGATCCGGGTACTTCGCGACCTGCTCAACCAGAAGGCCAAATTCAGTACATGGTGGGGCGAGCAGGTGCGCACCGCCACCGACAAGCCAAGTCAGGATGCCTGGCTGCGAATGGTAGCCGACTGCGAGGGCGCCGCCGGTGCCGCCCTCGATCTCTACGATCTCGATCTGTCCCGCCCACTGGTCGCCCAGCGCGTGCTCAACACCGGCCTCGTTCCGGCACCAGGCGGACGTTTCGAGGCCGACCTCCTGCAAGCCGTGCTCGACGGCCGATGCCCGAACGTCACGTCGGTACGCTCGCTACCCGCACAGATCGCGGTCACGTTCAGCACCGACAGTTTGCTCACCACCTCGGAGACCGGGTTCACCGGGGACAACGTCGACGCCCAGCGCCGCCGTAAAGTGGCAGTCACCCGCCTGCACAAGGTCAAGTCGCCGTTCGCCGGCATCGCCGTACTGCGTCGTTTCAGGCCAGGGGAGAAGGGCAGCACCTTTCCCTGGTCGAACACTGCCACGGCGCTGTTCGCCCAGGCCGGCCGCTGCTGGCTGGCCTCGCTTGCCGCCATCATCGGCGCCGCCTCACCACACCAGCTCGCCTTCACCCGCCACACCACACCAGCAGACGATCGTGCCAACCAACCGACGGCCTTCGGTCCCGGCGCTCATCCGACGACCTTGCTCGCCGAAACGCGGAACAACTACGCCAGCACCCAGTGGTGGCGCGACCAACTCCAGCTCCTAGACACCCTCCAGGACCCCGACACCAGATCACCACTCGACGACGCCTTGGGGCATGCCGAATGGGCCCTTGCCCTCTGGTGCGTCGCATCGAACACTGTCATTTCCGCACTGTTCACCCAATGGCAGTCGGTGTTCACCCGACTCCCCGAGCTCCGACGCCACGGGGTTGCAGACGCCGCCCGACGTATCGGAACTCATGGGTGGCTCACTCCTCTCACCACCACCGCGGAACCGGTGAATGAGGTTGTCGCAGCCCTGGTCAAAACACGCGAGCCGCGCCGTCGAAGCCACCGCCAAAGATCCCTATCGGCACCGGCCACGTCATCATCGTCACTTCTCGCCGTCGCTCGCACCAACAACTGGTTCAAGGTCGACACCATCGGCAACTATCGATGATCCGCGATTCCGAAGCAGGACGGGCTGCTACGCAGATCTACCGCACCCTGGACGCGCTGCTCGACCCGCCGGGCGACCGTGACGATGGAGATGCCCAGGACGCGGCGATCGCCAACGCGCAGCGGCGATGCGAGAACGTGACGTCAGCGCTGCGCGGTCTTGACGACCTGGTCGACGAAACCGGGGAAGGAGACCGATGAGTGCTCCATGGCGATCTGCAGTTCGACACGCTCACGGCTTGCGCCCGCAGCGACCTGCGAACTGGCCCATCTGCGCAGCAGTCGACTGCAAAGCCATCCGAGTAACCCAAGGTGACACACCAGGCCGGTGCCTGCGTCATCTCCCCAATCGCAAGGCCCGCGAAGACGCGCTCGGAACCATGACGCGCACGATCCGCGCGTCACCCATCGCCGACCAAGTCATCGTCGACCTGCGCGGTACCACGTTTGATCCGGGGTTGACCCAGGAGACCTTGCAGATCCTGAAGGGGCTCCGCAAAGGCAACCCGGCATTCAGCTGCGACTTCAGCAATTGTGTCTTCACAGGCCATGCCGACTTTACCGCCGCGGTGTTCGGAGACCACTCCCGTCCGCAGGACGACCACTTCGTCGACTTCACCGACGCCCGTTTCGACAGCGAAGTCGTGTTTACTCATGTGCAGTTCCTCGGCCGCACATACTTCGAGCGCACAAGTTTCACCAGCGTCACCTTTGAACAAACCACCTTCGGCGACGACACCTGGTTCCTTCGGACGAGGTTCGGCACGGCGGTGTTCAGCGACGCGACCTTCGCCGGGCAGGCCTACTTCTACGACGTGGCCGCCGAGTCGGGGCTGGCCTTCACCGGTGCCACGTTCTCCGGCCGAACGTTCCTGGAGTCGGTCACGACCCCGAACCTCGACCTGACGCAAGCGGTGTTCAGCCAGCGGGCCACCCTGTATCTCTCCGGCGGTTGCGTCGCCGATTACGCGCGATTCGACGACGGCGTCGCCGTCCGACTCCAGCAGTGCACGACCTCCGTGTCGATGCTGAGCCTGGCTGGCGTCCGACTCGGTGCACCCTCCACCCTCACCGGCGCCACCCCACCGACGACACCTGGCTCCGCGGCATCCCGGTTGCCGCAGCTGATGTCCCTCGCTGGCGCAGACGTGGCCGAGTTGACGATTACCGACATCGACCTCGGCGTGTGCCTGTTCGCGGGTGCGATCAACCTGGACAAGCTCCACATGGGCGGGACCACCCCGTTTGCCCGGCCCCTTCGCCGCAGTCTGTTACCCGGTCAGGGACCCGCGCGCACGCGTTGGCAAGCCGTCTGGAGGACGGTATGGCGGTGGTGTTCCCGCGGCAACCGGCCGGTCGGCCGCGAGATGCTCATGGAGGAATTGGTCGCCCGTGTCGGGTACGTCCACGCGCTGGGCCAGGATCGCGACACTCGCAGCGAGACGAGCGGGCGCGTCACCGACGACCAAGTGAAAGGGCTGTACCGTGCACTGCGCAAGGCACGCGAGGACGTCAAGGACGAACCCGGCGCGGCAGACTTCTACCTCGGCGAAATGGAAGCGCGCCGCCGCGGCAGCCGCAAGACCGAACGGCTGATCCTAACCATGTACCGCGCCCTGTCCGGCTACGGGCAACGGGCAGGACGGGCGTTGATGTGGCTGGTCGGACTGCTCGCTGTGCTCACCGTGCTGCTGATCGGGCTGGGTCTGCCTGACACCACCGGCGCGACCCAACGCATTACCGGCACCCTTGAGCCCGCCTACCCCGGTGGCGTGCCACGCGACATCGCCATCGAGGTCCGCTCCCCACCGGTGACCCTGCCCCCGGCAGGCCAACGCTGGACCACGGACCGCCTCGAACGAGCCACGCGCATTGCCGTCGGATCGATCGTCCTGCGCGACACCGACCTGCAACTCACCTCCACCGGCCGCTGGACGGTGAACACCGGCCGTGCCCTCGGGCCCCTGCTCCTGGCCCTCGCGGCGCTCGCCGTGCGGGCACGGGTCAAACGCTGAGCGGCACACTGCGGGAGCAGCGCGCTGACGGCTCGGTGACCGAGTTGATCGCGGGAACAACCATGGGACCTTGCTTCGGCCGAGACCGTCGTCCGGTCGGCCGAGCCCCACGATGCGACGGGGCGGTGTGGGGGTCTGGCTGCTCGGCGGTCGAGGTCACTTGTTGCCATAGTCGACGGCATCGACCGCGCGGAGGTAAGTGTCGGGGTAGGTGGCGGGACCCCTACTGGGGGAGTGGGTCGCTGACGTCTTGGTCGACCGGTACTTCGTCAACTGGGCGCAGCTACGCGACTGCTAGACCCTGCACCCAGCGCGGTGGAGGAGTTGAGCTGGCTGCGCACGGCGTGGCTGCACGCGTTCGCGACCACTTCGGGCGCGGCCCCCGGCACCGAGTGGCATACTCGCTGGCGGCAGGCTGCCCTCGATGGAGCGACCGCCGCGGTGAAACGGGAAGCCGACACGCGCGAAAAACCTGCTGCGGAGTGGGTGTACACCTGGGGGGAGCCGCTGCCCAGATGTTCACGGGATCTCCTGTGCTGGGGCCGTTTCTCGGCGCGGGCCTCGCATCATGGGTGCGGTGGAGTAAGTCGGCGACCGCCGGTTCGGTCGCCAGGGCGTGAACCGGTCGGCCAGATCCCGAAGGTAGCCGTCCGCGCGGGCCGAGGTGATCCCGGCCAGGCCGCGCAGCGCGCTGCGGCCGTGGGCCAGCGGACGGCGAGGCGGTGATGCTGCGCAGCACGTTCGCCGCCGACAACGTCGCGCACCCGGACAAGCCGCTGATCAATCCCCGCAACGCCGCCGCGGGGACGTTGCGGGCGAAGGACCCGGCCACGGTCGCCGAACGCCGCCTCCAGTTCTCCGCCTTCGACCTGTGCACCGAATCCGACACCGCCGAGGCCGACCTGCACAGCGCGTTGACTACGCTCGGGTTCGCCGTGGCCGACATGCGGCACTGCGACACCGCAGACACGGCGCAGGAGGTCATCAGCGCGATCGGACTGCGGCCCAACGACTTGGACTACGATCTGGACGGCGCGGTGCTGCGGCCGGGACGCGGTCGAATTCCCCGCGGGGGCGCTGGCGTTCAAGTTCGCGGCCGAGGAAATGACCACCGTGCTCACGGACATGGTCTGGGACGTGGGCAAAACCGGGAAGGTCGCGCCGGTGGCGTGGTTGGAGCCGGTGTTCGTCGGAGGCACGACGGTGACCCGCGCGACTCTGGCCAACCAGGAGGTCATCCGAGCGTGCGGCGTCCGGATCGGCGACACGGTGCTGGTGCGCCGCGCGGGCGACGTGATCCCGTTCGTGGCCGGGGTGCTGGACGCGGCGAAGCGCACGGGGTGGAGCGGGAGATCGTGCCGCCCAGCGAGTGCCCGTCGTGCTCGCAGCCGTTGACCGAGCAGGGCAACAGCCGGGAGCTGTTCTGCACCAACGTCGCCTGCCCGGCGCAGACGGTGCGCAGGTTGATCCACTGGGCCCCGCGGGCGGCGGCCGACATCGACGCGATCGGCGGGGCGTAGATCGAGCGGCTCACCTACATCCAGGACCACGGCGGCGAGTTCGTGTTGCAGGTCACGGAAACCGGCGGGTCTTGTTCGATGCCCTCGACCCGCTACATGGCCGGCCGTTCACCATCTTCGGCGTCACATCATGATCTTGATATAGCCGTACAGCCGTGCGAGACCCAGTCTGTGCAGAAAAAACATTTATTCCAATATATATCAGGATTCTCCTGAACCTCTACAAATTCATTATTCTCAAGCATGCTCAACATCGAGAGCAGGTTTCCGTGTGATGTGATAGATGTTGAGCTGAGGCGGTCATCAAGAGCGTCCGCTTACGATCATCGAGAACGTGTCAATAGCCCCCGGCGGTGGGTCGGAAACGGTGCGAAGGTTTAGCAGGGGAGAGCAGAGGAGGGGCTGTGCCTGACGCGATCGGACTGAGCCGAGCGGGCATCAACGCGGCGTCCGACATGGCACGAATCGGAGTATCGGCAGGTGCTGCACTGATGGGTGCGCGCTAATGGACGTTCACCCCCACGATCGCACGATCGCCGAGTTGGTGATCAGCGCTGTCATTCCAACCTCTGAGGCTGACCCGGCGCTGGATCTCGTGGGACTGCCCCTGCCGGATCTTGCCGCGTTGCCCCGAGATGGATCCATGGTCTACGGCATCGCCACAATGGACGAAGGAGGACGCGTGAGTGAGCGCTTGATCACGCGGCTGTTGGGGTGGAAGTCGGGTCAGAGCCTGGACTTCTCGCTGGTGTCGGACGTCATCGTGGTCCGATGCCATCCGACGGGCGGATTTCGCGTCCCTCGCACCATGCTGTGCAGCATACCCGCTGCCGTGAGGCGTTGGTGCGGACTGTCTCCCGGCGACCGGGTGTTACTGGCAGCCGCTCCAGCACAGGGTGTGTTGCTCATCCACAACATGGCCGCAGTGGACCGGATGGTCCTCCGGTACAACGCCGAACTCGCCGAGATCGCGGAATCATGAACCCCGCCGCCGACGGTCCCGTGGACGTCGACACCGCACGGATGTTGTTGGCACGACTCGGTGTTTCGATCGCCGATCTGCTGGAGCAGCCCGAACCGAAGCCGCTAGCGCCCACGTTCGGCGAGTACATCCCGATCGTGAGCAACGCGGTGCCGTCCGGATCACGCAGGGCCTATGCCCCGTACTGGAACAGGGTGTCGGCGCACTGGGGTGACCGGCGGATCGACGACGTCACGCCTTCCGACATCGCCGCCTTGGCCGAGCGGGTCAAACGCGCAGCGGTGCAGCGGCGCAACGCCCGCGGCGGAAACTCCGCCGCCGAACACCTCATCACCGCCCTGCGCTGCCTCTACCAGCACGCCATCGCCGACGGACTTGTTGACGACGCGACCAATCCCGCGGCCAAGGTGGCCAAACCACGACGGCAGGCCTCTACCCGGCGTGGCCTTCCCGATGTCCGAGTAGTGGAGCTGCTGAAAGTGGCGTCCACCACGGGCAATGACCCGCCTCTCGACGCGCTGCTGCTGCGCCTGCACATCGAGACCGCGTGCAGACGTGGAGGTGCGCTGGGCTTGCGCTTGGTCGATGTGGACGAACAGCAGTGTCTGGTGTTGCTGCGGGAGAAGGGGGAGACGCAACGGTGGCAACCGGTGTCACCGACACTGGTTGCCCATCTCGTAGCCCACGCCGTCCGTCGCGGAGGCGATCACGGAGGCCCACTTCTCCGCTATATCAACGGGAATCCGATCACGAAGCGTCGCTACGACTACCTGTGGGGACGGCTGGGGAAGTCTCTGCCGTGGGTGCGGACGCAGCAGGTGAGCATGCATTGGCTACGGCACACCACGCTGACGTGGGTGGAACGCAACTTCGGATACGCCGTGGCGCGGGCGTTCGCGGGACACTCCAGCGCGCGGGATACGGGCACCACCAGCACGTACGTCCGGGCGTCCATCGAGGAGGTTTCTACTGCGCTGTCCGCGCTGACCAATGAAGCGCACCCCTTGGCGGAGTCATCTCGCCGAGGGCCTTCATGAGGATCTGTGAAAGCTGATAGCTTCGTCGTGTGAAATTTCCCTGGAAAGGGAAATTTCCCAGGCGTGGGGGTCCCCCCTCGGTCACCAAAACGGCTGGAATCTCAGCCGTTGTAGTCCACGGAACGTAATCGAAAGGTTGCGGTACGTGGGCTTTTTGGTGTTCCGGGGCGAGGGCTCTAGCGAGAGGAATCTTTATGCTCCGGGTACTGGTGTTGACGTCTGTGCAGGCTCTACCGCTACGGCTGGGATCTCAGCCGACACCAATGGCGGTGACGCAATGAAGCAACAGGCGGTTCCTCTGTTCATTCCACCCGCTGTTCGTCCCCGGTCGGCGCCTGAGGCGCAGCGGTTCCCCGTGCTGCCGATACGTCGTGGTGACAACGGCTTGGACGTGGCGGTCAGCCGGATCGATCATTCCGGTCGCGTCGGTGACCGTCACCTGATCGGCGATCTCGGTTGGCAGGCCGGTGACTGCTACAACCTGACGGTGTCACCGGACGGTGCGACGGTATCGATGGACCCATCGGGCGACTACCGCATGGACCTGCGCCGACACGTGTTCCTCCCCGTGGCGACCCGTCAACTTCTGGGTATCGATGTCGGTGATCGGCTTGTCCTGGTGGCGTGTCGGGAGCAGAACAGGCTGACAATTCATCCAGTCGCCCTGGTGACGGAACTTCTCCGGCGGCACTACGCGACCGCATCGGCGGTGAACCATGGCCGATGACCCAGCCAAGATCGAACTTCTGCGTGAGCTGATCAGGCAACTGGGTATCGATCCGTCGAGCCTTCTGCCGGCACAGAGCGCTCCGACCGTCTCGACCTACCTGCCGAAGGTGTTGGCGGCGGCGTCACCTTCTCAACTGCGACGATACGGAGTCCACTGGACCCGTGCCGTCGAAGCTTTCGGCGGGCGTCGGGTCGACCAGGTAACGCCAAGCGATGTCCTTGCTCTACGACGGTTGGCGACTCGCCGGGCTCAGGTGCGGTCCAATACCCGCAAAGGCAGATATGCGGGTGAGTGTGCGGTTCGCGCGATGCGGATGTTCTTCCGACTCGCGACAGCGGATGGCTTGTTGAGGCCAGGTGTCGACCCGGCCGCGAAGATCGAGTTCGAGCGCAGGCTGCCTACTGTGCGTCGGGCGTTGACACCCAAGGAGATGATGGCGATCAACCATGTCGTCGTCACTACCGGTCGGGACGTCGCTCTGGACTCGCTTCTGCTGCGGTTGCACACCGAGACAGCGTGCCGCAGGGCTGGGGCGCTGGGTTTGCGGTTGGCCGATCTGGACTCCGAGTCCTGCGCGGTCCGGTTGCGGGAGAAGTTCGGCACTGAACGCTGGCAACCGATCAGTCCGACGCTGGTCGCCCTGCTGCGGGATCACGCCGAATCGCGAGGAGTACGACATCGTGATGACGCACTCCTGCGGCACTCGAACGGCACCGCCCTGACCGGACGCCGCTACGACCTGCTGTGGAAACGGGTGCAGACGAACCTGGCTTGGGCCGGGAAGCTTGGCGTGACAGCACATTGGCTGCGCCACACCACTCTGACCTGGGTCGAACGGCATTTTGGTTACGCCGTCGCCCGAGCTTATGCCGGACATACCGACACCAAGGGCGGCTCGACGCTGACCTACATCAAGGGCATGCCGCAAGAGGTCGCGCGGGCTTTGTCGGCGTATACCTGTGAACGGCACCCCATGGCGGAGTTGGGGCACCTGTGATCGGATCGATGACTCCTCGATGTTGGTGTCGATCTTCGCAGTGATTGCGCAGAAGCTGCTGGTCGGCGAGTGTGTGTTCGCCGACCAGCAGCTTCCATTGTGGACGACCGCTGTGATGTACGCGATCGAGTGATCACGACTTGGATCAACGACAGAGTTTTGTTTTCGTGCAAGGATATTGCCTGCCGCACCACAACGGCGACAACATCACCAGAAGTGCTGGCGTCATCCCGAACGACAGGCGTCAGCTGAAGGCCACTTCGGCGGGAAAACGAGCCGGACTTTATTGTCCACGAACCTGGTACTGGTGCAGGGTGTCGGCGAGCCGGTCCTGGTGGTGTGGAGCGCTTAGGAGTTCCGTGCCGGGTGTGGAAGTCCGGTGTCCCGGTCAGTTGGTGAGCAACGTGCGCAGCCGCCATGCGCCGAGTGTGAACAGCACGGCCGCGAACCCCGTCAACACGCCTAGTTCCGGCAGCACGTCAGGTAGCGTGCCGCCGTCGCGGGCCAGTTCCGCGAAGCCCTGGTTCGCCCAGGCGTGAGGGGTCAGCAGTGCGATGTCGCGCATGGTTCCACCGAACAGCTCCAGCGGGACCATGCAGCCGCCCAGCGCTGCCGAGCCGAGTGCGACCAGGGTGCCGACGCCCCCGGCCTGCTGTTCGGTTCGGAAGACCGATCCCAGCAGCATTCCCGCGCCGCCCGCGACGAGGGAGAACAGCAGCAGCAGGGCGGTTGCGGCGAGTGGGTTGCCCCAGCGCACGCCGAACAGCAGCGAGGTGCCCGCGATGATGATGACGCCCTGCACGAGCGAGACGACTACCCGGCCCAGTCCTTCGCCGAGCACGATCGTCGCCGTGGACGTCGGAGTCGCCACCATGCGTCGGGAGATCCCGAGCCTGCGGGTTTCGACCAGCGCCACCGAGCTGTTCATCGCGGTGAGGAACATGAACAGCAGCAGCTGGCTTGACGCGCCCGCCGAGAACTGTCCGAGATCCGGCGGGAACAGTGCCTCACCGGTCGTCGTCGTGGACACCGAGACGCCTGGGACGACCTTGGTCGCGGAGTCCACCGTGGATAGAGCGGTGTCGGGGTCGGTGCCGTTCAGGTCCGCCGCGAATGCGCCTGCTGCGAGTCGTCCACTCTCCTGGGCGAGCACTCCGGCCACCAGCAGCCGCGTCTGTTGCCCGGCACTGTCCTGGCGCACGACCAGGCGAAGCTCTGCCACGCCTCCTGTGGCGACACCGCTCGACAGCGACGGTGGGACGACGAGGCCCGCGGCCAGTTCTCCGCGCTCGACGGCTGTGCGGAGAGCCGCTTCGTCCGAGACGGTTTCGACGCGCACACCCGGCTCCGCGTGCAGGGCGTCGAGCAGGCGCCCGGAGTCCGCGCCCACCACGCCGAGCTTCGGCGTGCTCGAACCGCCGAACGCGGCGCCGAGGACCAGGATGAGCATGAGGGGCAGCACGAGGACGAAGAACAGGTTGGTGCGGTCGCGGAACAGCCGGTGCAGGTTCGTCCCGGCGATGGTCAAGACCTTGGTGATCACCAGCCCACTTCCCTGCGGGTCAGTGCGGAGGCGATGCCGAAGCCGACGAGCGCGAACGCGGTCAGCACTCCGACCGACGGGAGCACGGCCGTGACCTCGCCGCCCGCGAGGTCGGCGAGTCCGCGCAGGAACCACCGGTGGGGTGAGAGGAGGCTGAGCGTGGCGAGCGGCTCACCCACTTGCGTCACCGGGAAGAAGGCGCCGCCCAAGGCTCCCAGGGTGATCGCCGTGACCGATTGCCAGCCGCCTGCCTGCTCGGAGGTGCGTGCGAGTGAGGCCACCACGGCGACGATCCCGGTAGCGGCGAGAACGCCGGACACGATCAGCAGGCCGACGCCGAGCGGATGACCCCACCGCGCCCCCATCAGCAGGCTCGTGGCCGCGACCAGGACGGTGGTGCCGACGACGCCGACGGCCAGGCTGGTGATCAACTTGCCGATCAGAACCGACGACGGGCGGATCGGGGAGGCGAGCATCCTGGCGAGCGTGCCCGTCCGCCGCTCGTCGAGCAGGCTCGTGACGCCGAACTGGACGGTGAAGAACAGGAAGAACACCGCCATGCCCGCCGCGTAGTAGGTCGTCGCGTCCAACTCGCGACGGGACGCGGGCGCGTCGACCAGGACCAGCGGGTCGGTCAAGGCGGCCGCCCGTGCGGCGAGTTCCGCGGGGTCTTGTGTGGACCCGCCGAGCAGCGCGGCCGCGACGGAGATCCTCGTCGACGCCAACCGCTGGGTGAACGACTCTGCGATCGACCGCGCCACGCCGGTTCCCAGCGGGGAATCGACGTCGCCAACGACCTCCACCGTGGCTGCTCGGCCCGCCCGCACGTCGTCGGAGAACGCGGGCGGCAGGATGAACGCGGCTGTCACGTCCCCGCTGTCGACGAGCCGCAGCGCCTCGTCCCTGGACGAGGCGGACCGCACGTCGACCGCGCCGCCCTCGACCGCGGCGGGTAGCACCTCGTCGGTGAACACCGCGGCCACCGGGCCGCCGTCGGCGTTGACCACCGCGTACCGGAAGACGGTGTTCCCGCCGCCGACATCGCCCAGCACCAGGCTGAACACCAGCCCGAGCCCGAGCGGGAGAACGAGGGTGAACACGAGCACCGATCGGTCGCGCAGCCGCTGGCGAAGGTCCTTGGTGGCGATCAGGAGAGCAGCGTGCACCACGTCACCCCCTGAGCGCATTGCCGGTGAGGTGCAGGAACACGGTCTCCAGATCCGGTTCGTCGACCTCGACCCCGCGGATGTGGACGTCGTCCTCCGCCAACGCGGACAACACTCCCGGCAGGCACTGACGTGCGTCGTGCACCAGCAGATCCAGACGTGGTCCACGGGCGGCGACATCAAGCACGGCGGGTATTTCCTCGGCGGTGTGCTTCGCGGCCGCCAGGTCGCCGTCCACCGTCAGCGAGATCCGGTCCCTCTCGCCCAGTCGCGCGACCAGTTCGCGCCGGGTGCCTTCAGCGACCAGCCGACCCGCGTCGATGATGCCCACCCGGTCGCACAGCCGCTCGGCTTCCTCCATGTAATGAGTGGTGTAGAGGATCGCGAGCCCGCTGTCCGCGAGTTCACGGATGTTGTCCATGATCGCGTTGCGGCTTTGTGGATCGACACCCGCCGTGGGCTCGTCCAGCACCAGCAGAACCGGTTCGTGCAGCAGGCCCATACCTATGTGGAGCCGTCGTTTCATGCCGCCCGAGTAATGCTCGGCGCGGTCGTCGGCGCGGTCGGCCAATCCGACCACGTCGAGCACATGTGCCACCCGACGCGCCACGGCGGTGCGGGAGAGCCCTTGCAGGCGCGCGAAGAACCGCAGGTTCTCCCGCCCGGTCAGGTCCGGGTACAGGGCCAACTCCTGGGGCACGTACCCGATGCGTCCCTTGGGCTCAGTCGTCCTGGTCGACACGGGCACACCCTCGACAAGCACGTCGCCCACGTCGGGCCGGAGAATGCCCGCGACCATCGAGATGATCGTCGTCTTGCCCGCGCTGTTCGGACCCAGCAGACCGTAGGTCTCCCCGGCGGAGATCGTGAAGGTCACGTCGTCGACCGCGGTCAGCTCGCCGAACCGCTTGCACAAACCACGGCAGGACAGCACTGCTTCCGGCCTGTCGGTCGTCATGCGACCAGCGTGCGACGGCCGGTGGCCCAGGGGGCAGTGCCGAACGTCATCGGCGGTCGGGGACCAAGCGCACTGCCGACCGGACACGGCAGGCGGGAAGCTCGAACCGATCGCGAACGGTTCGGTCCGCTGAGTGCGAGGAGATCCGATGACCGTCACCAACGACCAGACGACAACGACCACGGACCGTGTCCGCGGACAGGCACTGGTGGCCAAGGTGAAGGAGTTGATCCACGAGGGCAACGTCCGCCGGATCGTGGTCAAGGACGACCGCGGCCACACGGTCATGGAGATCCCCGTGACGGCCGGCGTGGTCGCCGCCATCCTCGCCCCGGTGGTCACCGCCGTCGCTGCGATCGCCGTGCTGGCCAAGGAATGGTCCATCGAGGTCGAGCGCGTGAATCCGCCGATCGTCGCCGTCCACGAGGACCGGACTCCCGACGAGGGGAACTGATCGCTGTGAAGATCGACGAACTGGTGGAGAAGGCCCGCGACACGATCACCGTGCGACGGGTGTACTCGGACCCCTACGAGCACGACGGCGTCACCGTGATCACCGCGGCCGCCGTCAGCGGAGGCGCGGGCGCGGGGATCGGCAAGGACGAGAAGGGCCAGGAGGGCGAGGGCGGTGGTTTCGGCGTGTCCGGCAGGCCCGTCGGCGCCTACGTCATCACCGGGGGACAGGTGTCGTGGCGGCCCGCGGTCGACGTGAACCGGGTGTTCACCGGGCTGGCCGCCGTCACGATCGCGTTCCTGCTCACCCGCGCCCGCGTCGCCAGAGCACGGGCGAAGGCCGACCACGGATGACGGTGGTGATCGCGGGTGGTGGCCTGAGCGGGCTGTCCCTCGCTGGCCACCTCGCCCTGGAACCCCGGTGGCACGACCGGGTGGTGATCGTCGACGACGGCAGCCACCCGCTCGACACCATCGCTTGGTCCTCGTGGACCGGCCGGCCCACCCTGCTCGACACCGCGGTGTCGAGCAGGTTCGACCGCGTCCGGGTGCACGTCGGCGGTCGGACCCGCACGCTGCCCCTCGGCCACTACCGGTACCAGGTTGTGCGCGGCACCGACCTCGACCGAATCGTCCGGGAGCTGGCAGAACCCTTGCCGCACTTCGAGTTCCGCCGCGGCCACGTGGACGGCATCGACGGACCGCCCGGTCGGACCCACGTGGTCGTGGACGGCGACGAGGTCGAGGCGCGCTGGGTGTTCGACAGCGTGCTCGGACCGACCGAACCGCCGCCGGTGGACGCGCACATGGTTTTCCGCGGACGACGTGTCGTCGCCGAGCGGCCGGTGTTCGACCCGGGAGTGCCGACCCTGTTCGACTTCCGCACGAGCCAGGCCGACCGCGCCGCTTTCCTCTACGTGCTCCCGTTCTCGGCGACCGAGGCGTTGGTCGAGCACACCTCGTTCGCCTCTCCGCATGGACCGCTGCCAGGGGTCGACGCCCAGCGCGCCGCGCTGGAGGGCTACCTCGACGACGTGCTCCACGCGGGCGCCTGCACGGTGCTGCACGAGGAAGGTGCTGTGCTGCCGTTGTCGGCGGGCAGGGTCGCGCGTCGGCGCGGTGACGTCCTGGCCATCGGCACCCCGGCGGGCATGGTCAAGGCGAGCACCGGCTATTCCTACCAGCGGGTGCAGGACGACAGTGCCGCCGTCGTGCGGTCACTGGTCGAGCACGGCCACCCCTTCGACCTGCCCGCGATGAGCACGAGGCACCGGGTGCTCGACGCCGCGCTCCTGGATGTGGTCATCCGCGAGCCGCGGCAACTGGAGCGCGCGTTCGCCGCGCTGTTCAGCGGGGCCTCGGCGGAACCGGCGTTGCGGTTCCTCGAGGAGCGGAGTTCGGTCGGGATGGAGAGCCGCTTGTTCGCGGGTATGCCGGTCGGGGTCTATCTGAAGGCGGTCGGCAGGCGTCTGAGGGTGTAGCGCGACCTCAGGCGCTGGGTGACGCCGTGGAACCGGAAGCCCGCCTCGACCAGGGTCGGCGCCGAGTGGAGCGGCGATCCCTCGGAGGCTCCGTCCGAGAGGGTTGCTCGCCGTCGTCCCGACCATCGCGTTCAGCGGAACTCCTGCGCCGCCCCCGGCACGACGAGCCCGTTGCCGTCGAGGGCGGCCACCGGGACCACGGTCACCGGGCAATTCGCGTGCCGCAGGCAGTACGCCGCCACGGATCCGATCACGGTCAGACCGCCTTTGCGGTAGCCGTGCCCGCCCAGGACGAGCGCGTCGGCGTCAGCTGCCAGGTCCACCAGCACCTTGCCGGGGTCGCCGATCGGCACGACCTGGTCGACCACGATTCCACCTGCGTGCTGTCCGACCTGCTCCACCGCCGTCCGCAGGTCGCGAGCATGCTGTTCGCGGAACGGGTCCACTCCGGAGGATCCGGTGATCGGCATCGGCGTGCTGGACGGGGGTTTGACGTCCACTCTGCACACCGACACCGCCAGCACCGAACTCCCCGTGGTGCCGGCCTGTCGGACCGCCCAGTCGAGCGCGGCGGTGCTCGCTGGTGAGCCGTCGATGCCGACGATGATCCGGTGGGCTGTGTTCATGGCGGTCAACTCCTCGTCTGTGTTCTTCGATGCTCTTGCCACACGGAGATCGGGACGAGAGGCGAACGGCTCGGTCGAGCCGGGTCCATCGCCGCCGAGACCGGCTCGGGGTTGGCTGCCTCATGGCCTGCGGCGCTGTGCTGCACAACGTCCACACGGCTCTCCGAGCGGAGGTGTGGCAGATCGACGTGGCGCTGCCCGCCGACGTCGACAGGCCGGACGTCGGCGGCCGCGATCGCAGGACGAAGCGATGGGGTGACGTGATGAGCGGTCCGAAGCCGAGACCGCCATCGATGAGCGGACCACCGCGTCCACAGGCAGCTGTTCGTGGCCGACTTCTTGTTCCGCTGGAGGAGGCGGGTCTGGTGCACAGTGGACTACCAGGTCTGCGTTCGGGAACACGTCACCGGGTGTTCTCGACGTCGGCGACGATCATCGGAGCGTCCGGTGCGATCCGCACCTTCGGGAACCGCCCGTGATAGAACTCCTCTGCTTCTGCTCTGCCCGGATCCTCCTGAGCGATGATCCGAGCTGTGCCGTCGTAGGTGATGCCGTTCGCCCGTATCCGCACCGGACGTGGATGCTCGAAGTTCCGCCACCACTGCTTGGTGGCGGCGCCGGCGACGTAGATCACGATGTGGGAAGCGT
Organism: Umezawaea sp. Da 62-37; assembly: GCF_032460545.1. GTDB lineage: Bacteria > Actinomycetota > Actinomycetes > Mycobacteriales > Pseudonocardiaceae > Umezawaea. The sequence continues at coordinate 9,393,274 of NZ_CP135965.1, forward strand.
CGCCGACGTACTGCACCGGTAGCGCTACGCGATTGCCCGTTCGGCGCCCGGTGAAGTCGAGTTCGCAAACACTTGCTAGAAGACGATGCCAGCGGGACCTGACAACGGTGAGCACCAGCCGGTTGATCGTCGATCGCGGTGCGGTGTTCGTACTGCCGGTAGTCGAGTCGTCCATCGAGATACCTCCGTCGGCGGAGCGCGGTGGGGCATGACTGCGGTGCTGGGCGGTCGAGCCGGCGAGCCAGTGCTCTTGTGTGCGCCGTGATCTTCAGCGTGGAGAGACCGGCGGTCGGCCAGTCCGGGGTACCTCCGTCGAGCTGTACCGTGTCGCTCCTGTCAGACGGGTGATCGCCGCACCGGTGACGGCGGCCATCGTTGCCGCCATCAGCAGACCGGCCACCACACCGATCACCGCTCGGAGCAGGAGTCCCTGTCCTGGTTGCCACAACGGGGTGGCGACCGCCAGGAACACGACCAGGCCCGCGCCCCACGCGAGTGCGGTCGCCCAGATCCACCGGTGCGCGCGCTCCACGTGATGGCGGAGCACCAGCCACTGCGCGCTACCGATCGACAGCAGCACCGCCATCCCGGCGATCGCGGCCAGCGGAACGAGCACCGCGACCGGCCACGACGCCAGACGCTCCCCGTTCGCGGACATGCTCATGGCGACCGCCCAGGCGAATCCGGCCGCCAGCGCCGTCGCTGTGGTCCATCGCACTACTGAGAACCCCGGCAGCGCTCGGCGCAGCACGTGGGCCTGCGTCCAGCCGAGGACAGCGCCTTCGGCCAAGCCCGCCGCCACGAGAAGCGCGGGCAACGAGTTCACCGCACCCAGCACCGCGGGCACCGTGAAGCCGCTGAACTCCCCGGCGGTCACCCACCAGAACCACACGCGTCCTACCTCTCGACCACGCAGGTACTCCGAAGTCGTCATGACCCGATCGTGTGCGCTTCCAGGAACGTCATGAAGAGAACAAGGTCCCCTTCCCGCGAGTGCGGACTACCCCGTGCCCCTGTGACGGACCATCAGGCCCTATGCCCTGAGGACCAAAGGCTGCGTTGCCCGCCTGCTGAGGTTCCTAGCGTTGGAGGAAGAACAGCTACGAGGAGGAGAACCATGCGCGTCCACGACATCATGTCCAGTCCGGCGGTGACCGTGACACCCGACGTGTCGATCCGCGAAGCGGCCGGGCTGCTCGCGTCGCACGGGTTCACCGCGCTGCCCGTGGTCGACTCCGAGCTGCACATGGTCGGGATCGTGACGGAGACGGACCTGCTGCGCGGTGAGTACGCGGACACGCCCGAATCCCTCGACTCGCCCGTCGAGCGCGTGATGACCTCGCCCGCCTTCGGCATGGGTGTGGGTTCGTCCATCGCGCTGGTCGCGCGGGTCATGCTCGACGACCACGTGCGGTGCGTTCCGATCGTCGACGGCTCGACGGTGGTCGGGGTGGTGACGCGTCGCGACGTGGTGCGCGCGCTGGCCAGGACCGACACGTCCATCGCAGCCGATGTGCGCCGCAGGCTGGAGATCTACGGCGGCGTCCTGGACTGGTCGGTGTCGGTTCGCGACGGTGTGGTGAGCATCGGCGCCGAATTCGTCGACCCGGAGTCCGAGCAGGTCGTCGTCGCCCTGGCAGGTGGCGTCGTGGGTGTCGCCGACGTGCGGATCCTCACCGGCAAGGCCGTGTCATGACCGGGACTACCGCGCCGGTCGTGGTCGGGGTCGACGGCTCGGAGTCCTCGATCGAGGCGGTCGGCTGGGCGGTGCGCGAGTGCGAGCGGCACCGGGTGTCGCTGCGCTTGGTGCACGCCTGTGCGGTGCCCGCTGTCGGTTACCCCGACTTCCTGCTGGCGAAGAACAGGGTGCGCGAGGCGTTCGAGGAGAAGGGGCTCGCTGTGCTCGCCGCGGCGGAGTCGGCCGCGGAGGACGCCGCCGCGGGTGTCGAGGTCGAGACCGCGATGGTGTCCGGTGACGTGGTTCCCGTGCTGCTGGAGGAATCCCGCACCGCCCGGATGGTCGTTCTCGGGTCGCGGGGTCTCGGTGGATTCACCGGACAGCTGGTCGGCTCCACCGCGGTGGGCCTGTCCGCCCATGGCCGTTGTGCGGTCGTGGTGGTCCGGGGCAACCCCGCGGACGGCCCGGTAGTCCTTGGCGTGGACGGGTCGCCCGCGAGCGAGGCGGCGATCGGGTTCGCGTTCGAAGCTGCTTCCACCCGTGGTGTCGCGCTCACCGCTGCCATGGCGTGGACGGACTTCATCGTGGACAGCCCCTACAGCGGGGTGCGGTTGGCGATCGACTGGGCGCGGGTCGAGGAAGAGGAACAGCGGCTGCTCGCGGAGCGGCTCGCCGGGTGGCAAGAGAAGTTCCCGGACGTGCACGTCGACCGCCTCGTGCTGCGGGACCGCCCGGTGCGCGCGTTGCTGCGGCTGGCGGAGACGGCACAACTGCTGGTGGTCGGAAGTCGAGGGCGCGGCGGATTCGGCGGAATGCTGTTGGGATCCACCAGCCAGGCGTTGGTCTACCACGCCTCGTGCCCGTTGGCCGTCGTTCGTCCGACGACCTAGAAGCTCGTTGTACCCGGACGGACCACCACAGGGGAGCGGATCGTGGACGACTTGGAATCGCGGCCGATCGTGGTCGGTGTGGACGGATCCCCGGCCAGTCGGGCGGCGCTCGTCTGGGCCGTCGACGAGGCCGAGCGGCGTGGGTGCGCCGTCGAGGCGATCACCGGGCAGCACCGCGACTTCGGCATGGCCGTCGGCGTGGTCCCGATCGACATGTTGATCGGGATGCTGCCCGAGGAGTTGCGCGCCGCGCGGCAGCAGGTGCTCGACGAAGCGGTCGCCGGGATCACGGCCGAGGTCGAGATCCGCACCGTTGTGGCCCGTGAGGAAGCCAAGTTGGCCTTGACGGCGGCATCCGAGCACGCGTCGCTGCTCGTGGTGGGTCGCAGGGGTTTGGGGGCGGTCATGACCGCGTTGCTGGGCTCGGTGAGCGCCTACTGCGTGCACCACGCGTCCTGTCCGGTCGTGGTGGTCAACGACGTGGTCGAGCCGATTCCCGAGCAGTCGCGGGAAACCGGAGTGCCCGTGACCCCAGGACCGCTGCTGTGACCACAGTCCGCCACACCCTCGCGGCGTGGCGTCTTCGTCGGCCGTGCGGCGATACCGGATGAACGATGTCGGCACGGTGAAAGGACGACGATGAGCACTCCGATGGCCGCACCATTCGTACGACTGGCGCGGCGAGTGTTCCGCAGCCGGCATGCGGATGCGGGCGATCGTTTCGAGCGTGTTGTGCTCATCGCCGCCATAGCGGTCGCGCTGCTCGGCATCCCGATTGCCGCGTTCCTCGGCTCCGAGACGTACCGGACCAGTTCGGCGGCATCGGTCGAGCAGCTGCGCACCCGTCACGCATCCACCGCCACGCTGCTGGCGGACGCACCGCCCGCAACCGCGGCAGGCGCCCAGCCCCACTACGTCTCCGCTTCGTGGACTGCTCCTGACGGCGACCCACGCCAGGGCTTGGTGCCTGCCGCGCCCAACGTGAAAGCGGGCGGTTCCGTCGCGATCTGGCTAGACGACAGCGGGGGGATCACCACGCATCCGCTGACCCCGGAGCGCGCCGCGATCACGGCGATCGGCGTGGCTTTCCTGTTCTGGTCATCGCTTGTGTGCCTGATGGTCGGGTTCTGCGCGACGGCCACGCACCTGAACAAGAGGATGAACTCGCTGCGCTGGGAACGTGAATGGGCAGTGGTCGAGCCCGAGTGGACTACCAAGTACCACTAGCCGACACGTCGGCAGAGACAAAGGAGACGATCGTGGCACGCAAGCTCTGGGGAGACTACTCGGCGCGGCAACGCGGCACCATGCGCGTTCTGAGCGTCATCGAACTGGTGTTGGCCTTCACGGCCTGGATCGACCTGTGGCATCGACCGCGCGAACTGGTCGTGGGCCGCAAGGCCTGGTGGGCCGTTGTGATCGCGATCAACTTCGTCGGCCCGATCACCTACTTCGGTTTCGGCCGGAAGGCCCAGCAACATCCTCAATGGACTCATCGCCGGACGACTACATGATCGCGACGAGGAAGTGGTGATCCGCGAGAAGCGGATCGTGGTGAGTGTGGACCACGCCCGAACGTCGGGCTTGGACGACAATGGAGAGGGGGAAACGCGATGACCCGTGCACTTGTGGTCTACGAGTCGATGTTCGGCAACACCCGGCAGATCGCACAGGCGGTCGCTGAAGGTCTGTCCACCTCCGCGGCGGTCGACGTCGTGGAAGTCGGCGCGGCTCTGCCGCCGCTGCTCGACGACATCGACCTGCTCGTGGTCGGCGCTCCCACCCACGCGTTCGGGATGAGCAGGCCGAGCACCCGCAAATCGGCCGCGGACCAAGCCGTCGGCGAGGTCGTCTCCGCGGAAATCGGCCTGCGGGAATGGCTCGATGGACTGGACAACCGGCATCCGACCGCCCAGGTCGCCGCATTCGACACCCGGATGAAGGCGGCCCTGCTGTCAGGCTCCGCGGCCCGTCGCGCGCTGAGCAAGCTCCGCCGACTCGGGTTCGCCGTCGCGGCTCGCCCGGAGAGCTTCGTCGTCACGGGAATGCGCGGTCCGCTGCGTGACGGTGAGATCGACCGGGCCCGGCGGTGGGGTGTCCGGATCGCCGCCGAGCACGCGGCGCGGTACCACGTCAGCTGAGCGGGATCCGCCTGGTCGGCGGATCCCGCCGATCAGGCGCGCAGACCGTGGCGGAGGAACTGCCCGCGCACCCGGTCCACCAAGGCCGCGTCAGGCGTCGGAGCGTCGGCGAGCGGGAACGGGATGCCGAGCCTGGCGTACTTCGGGGCGGCGAGCTTGTGGAAGGGCAGCACGTCCACGCACTCGACCGAGTCCAGTTCGGCGACGAACGCGGCCACGCCCTCGACGTTGTCCCAGTCGTCGGTCAGTCCCGGCACCAGGACGAACCGGATCCACATCGGCTTGCCCAGGTCCGACAGCCGTTGGGCGAACCTCAGCGTCGGGGACACCTCCTCGCCGGTCACCCGGAGGTAGGTCGCCGGGTCCCAGGACTTGATGTCCAGCAGCACCAAGTCCGTGTCGGCCAGCAGCGCGTCGCTCGCCTTGTCCCCGAGGAACCCCGAGGTGTCCAGTGCCGTGTGCATCCCGAGTTCCCTGACCCGGTGCAGCAGTTCGCCCACGAACTCGTGCTGGAGCAGGGGTTCCCCGCCGCTGATCGTCACCCCACCACCCGCGACCTCGATGAACCGCTGGTACTTCGCGATCTCGGCGACCAGCTCGTCCACGGACACCCGGCGCCCGTCGCGCTCGTGCCAGGTCTCCGGGTTCTGGCAGTACAGGCACCGCAACGGGCACCCGCTGGTGAACACCACGAACCGGGTCCCCGGCCCGTCCACCGCGGTGGCCGTGTCCCACGAGTGGATCGCGCCGGTGGTCACAGCGACTCGTGGAACGTCCGGCTGATCACGTCGCGCTGCTGCTCGGGTGTCAACCGCACGAAGTTCACCGCGTAGCCGGAGACCCGGATGGTCAGCTGGGGGTACTTCTCCGGGTGCGCCATGGCGTCCACCAGCGTCGCGCGGTCGAGCACGTTGGCGTTGAGGTGGTAGCCGCCCGCGTCGACGTAGGCGTCGAGCACGCCGACCAGGTTCGTGACCCGCTCGTCCGCGGTGCGGCCAAGCCCACCGGGGGTGATGCTCGCCGTCAGCGAGATCCCGTCCAGCGCCTGGTCGTAGGGGAGTTTCGCCACCGACAGCGCCGTCGCGACCAACCCGTGCCGGTCCATGCCGTTCATCGGGTTCGCGCCCGGCGCGAACGGCGCTCCCGCACGCCGGCCTTCCGGGGTGTTGCCGGTGTGCTTGCCGTAGACGACGTTCGAGGTGATGGTCAGCACGGACTGGGTGTGCACCGCGTCGCGGTAGGCGGGATAGCGGCGCACCTTGGCCATGAAGTCCTCGACGAGCTCCACGGCGATGTCGTCGGAGCGGTCGTCGTTGTTGCCGTAGCGGGGGAACTCGCCCTCCACGACGTAGTCGACGGCGAGGCCGGTCTCGTCGCGGATCACCCGCACCCGAGCGTACTTGATCGCCGACAGGCTGTCCGCGACGACCGACAGGCCCGCGATGCCGCACCCGAGCAGCCGCTGGACCGGGTGATCGTGCAACGCCATCTCGATGCGCTCGTAGGCGTACTTGTCGTGCATGTAGTGGATGACGTTCAGCGCGTCCACGTAGGTCTTGGCCAACCAGTCGATCATGTGGTCGAACGCCGCCCGGACCTCCTCGTACTCCAGGACCTCGCCGGTGAGCGCGGGGGAGGGCGGAGCGACCTGGTCTCCGGACACCTCGTCGCGGCCGCCGTTGACCGCGTACAGCAGCGCTTTCGCGAGGTTGACCCGTGCGCCGAAGAACTGCATCTGCTTGCCGACCTTCATCGCCGACACGCAGCAGGCGATCGCGGTGTCGTCGCTGAACCGCGGCCGGATCAGGTCGTCGTTCTCGTACTGGATCGCACTCGTGTCCACGGACACGCCGACGCAGAACCGCTTGAACCCGACGGGGAGCCGGGGGGACCACAGGACGGTGAGGTTGGGTTCCGGTGCGGGGCCTAGGTTGTAGAGCGTCTGCAGGAACCGGAAGCTCGTGCGGGTCACCAGCGGACGGCCGTCCTCACCCATCCCGCCGAGGCACTCGGTGACCCACGTCGGGTCACCGGAGAACAACGCGTCGTAGGCGGGGGTGCGCAGGAACCGCACGATCCGCAGCTTGATCACCAGGTCGTCGACCAACTCCTGCGCCGCCGACTCGGTCAGCCGTCCGGCGTCGCGATCGCGCTGGAGGTAGACATCCAGGAAGGTCGAGGTCCGGCCCAGTGACATGGCGGCGCCGTTCTGCTCCTTCACCGCCGCGAGGTAGGCGTAGTAGAGCCACTGCACCGCTTCACGAGCGGTCGTCGCCGGTCCGGAGATGTCGTCGCCGTAGCTCGCGGCCATCCGCTTCAGCTCGTCGAGTGCCCGCACCTGTTCGGCCAGTTCCTCGCGGTCGCGGATGACCGCTTCCGTGGACGGCACCACGTCCAGCAGGGCCCGTTCCGCGTGTTTGGCCGCCACGAGCCGGTCCACGCCGTAGAGCGCGACCCGCCGGTAGTCGCCGATGATCCGCCCGCGCCCGTAGGCGTCGGGTAGCCCGGTGATGACCCCCGCCCGCCGTGCCCGCCGGATCTGGTCGGTGTAGGCGTCGAACACCCCGTCGTTGTGGGTCTTGCGGTACTTGGTGAAGATCTCGCGCACCAGTGGGTCCATGTCGTAGCCGTAGGCGGCGAGACTCGCCTCAACCATCCGCAACCCGCCGTTGGGCATGATCGCCCGCTTGAGCGGAGCGTCGGTCTGCAACCCCACGATGATCTCCGCGTCGCGGTCCAGGTAGCCGGGCAGGTGCGACGTGATCGACGAGGGGGTGTGCGTGTCAATGTCGAGGACGCCGCGCTCGCGCTCCTGCGGGAACAACCCGGACACCCCGAGCCACAGGGCGGTGGTCCGCCCGGTCGGGCCGCCGAGGAATCCGGAGTCGCCTTCGTAGGGCGTGTAGTTGTCCTGGATGAACCCGCGCACGTCGATCGCGTGCCGCCAGTTCTCGCCGCGGAAACCGCTCCACGCGCCGAGCCGCTCCTCGGTGGCCGTCATCAGTAGGAGATGCGGAGGTGGTCGACGATCCCGGTGACGCCCGGCGCCGCCCACGCGGCGCGTTCCGCCTGGCGGCGCTCGGACCACGATCCGACCGAGCCCTCCAAGGTGACCACGCCCGCGTTGTCGGTCGTGACCGTGATGTGCTTGCTCTCGACCTCGGCGTTGCGCACCAACGCGGCCGTGATGCCCTTCTTGATGTCGACCGGCGAAGCGGTCGGGACGATGACGACGTTGTTCAATACCGCTTTGACGCCCCTGATGTAGTGCACGGCGCGATCCGCGGCCTCGTGCTGGAAGTGCCACCGCACGGACCCCGTGAGGGTGACGACCCGGTCGTGCACGGAGACCTTGACCGTGTCCGGGACGTCGACCGCGCGCTCGACCGCTTCGCCGGCGCCGCGGGCGATGTCGGTGTCGGTGACCCCGTTCAAGACGCTGTTCACCGTGATCTCCTGAGCGATGGCGGTCACTCCGTGCACGCGCTCGACCACCTTGCCCGCGAGGCGCTTCTCCGGGAAGCTGTCCACTTCGCCCGACAGCGTCACGGCCCCGTCGTTGACCGACACGCCGATGTGCGCGCTGTTCACCTCGGGCGTCCACCGAAGTTCTTCGATGACCGCGGTCTTCAGCTCGTCGTCCGACCTGTGCAGTGTTTTCGTCATGGCTCCACGGTGCCGGGCCGTCGAGGTCGACGTCAGAGCACAACGTCCCTCCGAAATCGCCGAGCGACCCAGGCGGTGCGGGGTTCACTACGCGGAGAAGTACCTGTGAGGGTCGCTGCTCGCGCGGGCGCCACCCGCCAGCCACTGGGAGAAGTCGGTGCCGTCCCGTCGTTCCAGTTCGTCGAGATACGCCTGTCGCGCAAGGATGATCCGTTGCTGGGTGTGGTCGTCGGCCGCTCGCTGCAGGTGGAGGTAGCTGCGCCGCCACGCCAGGCACAGTTCGTCGGTGGGCAACGCATCCGCGGGGGCGCCGGGCTCGTAGAGGATCTCGGACACAGGGGTGGTGAGCACCTTCACCTCACCTGTGTTCGACGTGTCCGGAACGCGCCTGTACGCCCACACCGAGGTGGCAGCGGACAGCACCACCAGCGTCATGATCGTGAGCGCGCCGACCGTGGTGATCATTCCGGTGATGACCAGGCACAGCGCGACCAGACCCGCGGCGGTTCCGATGCCCGTCTGCGGAGAGGATTCGCGGAGTCCGTGCAGCTTTCGCATCGCCGGGAGTTCTTCCGGCGCCTTCCACGCGGCTACGCCGATCGTCAGTCCCAGCGCCCTCCAGAAGAACAGGAGGACCATCGGTGTGACCACCACACCGATGGCGCAGAAGACGAGCGCGACGGCCACGACGACCGTCCGGGCAATCCGCACGAGCACGGGGACCTGCACTGGCGCCACCCTCACCTTGAGTTGACGGGGAAAGGAGACGCAGGGGTCCGGGGCGCGGCCACAGAGCACACCTGCCGAACGCTTCCCAGCCGGTGCGCTCGAGTGGGTGAGCCACGTGTAGTCCCGGAAACCATTGTCCGCGGTTCCTGAGGGAAGGAGGTCCCGCCTCCTCGGGGTGCAACGACCCTGTCCGTCGACGTCATCGGGCGGAATCGTTGTCAGGGAAAGAGGTTCGCCCACCACCGGGCTGCCGCGAGCTCCGATTCGGTGCGTCGTCCGGCATCGAAGGACCCGCGATCCAGCACATCGAGAGGCAGCCATGACCGACACAGCGGCACCAATCCACTTGTCCGACACCCCGATGAAGACCACGGGAGGACAGGTGTCCTTGGGTGCGTTCGCCACCTACGCCGAGGCGCAGAGCGTGGTCGACCACCTGGCGGACAACGAGTTCGACGTCCGGACGACACAGATCATCGGCAGCGACCTCCGCATGGTCGAGCAGATCACCGGCCGACTGACCTGGCCGCGAGCCATTCTCGCGGGCGCGGCGGGCGGTGCTTGGTTCGGCGTGTTCGTCGGCTTGGTCCTCAGCTTTCTCAGCACCGCCGACACGATCGTGCCCGCGGTGGCCTTCTGCCTCGCCACAGGCGCGCTGTTCGGCGGCGTGTTCAGCGCGGTGAGCTACGGCTTGACCAGGGGACGCCGGGACTTCACCTCCCTGAGCGCCACCGTGCCCAGCCGCTTCGAAGTCCTCGTCACCGCCACTCATGCGGACCGTGCCCGAACCGTTCTCGCGACGACGAAGTCCTGAACGAGGGTCTCTGCTCCGTCGGGGAGAGCGTCCCTTCACTTCGGTGGACGCTCCGACGCCAGGGCTTCCGAATTCCGGTCACCGTCCTGAGCCGAAGTCGGAGGTGGTGCTGGGAAGCCACTACGAGCTCGTGCTGTCTCGCGCATGGCCAGCACGGTGACCCCGACCGAGGCGAGGAGCAGACCGCCAGCCGCGATCGTCCACCATCCGGGCCGGATCCCGTCGCCGAGCAGCACCATGCCGAGCGCACCGGGCACGACCACCTCGATCATGGTGACGATCGCGCTCGGCATCGCGGGTGTGCTGCGGCGCAGAGCGGAGGCGTACAGCGGAACGCCGACCGCGGCGTAGCCGATCACCGCGTAGGTGAGCGGTTGGGTCAGCAGGGCGATTGGGGTCGCCGTGAATCCGGGCAGCACGAGCAAGGCCCGTACCGAGACGGCGGAACCACCGAAGGCGAGCCCGGTGACGACCGACCGCGCGACCGCGCCTCGATGTGCTGCCCACACCGCGGCGAGCACCACGGCCGCCAGCAGACCCAGCAGCACAGCGGTGACGACATCCGATGACGCCGTCCACCCGATGTCTGCGGTGGCGCTCGCGGCGAGCGCGGCGAGTCCCAGTCCGGTGCAGGCGATGGCCAGCAAGTCGGTCGAGTGGATCGCGGAGCGCAGCACCAAGTGCGCCAACACCACGGTGACCGCTGTTTGACCGGCCACGATAGCCTGGACGGCGAACACCGGGAGGAACCGCAACGCGACGACGGTCAGCGCCCAGCCCAGGACGTCCACGAACACGCCGACGGCGTACAGGGTTTCTCGTCGCACGGGCACCATGTCGCGGCTCTGAGCGGCTTTGGCCTGCAACACGGTGCCCGCTCCGTCGAACACGGCCGCCAACGCCGCGGCGGTGAACCCCACGGCGACCCACCCGATCGCGTTCACGCGTCAGTGCTCTCCAGCCTCTCAGGGGACAGCGCCACCCCCAGGACCGGGGGTGGGGTCCCTCCAGGGCCTTCACCCTGACTGCGGCCGAGGCCGACGCCACCCCTTTGATTTCGGGTGGTCTGGGCCATCACGGGTTGGCCTTACTGGTCGGCGGGGATGTGGGTGGTCCAGGTGAGGTGCGTGCCTCGACTAAGCGGGGCGGAGCCGCCGTTCGCTGTGCGGTTGACGAAACTGCCCAGTCCGTCGATGGCGAGTGACGTCCCGTTGCTCGTTCCGTTGTCGATGACCTCGGCGGTGATCAGGTCTCCGTCCGCGCTGACGCGGAGTTCGGCGTGAGTGGCGCGGACGTGACCGGCGATGGCGTTGAGCCCCGCACGGATCACGGTGATGATGTCGTCGGCCAGGGTGAGCGGGATGGCGCGGCCGAATTTCCCGCTGAAGCTGGTCAGCACGGGAAAACCGAGGATCAGCGCGTGGTCGTCGGCGGCCGTGAGGATCCGTTGCTGCAGGTCGTTCAGCTTGTGCTGTTTCGGCTCGGTATCGGGCGTGTCGTCGATGTCGTAGATGGTCGTGCGGATTCGGTTGATGGTGTCGTCGAGGACACCGGTGTAGGAGGTGATGCGCTTGTGTAGGTGGGGTTGCGTGGTGCTGAGCAGGCTGTTGAGGCCTATGCTGACCGCGAACAGCTTCTTGATCACGTGGTCGTTCAGGTCGGTGCCGATGCGGTCGTGCTCGTCGCTGAGGCGTCGATCCTGCCGGTGGACGCGAACGCGGTCGAGTTCCATCGCGACTCCCGCGTGGCTGGCGAATCCGGCGACATGGCCCATGTCCGCGTCGGTGAACTGCTGGCGACCTTCCACCCTGCCGACGCTGACCGCGCCGATCACCTCGTCACCGGACACGAGCGGCACCACGATGACGGACCCGATCCGCACCGGGAGCTCCACGCCACCCGTGTTCTGGGCCGAGTTGGTCAGAACGGGGGTGCCGGACTGGACGACCTGTCCGGACAGGCTGGTGTCCATGTCCAGGAGCAGACCGAACACGTGGTCGGTCAGGACGCCGCTGACGGCCCGGACCCGCAGGTGCCCCGACTCGTTGATCAGCGCCAGGGTCGCGAAGTCGGCGGAGGCGGTCTGCTGGGCGGCCCTCAGGACCAGGTCCAAGGGGTGTGGATCCTGCCCGGCGAACAGTTGCCGGGTCACGTTGGTCGACGCGACCAGCCAGCGGTGGCGCTGCTCGGACTCGTGGAAGAGACGGGCGTTCTCGATGGCCACCCCGGCGGTCGCGGCGAGCGCGACGGCGAGCTGCTCGTCCTCCGCGCTGAACCGACCGTTCTCGCTGCCGGTGAAATAGAGGTTGCCGAACACCCGATCGCCGATCCGGATCGGCACGCCGAGGAAGCTCTCCATGGCCGGGTGGTTCGGCGGGAACCCGGCGGCGGCCGGATGCGCTGTCAGGTCGTCCAGCCGGACCGGAGAGGGATGGCTGGTCAACAGTCCCAGGATGCCGCGGCCGTGGGGCAATTCACCAATGCGCTCCACTGCTGCCTCGTCCATGCCCACATGCACGAACTCGTCGAGCAGGCCACCCTCGCCGATCACCCCCAGCGCCGCGTAGCGGGCCTGGACCAGTTCCCGCGCCGCCACGACGACGTGCTGAAGCACCGCCTGCACGTCCAGTTCGCTGGCCACGACCGCATGGGCGTGCAGCAGATCCCGCAACCGCCCCTGGGTGGCGAGCACCTCCGCCGCACGAGCTGAGGCCTCGCCCAGCAGCTTCTCCAGCTCCGGGCGGGAAAGATCGACGAACGGCGAGGCGATCGCGTCGGACTGGTCCTGCGGTTGCCCACGAGCGGAATCGGTGTGGAGGGTTTCGGACATGCGGTGTCACATCCCGTCGACGCCGGTGCGTCAGCGGGGTCCGGGCCAACGTGGACGACATAGTCAGAGCCGAGCGGGATCACCCGGCCACTAACTGAACGTACGCGTGTTCGCGGTGGGGCGCGACCGCCGCGGGTGCTCCGCAGGCTGACCGCCGACACGATGTCGTGCAATTGGCGGCGTGGCGGCTGTCCTGTCTGCGGCACTTCCAGTTCCCCGAACACCCGTCTTCTCCGGTACCTCTACCGCGGGGGACCGCCGGGCTTGGTCGAGGTGCGGAGCAACTCGCGCGGAATGATGTCGCCAGCGACGACCGAGTGGGCGAGGGCGCTGAGCTTCAGGTTGTGGCTTCGCGCGTAGCCACGCAGCGCGGCGAAAGCGCGGTCCATGTCGATGGCGAGATGGTGAGCGGTGTAGCCCTTCGCCTGTTCGATCACCACCCGGTTGTTCAGCGCAGCCTGGAGCTGTTCGGTCAGGACCTCCTGGTGGCGGATCGACCGCTCCTGGATCAGCCCGATGGTGGCCACGTCGACGAGCGCGCACGCGGTGCGCAAGGCGGTGTCGGTCAGATCACCGGGGAGCGTGCGAAACAGGTTGAGCGCCCCGATCACCTCGCCACGCAACCGCATCGGCAGCGCGTCCACGGCGGCGAACCCGTTGTGGGTGGCCGCTGCGGCGAACCGAGGCCACCGTCCGCCCGCCGTGGTCAGATCGGGATCGCTCACCCGCTCGCTCCTGGCGAACGCGTCCAGGCAGGGGCCCTCGTCGTTCTGCAACTGGAACAGCTCGAGCAGGCGGACCTGTTCGTTGGAGGTCGCGACCAGTTGGAGCCTGCCGTGCTGATCCGCCAGCAGCAAACCCGCAGCTTCGACGTCCAGGAGTTCGACGCACCTGTCCACGAGCAGGTGCAGGAAGTCGATCACGTCGAAGTCGTCGGTCAGGGTGTCCGCCAGCTCGACGAACGTTTCCAGAAGACGGTCATCGCCCGGCACGGTCACCTCCACCCAGTTGTTCGCGAATGATCATGTCGCCTCCTGATCCGGGGCGAAAAGGACGCGACGGGCCACCACATCGGCGGCCAGTTCGGCCAAAGGGCGCCCAGTGGCGAACGCGTGACCTCGCAACCGGACGAAAGCTTCGTCCACACCCACTCGGAGCTGTGCGGAGACCATCCCGGTGGCCTGGTGCAGTTGCGGGTTGTGCAAGGGCAGCGCGTCGTCGGCGTCGCGCAGACCTGCCTGCTCGGCGAGCACCAGTCCGAGCGCCATCCTGGCGAATGCCAACGCGTTTCGCAGTGCCGTCTGGTCAAGTGGGCCGGACTCGACCCGGTGGAACGTCAGCATCCCGCCCCGGATCGCGCCGACGACCAAGGGGAAGGCGAAGAGCGCACGTGCACCGGCTTCCACGGCCAGAGGCGTGAACAGCGGCCAGCGTCGTTGTGCTTCCGGCGAGTCCAGATCGGCGGCCAGCACAGGCCCTCCCGCCCTCCAGGAGTCCGTGCTCGGCCCCTCTCCGACGGTGACCTGGAGTTCCGCGAGGTGTTCGCCCAGCATGTCGGTCGAACACCTCATCTCGGGCAAGCCTCGGGTGATGCCCATCGTCACCGTCGCCCCGCTCACGCCGAGCCGGGAGACAGCGGTATCGCACAGCAGCCGAACCGTAACGGGCACCCCGAGGTCGCCCGCCCGCGCGGCTGCCCAAGCGTGCACCTGTGCGAGCCGGTCAGCACCATTCGGGCGTCCCGCCATGCGTTCGCCTGGCCTCTCCGACGGCACCGTTGCGCGAGGATGGACCTGGACCGAGCCTGGTGAAGCGTCCAAGTCGCGTGGTCATCGGAAATTCCGCTGACCGCAGCGTGGTAACCGCGGGGACATGGCGGGTGAGAATATACACCTATAGCCTAGTAGCCTGGAGAGTCCAGGACAAGCCGTCATCAGTGAACAGGCGTGGCGGAATTCACCCGTTGTTGCCTCTTTCTTGAAAGAAAGCTGCACGGCGATCGATACCTGTCGTATGGTCGAGCCTGAGGATTCTGCGGTTTCCGCGTTGGAACCTGCTACTTCCCGTCCGCCTGGACCCCGCGGTCGCCATAGTGTCCCGAAGGGACTCGTTGTGCGCGCCGACTCCACTCCGAATGCACTCGCCGGCGATTCCGTCGAACTGTTGAGCATCACGGCGGACATTGCTGGATCGAACACGGTCGTGATCACCGCTCGTGGTGACGTCGACCAGTCGACGAGCCCGCTGCTCGTGACCCATTTACGCGAGCGGATCCACCAAGCGGGCCCTAACCTGGTCGTCGACCTCACTCACGTGCGTCACTTCGGTGCCGCGGGCATCACAGCGCTGGTGCACGCTCGCACGATGGCCGCGGCAGCCGGGGTCGACCTCGTCGTGGTGGTGAGTCGGGTGGTGCTCATGTCGTTGGGAATCACCCGTATGGAGAGCGCTTTCGACCTGTATTCGACACTGTCCGACGCGCTTGGGCGACCCGGATTGGCCGGACGGCGCGTGCTCTCCGTCTGAGAAGCCTGACCACTACCTTGTCCGGTGATGTCGTTGGTGAGCACGTCGGCATCGGTGCCCGGACTGTGACCGAGCAGAGTCGAACGACCCCGCCTTGCGCACCAACGGGTACTCGGCCGCGGGACTTGCGACGGCAGACCTGATCCCGCGTTCTACCTACCATCGAGGGAGGACCACGCCGTGTCCGCCGGCACAACCCGCCGGACACGGCCAACAGAGGAGAGCACAGATGAGCAACCCGGTCGCACCACCCATCGTCGTCGGTGTCGACGGCTCCGCCACCGCTCTGGACGCGGTCGTGTGGGCGGCGGAGGACTGCGCGCGACGCCACATGCCGTTGCGCCTGGTGCACTGCTACATCCTGCCGACCGGCGGCTATCCGGAGCTGATCGTCGACGGGCAGGGGTTCGCCGCGACGCTTGAGCAACAGGGCAGGCACTACCTCGACGAGGCAGAAGCCACCGCGCTCACCGCCGCGCCCGGCGTCACCGTCGAGACGCAGTTGCTGCTGACTCCGCCGATTCCGCAGCTCATCGAGGAGTCGAAGCACGCCCGCACGGTCGTGCTCGGTTCACGGGGCCTCGGCGGCTTCAGCGGCATCCTGATCGGATCCATCGCCGTCGCGCTCGCGGCGCACGGGCACTGCCCCACCGTGGTCATCCGCGGCACGACAACCGTGGACGGACCTGTCGTGGTCGGCGTCGACGGCTCTCCCGCCAGTGAAGCCGCGATCGCGTTCGCCTTCGACGCGGCGTCCGTCCTCGAAGCGCCGCTGACTGCTGTCCTGTCGTGGACCGACGCACTGGTCGACAGCGCTTTCCAGGCCACCCGGTTCACGATGGCCGAGCTCGCGGACGAGGAGGGCCAGACGCGTCTGCTCGCCGAACGGCTGGCGGGCTGGCAGGAGAAGTATCCGGACGTGTCGGTCGACCGCGTCGTCGTGCGCGACCGCCCCGCCATCGCCCTGCTGCGGCTGGCCGACCATGCCCGGCTGCTGGTCGTCGGCAGCCGTGGCCGCGGCGGCTTCACCGGAATGCTCCTCGGGTCCACCAGCCAGGCTCTGGTGCACCATGCGCCGTGTCCGGTTGCTGTCGTAAGGCCGGAGTGACACGGGTACCAGGGCTCGTTTTGCTCGCCGTGTGCGGAGAGTTCCTGCTCGGCGGGGCGGTGTTGCTGTGGATGGGAGCACCGGGAGCGGAAGTGATCTGGGCGGTCGCCGCTGGTATGGCCTTGATGCCCGCCGTCCGGTGGACGTGCAAGGACCTGCGTGCACAGCGCTTCGGCTTCCCGCTGCTGGCGGTGGTCGTACTCACCGGGACCTTGGCGTTCGGGGAGTTCTTCGGAAGCGCCGTGGTCGCGGTCGTGCTTCTCGGTGTTCGTGCCCTTGTCGACGACCAGGGGCACGCAGCCTAGATCCACAAAGGATCTGTTGTCGAAGACTCTTGACGGGTAGAAACGTTCGATACCGGCGAGATGACCGCAGATCTTCCTGTGAGCGTTCCTCGGCAAGGCGTTCGGCCTCGGCTGCGCCACACAGTGAGGTGATCTCACCAACGTTGAAGGCCTGACGGAGTCAGCCGAACGCTTGGCCATGCGACCCGAGGCACAACAGAGCCTGAGAGCAGAAGGACGGGGAGCTTCTGATAGGACTGGATTTGCGAAGATCAAATCCCAGTCAGAAAGCTCCCCGTGATCAGCTATCGTGCCACACTCGACGTGCCCCGCGAACTCGCCCAGTACCTGGGCCGCCTGCTCCACACCCAACGCCGCGACCGTGGCACTCGGAAGGGCGCCAGAGCGCTGACCTGCTACGGGCAGGCCGTCATGGGCCTGCGCTGGTTCCGCCAGAACACCGACATCACCGCGCTGGCCCGAGATCACGGCATCTCCCGCGCCACCGGCTACCGCTACCTCGACGAGATCATCACCGTGCTCGCCGAGCAAGCCCCGGACCTGCACGCAGCATTGCGACACGCCAAGAACCAGGGACTGGCCCACGTCGTTCTCGACGGCAAGATCTTCCCCACCGACCGCCTCGCCGAGAAGACCACCAGCGCGAAAGGCGAGCAGATCGACCGGTGGTACTCCGGCAAAGCACACGAGCACGGCGGCAACATCCAGGCCCTGATGGCGCCGAACGGTTTCCCGCTGTGGATCAGCGACGTCGAACCCGGCTCGGTGCACGACCTGACCGCGGCCCGCGAACACGTGCTGGGCGCCCTGTACTGGGCCGCCTCCCGACTCGACCTGCCCACCCTGGCCGACAACGGCTACGACGGGGCGGGCATCGGAGTGTTCACACCGGTCAAGCAGCCCGCAGGCGGGCAGGTACTTGATGTCGACACGCGCACCTACAACGCCCTGCTGCGTGGCCTGCGCTGTCTGGGTGAACGCGGATTCGCGACGCTGACCGGCCGCTGGCGCGCCTTACGGCACTTCACCACCAGCCCTCGCAAGATCGGCGCCATCGTCAAAGCCGCCCTCGTCCTCACTCATTTCGAACATGGACGACTCACCTGAAACTCGCTGAGATCATCTCAGTGTGCGGTCCCCTGGAACAACGGCGGCTCAGCGGCGAAAGGATTTCTCGGACACGACATCGCCGCGGAAAAGAACAGCACTCTTGTGATGCCCCACAGCCGCTGTTGCTGTCCGCGTCGACGTCTCCACCAAGCTTGTCCGATTCTCCCGCAGGGATGAGTGAGCCCTTTATCCTTGCGCATGGAGTTCCCGGCGCAGCGCGTCCGCGAGGTCGTCCAGGTCGGGTACGCGGTCCGGGTCGGCGATCACGGTGACGGTGAGGGTGCCCGCGTAGGACAGGGCGGCGAATGCGACGGTGACGTTGCCGGAGATCCCCGAGACCGGGATCAGGTCGACGACCGGCGCGCCGAGGAACGACATGGCGTGGTCGGGGCCGTGCAGGTCGCTGACGAAGGTGGTGACCAGACGTTGCCGGTCGACGAACCATCGGTAGACGCCGATCTTCGCCAAGGCGCGGAACATCCATCCGAGCAGTGCCGTCGAGGAGCCGGGAGCGGCGGTCTTGCGCTGCCGGGTGATCCGCGCGACGGCGGCCAGTCGTCGGATCGGATCACCGGTCGTCGGGATCTCAACCGGGATGACACCGACCCGGTTGCCGAGTTCGGTGATCCCGGCCTGTCGTCGGGTCGACACCGGGATGGAGACCACAAGGTGGTCGACATCCTCACCGCGCGCGGCCAACACCGTGCGGAGGGCTCCGGCGACCGCTGAGAGGACCGCGTCGTTGATCGTGCCGCCCTGCGCGCGGGCGGCGACCTGGACGGCGGCGAGGTCCACACGAGCGACCGCGAGAACCCGGTTGGTGCCGGTCGGGCGGTTGAGGGAACAGCGCGGTGCGTGTGCCCGGCGGCCGATACCGGCTTCGGCGACCGCGGCCCTGAGTCGATTCATCCCGATCGGCAGCCTGCCGACCGCTCGTGCACGGCTTCGGACCGCGTCGGCCGCCAGCTCCCGGCGTCGTGGCGCCCGCCGCGGAAATCCGCGGTCCAGTGCGACCGGAACACCGTCGACCAGATGTGCGAGGACCGCCAACCCGCCGATGCCGTCGGCAAGGACGTGGTGGAACACCACCGCCAGCGCGCTGCGGTCAGGGGACACGTCGGTGACCAGGGTGGCCGACCACAGGGGTTTGTCCCGCACCAGACGCGTGGTGACCGCCTCGGCGACGATCCTGAGCAGTGCCCGCTCGTCGCCGGGCGCCGGGCATACTGCCGACGTCACGTGGTCGCCGATGTCGAAGGCGGGATCGTCGACCCAGACCGGTCCGCCGCAACCGAACGGGGCATCGACCAATCGCTGGCGCAGTCGCGGTACGGCCTTGATGCGCTCCGCGATCACCTCTCGCACCGCGGCGATGTCCACGGGCGACCGCGTGTCGAGCATGAGGACGGCCGCCACCTGCATCGACGTGCCGGTGGTGTCGCACACGAGTTCCACCAGGTCGTTGCCGCTCGCCCGTTCGACGCGCACGGGCCTGTTGCTGGTCATCCTCCGATGGTGCACAGACCCGACCGCGCACCACAGGGACCAAGGTCCCCTGTGGTGCGCGAAACCGCCCCAGTCGGTCGAATGCGCTGAGCGGTCTCCTAGGGCAGGGTGTTCGCGATCATCTCGGTGAGATCGATCGTGCGGTTGGCGTAGCCCCATTCGTTGTCGTACCAACCAAATACCTTGACCAACCTGCCGTTGGCCTTGGTCAAACTTGAGTCGAACACGCAGGACGACGGGTCGCCGATGATGTCGCGGGAGACGAGCGGGTCGGTGGTGTAGCGCAGGATTCCCTTGAACCGCCCATCGGCCGCCTCCGCGAACGCGCGGTTCACCTGTGCGGCGGTGGTGTGGGACTTCAGCAGGACGGTGAGGTCGGTCAGCGAGCCGTCCTCCAGGGGGACACGCACCGACAGGCCGTCGAGTTTGCCGTCCAGCGCCGGGATCACCTGGCCGATCGCACGCGCCGCGCCCGTGGACGTGGGGATCATGTTGACCGCGGCCGAGCGGGCCCGCCGCAGGTCCTTGTGCGGGCCGTCGAGCAGCGACTGGTCGTTGGTGTAGCTGTGGATCGTGGTCATCAAACCCGATTCGATGCCGAAGCACTCGTTGAGCACCCAGGCCATCGGTGCGGCGCAGTTGGTGGTGCAGGAGGCGTTCGACACGACATCGTGGAGTTCCGGGATGTAGTCGTCGTCGTTGACACCCATGACGATGGTGGCGTCGATCCCCTTGCCCGGCGCGGTGATCAGCACTTTGCGCGCGCCGCTGGTCAGGTGCATGGCGGCGGTGTCACGAGTGCGGAACCGGCCGGTCGCCTCGATCACTACGTCGACACCGAGCGAGCCCCAGTCCAGCTTCGCGGGGTCCGGTTCGGCGGTGACCGCGATGCTCCGGTGGTCCACGGTGAGGGTGTTCCCCTCGGCGGCCACCGCGTGCTTCCACGGGCCGTAGGTCGAGTCGTACGCGAGGAGGTGGGCCAGGGTGTCCGGTGTCGTGAGGTCGTTCACCGCGACGATCTCGATGACCGTGTCGTCGCGTTCGATCGTGCTGCGCAGGATGTCCCGCCCGATTCGGCCGAAGCCGTTGATGCCTACCCGTACCGCCATGGAGTCCTCCTCGTGGATCCGTTGAGGTTCATGGTCGGCGTTCCCGACGTGACCATCCAGAGAACGAGGGCGGCGTTTGGAAGGACCAAGGTCCTCGTGTGTCGGCTGCTCGACGGGTGGCGAAAGCCTTCGGCGAACGAGGGCTTCTCGCTCTTCCGGGTGTCCGGTCCGGTCGATCACCCTTGGACCGGGAGCGCTTGGGGCGGGATGGCTGCCGCGGTTCGATCCAGGGCGCGGGCAAATCCACAATAGACCGACCTGAAGAGGAGAACCTGTGAAGACCCTGGTGTACCACGGTCCGGCAAACGTTCGTGGGACGACGTCCCACGAGCTGAACTGCAGGACGTCTCGGACGCGGTGATCCGGGGCGACCCTGTGCGGCATTGACCTGCACATCGTCAAGGGTGACGTCAACGCGGTGGAACCCGGCAGGATTCTCGGCCACGAAGCCGTCGGCACCGTCGAGGAGGTCGGCCCCGCGGTGCGCGGCATCAAGATCCGATCGGGCTCGCGTCGATCATGACCGCGCGGTTGTTCAGTCCCGGTCACATGGTCGCAGTGGACCTGGCCGAACCCGGACTTCGTGCCGTGAATCAGTTCGGGGCCGACATCGCCGTGGCCGCGGGTGGCGACCTGGAGGCGGTCTGGCCACCGGGCAGCTCGACGCGGCCAGGTTCGTCACGCACCGGTTCGACCTCGGTGACGTGGAGGCCGCTTGCGAGACGTTCTCCCGCCCGCAGGAGACCGGCGCACTCAAGGTCGTGCTGTTCCGCGACCAAGCGCGGTAGGAGCATCCGATGAGCCGGATCGCAAGCTCGAGTTTCCCGTCCTGGCCCGAGCGACGAGCTTCCTCGTGTCCGCCACGCCGTGCCCGTTGCGCGACGGGAAGATCGACCGCGCCCATAAAAGGGGCATCGAGATCGCAGCCGCTCGCCCGGCACAGCGAAGCGCCACGTAGCGCGATGATCCGAAGTCGAGTGCGGGCCGACCTCGTCAACAGGTTCATCGCCTGGTGACCCCAGGGCCGAAGGTCCCCGGTGACCGGGGACCGCTGCCACTGACTCGTCGTCCCCGCGTGGACGAAGCTTGATGGTGAGCACGCCGGGAAGCGGGTCGTGAACCGCGTCGATTCGGGGCGATCCCGTTGGCCCACTCGTCGGCGTGCCGTACGCATGCGACGAGGAGCTTTCGTGACGATCGCCGAACCGGCTCCACCCCGCGACCAGAGCCGGACGACCGGAGTGGTCGGCGCTGCCGCGCTGCCCGTGGCGGAGGTGCTGCGGGAGTTCCAGGTGGAAGCCGGAATCGGTCTGTCCGGTGTCGAGGTTCTGCGGCGGCAAGCCCGGTACGGGCCGAATGCCGTGGCCTCGCACCGGGCCCGCCCGGTGGCCGTGCTGCTGCACCAGTTGCGGTCACCACTGCTCGGGCTGTTGGTGATCGCCGCCATCGCGTCCTACGTCGTCGGCCAGCACAGCGACGCGGTGATCATCGGGGTGATCGTCGCCCTGTCGGTGGGGCTCGGGTTCTTCAACGAGTACCGGGCCGAGAAGGCCGCGGAGGCGTTGCACTCCGAGATCCACCACAGCACGGTGGCGATCCGCGACGGAAGCCCCTCCCCGGTGGACGTGACCACGTTGGTACCCGGTGACGTGGTCGAGCTTCGGCTGGGGGACGTCGTTCCCGCCGACATCCGGCTGATCGAGGTGACCGGACTCGAGTGCGACGAGTCGGTGCTCACCGGTGAATCGCTGCCGGTGGACAAGACCACCGCCGAGGTCCCGGTCGGAACCCCGTTGGCCGACTTGGCGGGGTGCGCGTTGATGGGCACCGTGGTGCACGCGGGCAGCGCGGTGGGAATCGTCGTGACGACCGGCGCGGCGACCGAGTTCGGCAAGATCGCCGCGGGTCTCGACACCCGGCAACTGGATACGGAGTTCCAGGTCGGGCTGAGGCGGTTCTCGATGCTGCTGGTGTACGTGGCTGGTGGGCTGACCACGTCGATCTTCGTGGTCAACGTGGTGCTGGACCGGCCGATCATCGACGCGCTGCTGTTTTCGTTGGCCATCGCGGTCGGGATCACACCGCAGCTGCTGCCCGCCGTCGTGTCGACCAGCCTCGCGGCCGGGTCTCGGCGGATGCGCAAGCGCAAGGTGCTGGTGAAGCGGTTGGTGTGCATCGAGGACCTCGGTGACGTGGACGTGCTGTTCACCGACAAGACCGGCACCCTCACCCACGGCCGGGTCGACTTCGCCCGCGCCGTTCCCGCCGGTGACGACGCCGCTGACGAGGTGCTGAAGCTGGGGCTGCTGTGCACCGAGAACACCACCGCGGACGAGGGCGGCAACCCGCTCGATCGCGCGCTGTGGTCGAGTCCTGCGGGCAAGATCGTCGGAACGGGGGAGTGGGAGCGTCTCGCGGTGCTGCCCTTCGACCACGACCGGCGCATGGTCTCCGTCGTCGTCCGGAATCAGTCGGGCGTGTCGACGATGGTGACCAAGGGTGCGCCCGAGACCGTGTTGGACCGCTGCATCGACGTGCCCCCGGATGCACGGAAGGCGTTGGCGGCGGAGTTCGCGGCGGGCAACCGGGTCGTCGCCGTCGCCACCCGCCCGGCACCTGACGGACTGACCGCGCAGGACGAACATGGCCTCACCCTGATGGGCCTGCTGGTGTTCCTCGACCCGCCCAAGCAGGACGCCGCGCAGGCGCTGCGGAGGCTGGCCGACCTCGGCATCGCGGTGAAGGTCGTCACCGGCGACAACGCGGAGGTCGCGGTCACGGTCTGCCGCGACCTCGGACTCGGCGACGCCGTCGCGCTGACCGGCGTCGACATCGACGCCCTCGACGACGACGAACTCGGCGAGGCGATCGTGCGCACCACGGTGTTCGCCAGGGTCAGCCCCGAGCACAAGGCGCGGATCGTGCGGGTCCAGCGGAGAGCCCGCGGCGGGGTGGCGTTCCTCGGTGACGGTGTCAACGACGCGCTCGCCCTGCACGCCGCCGACGTGGGCATCTCGGTCGACTCGGCCACCGACGTCGCCAAGGACGCGGCCGACGTGATCCTGCTGGAGAAAGACCTCGGCGTCCTCGCCGACGGCGTGGCCGAAGGCCGCCGGATCTTCGCCAACACCATCAAGTATGTGCTCATGGGCACGTCCAGCAACTTCGGCAACATGGCCTCGGCCGCGGGCGCGTCGCTGTTCCTGGCGTTCCTGCCGATGCTCCCGTCGCAGATCCTGCTCAACAACCTGCTCTACGACGCCAGCCAGTTGGCGATTCCCACCGACAACGTGGACGAGGAGCAGCTGCACCGCCCGTCGCACTGGGACATCGGGTTCATCCGCCGCTTCATGGTCTTCTTCGGGCCGCTCAGCTCGGTGTTCGACTTCGGCACCTTCGCGGTGATGCTGTGGGTGTTCCACTCCGGCCCCGAGCAGTTCCGGTCCGGCTGGTTCGTCGAGTCGCTGGCCACCCAGACCCTGGTGATCTTCGCGATCCGCACCCGCCGCGTGCCGTTCTTCCGCAGCCACCCCAGCCTGCCGCTCACGCTTGCCGCGTTGGGAGTCGTACTGGTCGGCGCGGTGCTCCCCGCGACCCCGCTCGCGGGCGCGCTCGGCTTCCAACCGCTGCCCGGCGCGTTCTTCGCCGCCTTGGTCGGCATGGTGGTGTGCTACCTCGCGTTGATCGAGGTCGGCAAGCGCTACTTCTACCGCGTCGCGGCCGCCGCCCCGACCGTACGGCGGAGTTACGGCGGACATCGCCACGTCCGGCGCCGTGCCGCGTACTTCAGCACGGCGAAGCGCTGGGCGGGAACGCCTCGTCACCCGTCGCATTCCTGACCCCACCACGACCGTGGCCCCGTGGATCGCCTCCGCCGGGCCACGGTCGTGGTGGGGTCACGCGACCGCGGCCGGATCGGCAGTGGTGGGCACCTGCTGCGGGCGCCGCCAGGCGCCCAGCAGGATCACGACGATGCCGAGCACGACCAACGCGCAACCACCGGACACGAGGCCGACGGTCAGCGCTCCCAGGGCGGGCGCGGTCGCGCCGATGGCGAGGTCGGCGGTGACAGGGCGGGAGCCGTCGGCGTTCATCACCACGGCGGTCCACTGACCGGGCTGAGGAGTCCAGTCGACGGTGCGGTCGGCACCTGAGGCGGAGGCCGTCCAGATGCGCAGCGCATCGGGCGCGATGGCAGGTGCGCTGCCGGCGCGGTGGTCGTAGTGCACCCCGTTGGTGTCCACCGCGGTCGCCACGACGTCGTGGTCCACGGAGGCCAGGTATGTGGTGACGTCCTGCTGCCGGGCGATGCCGACGAACACCGGGGTGTCGCCGGTGCGGATGCGGATCGGGCCGAGCACGTCCTCGCCGGTGATCGGGTTGTCGTCGGACCACCGGAGGTCCACCGTCTGGAACTCCAGTGCGTAGCCGTCGCTGTGGAACGTCTGGGTGCCGGTGGTGAGGTAGCCGTCGGCGTCCCGCTGGGTCTGGTCGGCCCAGATCGCGACGGCGCCGCCGGTGAGGAGTCCTCCGCCGGTGAGCAGCAGGAGTGCCCCGACGACCACGGCGACGATCCGACCAGGGTGCCCGTCGGACGGCCCGCTCGCCGGGGGAGTGGTCGTGTCGGTTCCGATGCGGGTGGTGGTGGGGTCGTCGCCGCCGGTGTCGAGGCGGAAGGGCGGGTAGGCGTCGGTGAGCAGGCCGGCGTAGGCGGCGACGCGCAGGACCCAGCGGTCCATGCCGAGCATGAAGTCGAACACGCCCTGCGGGTAGCGGCCGGTGAACAGCAGCATGACGCCCGCGATCAGCGCGAACACGCCGACCAGTCCGCCGCCGAAGCTCCAGGCCCACTGGTCGGACTGGGCGGCAAGGTAGCCGCTGCCGCCGACGAACACGCCGACGACCAGGTAGTGGGGGATGGCGAGCAGCCACCACTTCACCAGCACCAAGCCGCGCGACAGGTGCTCCGGGTACGGGATCTCCAGGGTGGCGGGGTAGTCGGGTTCCTCGCCGAGGCTGAACGGCGGGTACCGGTCGGTGCCCAGCGCGCCGTAGGCGTAGTAGCTGACCCGCCAGGTCCAGCGCAGCACGCCGACCGCGAAGTCGAACAGGGGGCGCGGGTAGCGGCCGGTGATCAGGATGGCGACGAGCGCCACCAGGCTGACCACGGAGAAGCCCAGCCACAGGAAGGTCAGCACGACGTAGTGCGGGATCGCCAGGAACCACTTGACCAGCCAGAGCCACCGGTTCAGGCCGGGGTCGAGGCGACCGCGCACGTGGACCGGGTAGGGAGCTGCGGCCGATGTCATGCGGACCTCCTGGAAGCGCGGACGTGCTGTGTCCACACGGTCGCTTACACGGGGGTCGGCGGGCAGTGCCGCCGGTCCCTCCCGCACGCTGTCGGAGTGCCCTGGTCCGGGTTTGGTGTCGCGGCATCGCGTCCTCCCTGCTTTCCTTGGTCGGTTCGGACCGCGGAACCAGGAGGTGGGATGAGCCTGCTGGGGTTGGCGCTGGTGCTCGCGGTCGGGTTGGCGGGTCCGCTGCTGGCGATCTCGAAACGCGCCAGGATCCCCTTGGTGGTCGGCGAGATCCTCCTCGGAGTGCTGGTCGGCCGGACCGGCACGGGATGGGTGGACGCGGGCGAGCCGGTCCTGACCTTCCTGGCCACCGCGGGCTTCGCGCTGGTGATGCTCGAAGTGGGCAGCCACGTGCCGCTGGGTGACACGTCGTTGCGCGGCGCGCTTGGTCGCGGCTGCCTGCTCGCGGCGTTCGTCGGTGTGCTGGCGGTCCCGGCCGGGTTCGGTGTGGCCGCGATCGCGGGCACCGGTCACGGGCTGCTCTACGCGGTGCTCCTCGCTTCCAGTTCGGCCGCGCTGGTCGTCCCGGCCGTCACGGGCTCCGGGGTGCGCACGCCCGCGGCACTGGCGACGGTCGTGCACGTGGCCGTCGCGGACACCGTCTGCATCGTCGCGCTACCGCTGGCCGAGGATCCTGGGCGTGCGGGCCCGGCGACTCTTGGGGCATTGGTCGTGATCGGAGCGGGCGGTCTTGGTTTCCTGGTGATGCGCCGCCTCCGGGCCCGCGGTGTGCTGACCGTGGTGCACAAGGTCAGCAAACGCCGGAACTTCGGCGTGGAGCTGCGCATCCAGCTGATCATCCTGTTCGGACTCGCGGGACTGGCTCAGCTCGTAGGCGTGTCGGTCATGCTCGCCGGATTCGTCGCGGGCCTCGCCTTGACCGCGCAGGGGAAAGCGCGGCGCCTGGCCCGGCAGTTGTTCGCCGTGACCGACGGATTCCTCGCGCCGGTGTTCTTCGTCTGGTTGGGCGCGTCGTTGGACCTGCGGGCGCTGGCCGATGAGCCGAGGATGATCGCGCTGGCGGCGTTGTTGGCATCGGGAGCCGTGGTGGTGCACGCCGCCGCGTGGTTCGTCGGGCAGCCGATGCCTCTGGCCGTGCTCGCGGGCGCCCAACTGGGCGTGCCGGTCGCGGCGGTGACCATCGGCACCGGCAACCACCTGCTGGCAGCGGGAGAGGGCGCGGCGATCCTCGCGGCGATGCTGGTGAGCGTCGCCGTCTCCGCGCTGACGACGCCGAAGACCCCGGAGTCCGCCGGCTGAACCGGGACCAAAGACCCTGATTCCATGCGACCTGCGTAGGTGTGCACCGGGTTCTGCCTCGAACACGCTGGGTCGGACCCCCTCGCAGCCGCGGTTGGTCGATGACGGCGCAAGGGAGTTCCCGTGAGCACACCGGTCCTCGACACGACACCGGTCGCACCGCCGGGCAAGGACGGAGCACCGGGCAGGTCCGGCACGTTCGGGTTGCCCACCGCCACCGCGCTGGTGATCGGCTCGGTGATCGGGACCGGGGTGTTCGGCCTGCCGACCGCGCTGGCCGCGTTCGGGCCGATCAGCCTGGTGGCGTTCGTCCTCGTCACGATCGGCGCCTTGGCGCTGGCGCTGACGTTCGGCGCGTTGTCCAAACGGGTGCGCGGTTCGGGTGGGCCCTACGTCTACGCCAGGGAGGCCTTCGGCGAGTTCGGCGGCTTCCTCACCGCGTGGTGCTATTGGATCACCGCGTGGGCGGGCAACGCGGCCATCGTGGTGGCACTGGTCGGGTACGCCGAGGTGTTCGTGAACACCGACCACGTCGTGGGCTGGTCGATCGCCATCGCCATGGCGGGGTTGTGGATCCCCGCCGTGATCAATCTGTCCGGCCTGCGGAACATGGCCGTCACGCAGATCGTGACGACGGTGCTGAAGTTCGTGCCGTTGTTGTTCATGGCGACCGTCGGGTTGCTGTTCATCAAGACCGCCAACTTCGGGCCGTTCAACGCCGGCGGCACCTCCATCGGCGGCGCGATCTCCGCTGCCGCCGCCATCGCCCTGTTCAGCTACATCGGCATCGAGACCGCCTCCGTCGCGGCGGGCCGGGTGCGCGACCCGAAGCGCAACGTCGGCCGCGCCACCGTGCTGGGCACCATCGGCTGCGCCATCGTCTACATCCTCGGCACCCTCACGGTGTTCGGCACCGTGCCCAACGCGGCGTTGCAGGTCTCGACCGCGCCGTTCACCGCGTCGGCGGACGCGATCTTCGGGGGGCACTGGGCCGGGCAGGCGGTGGCGGTCGCCGCGGTCGTGTCCGGACTGGGCTCGCTGATCGGTTGGACGCTGATCATCGGCGAGATGCCGTTGGCCGCCGCGAAGGACCGGCTGTTCCCGGAGCGGTTCGCCCGCACCCGCCGCGGCGTCCCGGTCTTCGGCATCGTCAGCTCGACCGTTCTCGCCACCGTGCTCACCGTTGTCAGCTACACCAGTTTCGACCAGGTGTTCACGACACTGGTGCTGCTGTCCGTCTTCACCGCCGTGGTGCCCTACCTGTTCAGCGCGGGCGCGCAGCTGTACTGGCTGCTGGCCCGCGGCAAGCAGATGCGGTGGCCGCACCTGGTGCGCGACTGCGGGGTGTCGGCGCTGGCGCTGGTCTTCTCGTTCTGGGCGCTCGCGGGCAGCGGCTACCAGGCCGTCTACTACGGCGTCATCTGCCTGCTGCTCGGACTGCCGCTCTACATCTGGCTCAAGGTCGGATACCGCGAGTACGGCGAGACCCCGACCGTGCCTGCTGACGTTGATTCGGTGTGACCGAACGAGGGCGTCGCGCCTCTGTCCACGAAGGACGTTGTGCTCTGCTGGTCACCGGGTCGGCAGGACAGGCTCGGAACATGACCCGGACACCGCCCAAGACCGACAGCCAATTGAAGAACACCCTCGTCGAAGAGCTGAAGTGGATTCCCGACGTCGACAGCACCCACATCGGCATCACGGTCGACGACGGAGCCGTGACGCTGTTCGGTGAAGTGGACAGCTACCCGGAGAAGCTCCTCGCCGAGAAGGCGGTGATGCGGGTGAAGGGCGTCACCGCCATCGCTCAGGAGATCACGGTTCGCGATCCGGGGGCAGGGGTGAGCGACACCGACATCGCCAGGGAAGCGGGCGAAGCGCTGCGGCGCGCCGTCGACGTGCCCGAGACGGTGCGGGTATCCGTCCACGACCACGTCATCACCCTGTCCGGAGACGTCCAAGGGCAGCACGAGCGTTCGGCCGCGGCTCGGGCGGTCCGCTACACCAAGGGCGTCAGGTCGGTCACCAGCTCCATCGTGATCCGCAGCGCCGCCCCGACCAAGGACATCAAGACCGCCATCACCGCCGCGCTGGTGCGCAGCGCCCTGTTGGAAGGCCTGAACATCACGGTGACACCGCGCGAAGCGGGCGAGGTCGAACTGGACGGCACCGTCCGCTCGTGGACCGAGCACCGCCAAGCCGAACTCGTCGCCTGGTC
Organism: Umezawaea sp. Da 62-37; assembly: GCF_032460545.1. Classification (GTDB taxonomy): domain Bacteria; phylum Actinomycetota; class Actinomycetes; order Mycobacteriales; family Pseudonocardiaceae; genus Umezawaea. The sequence continues at coordinate 9,422,521 of NZ_CP135965.1, forward strand.
GGCGCCGGGCATCACCACCGTCGTCAACAACCTGCGCGTCCAGTACTGACCTCCGTCCCGCCGTCGAAGGAGAAACCATGACCCGCACGCTCGGAGTGCACTCGGAAGTCGGCACGCTGCGAGAGGCCATCGTCCACCGCCCAGGGCTCGAACTGAGCCGCCTCACCCCGAGCAACTGCGACGAGCTGCTGTTCGACGACGTCCTGTGGGCGGCCAAGGCGCGGGAGGAGCACGACACGTTCGCCCAGGTGCTGCGCGACCACGGTGTCGTCGTGCACCACACCGACGTCCTGCTCGCCGAGACCCTTGCCCTGCCGGAGGCGAAGGCGTTCGTGCTGGACCGTGTCTGCACCCCCGAACTCGTGGGCCCCACGCTGGTCGAACCGCTGCGGGAGTTCGCCGAGAAAGTCGACCCGGCCATGCTGGCCGAACTGCTGATCGGGGGAGTGACCCGCGCCGACCTGTCCCCGCTGGACGTGCACAGCCTGCGCTGGTCGACCCTTGGGCTGGACGACTTCGTGCTGCCCCCGCTGCCCAACACGCTCTTCCCACGGGACAGCTCGGCCTGGGTCTACGGCGGCGTGACGATCAACCCGATGGCCAAGCCCGCCCGGCAACGCGAATCGCTGCACTGCCGTGCCGTCTACGGCTTCCACCCGCTGTTCGAGTCGCGGGACTTCCCGTTCTACTACGGCGCTGACGACGGGAACCACCAGCCCGCCACCATCGAGGGTGGTGATGTGCTCGTCCTCGGCCGCGGTGTCGTGCTCGTCGGGATGGGGGAGCGCACTACCGCGATGGGTGTGGAGATCCTGGCCCGTGAGCTGTTCCGGACCGGACAGGCCACCACGGTCATCGCCGTGCAGCTGCCCCGGTCGCACGCGTTCATGCACCTGGACACGATCCTCACGATGATCGACGTGGACACGTTCGTCCGCTACCCCGGCCTGGACACGAAGTCGTTGCGCACCTGGGTGATCACGCCCGTCGACCCGGAGGAGGTCGTCGAACGCGCCTCCGCCGGGCTGCGCGTGGACCAGCGCGACGACCTGTTCACCACGATCGCCGATGCGCTCAACCTCGACGGGCTCCGCGTGTTGTGCGCCGATGAGGACGCGCGCGCCGCCGAACGCGAGCAGTGGGACGACGCCAACAACTTCCTGACCCTGTCACCCGGCGTGGTCGTGGGCTACGAGCGCAACACCGTCACCAACACGATGTTGCGCGACCACGGCATCGAGGTCATCAGCATCCCCGGCAACGAACTCGGCCGCGGCCGCGGTGGTGCCCGCTGCATGACCTGCCCCATCCAGCGCGACGGCATCTGACACCCCTCACAGCGAAGGAATTCCCATGCGCCACCCCGGCTCGCTGCTCCGAGAACTCGACCTCGACAAGACCCGGTTCCTCGCACTGGTCGCGCTGGCCGCAGACCTCAAGCGCGCGAAGGAGGCGGGCGTCGAGCGGAAGTCGTTGACGGACAAGAACATCGCCCTGGTGTTCGAGAAGACCTCCACGCGCACCCGGTGCGCGTTCGAGGTCGCGGCCCACGACCAAGGCGCACACGTGACCTACCTCGACCCCGCAGGAACGCATATGGGCCGCGACGAATCCGTCCCCGACACCGCGAAGGTGCTGGGCCGGATGTTCGACGGCATCGAGTTCCGCGGCTTCGCCCAGGAGACGGTCGAGCAGTTGGCCGACAACGCCGGTGTGCCGGTGTGGAACGGGCTCACCGATTCCTGGCACCCCACGCAGATGCTCGCCGACGTGCTGACCATGACCGAGCACCACCCCGGCCCGGTCGAGCGGATCAGCGTCTGCTTCCTTGGCGACGGCCACAACAACGTGGCCCGGTCCCTGCTGATCACGGGAGCGCTGCTGGGCATGGACGTCCGCATCGCCGCGCCGCGCGAACTCCGACCGCCCGCCGACGTCGTGGCCACCGCCCGTGAACTCGCGAAGACCAGCGGTGCCAGGGTTCTGATCACCGAGGACGCCGAGCAGGGCGTGGACGGCGTCGACTTCGTCTACACCGACGTGTGGGTCAGCATGGGCGACTCGCCGGAGCAGTGGGACGTCCGCGTGCCGCTGCTGACCCCGTACCGGGTCACCGAGGCGCTGATGAAGGCCACCGGCAAGCCCGACACCAAGTTCCTGCACTGCCTGCCCGCCATCCACGACCGCACCACCGTCATCGGCGAACACCTGCACGAGCGGTACGGACTCGACGGCGCCGAGGTCACCGACGAGGTGTTCTCCTCATCGCGGTCGATCGTGTTCGACCAGGCCGAGAACCGGCTGCACACCATCAAGGCCGTCCTTGTCACCGGATTGGCGTCGTGACGTGCGCATCGTGATCGCACTCGGCGGCAACGCCCTGCTCGCCCGAGGCGAGAAACCCGACGCCGCCATCCAACTGCACCACGTCCGGGCGGCGGCTGAGGCCCTCGCTCCGCTCGCCGTCGACCACGAGCTGGTGATCTGCCACGGGAACGGTCCCCAGGTCGGCCTGCTTGCCCTGGAGAGCCAGGCCGATGTCTCGTTGAGCCGCCCGTACCCGCTGGACGTGCTCGGCGCGCAGACCCAGGGGATGATCGGCTACTGGCTGGCGCAGTCGCTGCGCAACGCCGGGGTCCACCGACCGGTGCTCGCCGTCGTCACCCAGACCGTCGTCGACGCGGCCGACCCGGCGTTCGCCACCCCCACGAAGTTCGTCGGACCCGTCTACCCGCAAGGGGAGGCGCGACGGCTCGCCGAAGCGCATGGCTGGACGATCGCGGCGGACGGCGCACTCTGGCGTCGGGTCGTCGCGTCACCCGAGCCGCTGCGCCTGGTCGAGTCGGACTCCATCGCCCGCCTCGTGGACGCGGGCACCGTCGTCGTGTGCGGCGGCGGTGGGGGAGCGCCTGTCGTGGACGACGGGCGGCTCAGCGGAGTGGAGGCGGTGGTGGACAAGGATCTCACTGCGGCCCTGCTGGCGATCGAGCTGAAGGCCGACCGGCTGATCTTGCTCACCGACGTCCCCGCCGTCGTGCGGGATTTCGGCACACCGGACGCAAAACCCCTGCACACCCTCGACCTCGACGACCTGTCCCACCTGGAGTTCGCGGCCGGGTCCATGGGACCGAAGGTCGAGGCGTGCCGCAGGTTCGTCGCGGCGACCGGTCACGCGGCCGCCATCGGCTCCTTGACAGCCGCGGCCGCCGTGCTGGACGGCACCGAGGGGACCACCGTCATCACCGCTCCCACAACGTCTCCCTGAGCCACCCCGCGGCGGGCAGGCCGAGACGGCGAGCACCATGGGCCAGCACCGTCGTGCACACCGTGATCATCATCGCGAAGAGAGCGACGACCGGCCAGTCCGGCTCGCCGCCGTCGAGCAGGATCGCGATGGCCATGGCCGTGATCGCGAGGCCGAGCGTCACGACCTTGACCAGCACCACCGCGCCGAGGACCGGGGCGGCGACGTGGCCGCGCACGAGCGCCGCCCCGGTCATGACCACCGCGGGCACGGCGAACGCGAGGTCGGCCACGTACACGGGGTTGGGCAGCTCGCCGACACCGATGGCGCTCGGCAGTCCGCCGCCGAGGGTGGGCAGGATGTCCGACAGCCACAGCGCCGCGAAGGCGGAGCCGAAGACGACGAGGAACCAGCCGACACCCTTGTGCCTGCGGCGGTCGAACGCGGCGGAGGCCGCACGCACGTCGATCCGGCCGATCCCGTCGATCAGGGCGGCGACCGAGAGGGCGAGGACGGAGGTGTAGAGCAGGAACGCCGGGTTCTGCGGTACGCCGATCGCGTAGACGAGGTAGCTGTAGGCGAGGTAGGCCAGCGTTCCCAGCCACAGCAGGTGGCCCGGCAGCGAACCCGCGCGGCTGCGACGGGCGGCCCACAGGAGCACGGGGATCGTCGCGAGCGTCAGCACGTCCTGGGCGATCCCCTGCAGCTCCAGCGAACGGGAGAGCCGGTAGGCGTGCTCGGCCAGCAGCCCGTAGAGGGTGGCGGTGAGGAGCAGCGCGGCCAGGAGCCACGACACGCCCTCGGTCCACCACGTGCGCACCGAGGTCCGGACAGCGGAGGGGAGGTCATGCCCTGACGGTGCTCCGGATGGTGCGAACCCCGCAGTGGCGAAGGGACCGCGTTCGCCGGGACCTTCAGCGCGCCGCGACCCGCACGGCGTCGGCGGACCGGGTGGTGACGCCCGGCGGGATCACCACGACCGGGCACGCGGCGTGCCGGATGCAGTCGGTGGTCACGCTGCCGAGCAGGGCTTCGGTGAGCGGGCCGTGGGCGTGCCTGCCGACGACGAGCAGGGCTGCCTGCCGGGACGCCCGCAGGAGCGCGGTCGAGGCGTCGCCGGTGATGGTCACTTCGGCGATCTCCGGCGCGTCCGGCAGTTCGGCGCGGATCTCCGTCACGAGGTCGTGCAGCACCCGAGCGGGATGGTGGTGCTGCTGCGGCAGCACTTCCGCGTACGGGTGCACGCCGAGCGAGACTGCGGGCACGAACTCGGACTCGTGCTGCCAGGCCATGGTCGCCTCGACCGCGGCACCGCTGCGTTTGGCCTCGTTCAGCGCCCAGCGCAACGCGGTACGGCTGGCGGGTGATCCGTCCACGCCCACCACGATCAGGGGAAGGTCCACGTCATCGCTCCTGTCGGGAGAGTTCTCGGTCATCCGAAGCCTGACCCCATCCAGGCGGCAGGGGTAGGGGCCTAGGTCACCGTGGCGGAGAGGCCAAGCGCACTGCCCCGCGGCCACCCGCGAGCGCAGAGTGCTGAGCAGTGCGCACTCGCGCGCCTCGATGTGAAGGAAGTCCGATGACGTCCACTACCGGCGGACTCACGTCGACCGAGGCCGCGGAGCGATTGCGCGCCGACGGCCCGAACGTGCTGCCACGGGCGCACAAGCGCCATCCCCTGGTGCTGCTGCTCAAGCAGATGGTCCACGCCTTCGCGTTGATGCTCTGGGGCGCCGCCGTGCTCTCGCTCGTCGCGGGGATGCCCGCGCTGGCCATCGCGATCACCGTGGTCGTCGTGCTCAACGGCGCGTTCGCGTTCGCCCAGGAGTTCCGCGCGGACCGCGCCGCACAACGACTCGGCGATCTCATGCCCGCCAAGGCGACCGTGCACCGCGACGGCAAACCTGTCGTGGTCGACGCGGCCGACCTGGTGGTGGGCGACGAGATCCTGCTCGAAGCAGGCGACCGCGTGTGCGCCGACTGCGAAGTGCACACCGCCGCGGGGCTGTCCGTGGACGAATCGATGCTCACCGGCGAGAGCGTCCCCGTGCGCCCCGCCGTGGGCGACAGCGTGCACGCGGGCACCTACGTGTCCGAAGGCGAGGCGACCGTCGTCGCGACCGCGACCGGTGTGCACACGAAGCTCGCGGGCATCGCCACGCTCACCCAGCAGGCGGAACGACCGCCGAGCCCGCTGTCGGTGCAGCTGCACAAGGTCGTCAGCGTCATCGGCCTCGTCGCGGTCGGTGTCGGTGCCGCGTTCTTCGGATTGGCCATGCTCCTCGGGCTGTCGACGACCGACGGCTTCCTGTTCGCGATCGGCGTCACGGTCGCGCTCGTACCCGAAGGCCTACTGCCGACCGTGACCCTGTCCCTTGCGCGAGCCGCGCAGAACATGGCCGGTCGGCACGCGCTGGTGCGGCGACTGGACGCGGTGGAGACCCTGGGGTCCACCACCTTCATCTGCACGGACAAGACCGGGACGTTGACCCGCAACGAGATGTCGGTCGTGCGCGCGTGGACCTCGCTCGGCGAAGTCGCCATCACCGGCACCGGCTACGAACCCACCGGAGCCGCGACGGGTGATCAAGCCGCCGTGCGCCGCCTCGGCGTGTTGGCCGCGAGTGCCGTCCGCTGCTCGCCGACGGCGCATGTCCAGCGCGATCAGGACGGCTGGCACCCGGTCGGCGATCCGATGGAGGTCGCCCTTCACGTGCTGGCGGCCAGGCTCGGCGTGACCGCGCAGACGGTCGATGGTGTGCGCTACCCGTTCGACCCGCACCGCAGACGGTCGTCCGTGGTCGACGTCGACGGCGTTCACGTCACGGGTGCGCCCGACGCCGTGCTGCCCCTGTGCGGCGACCAGGACGCCGCCCTTGAGGCGATGACCCGGTTCGGTGCCCAGGGACTCCGGGTGCTCGCCGTCGCACGCCGTTCGACACGGCCGGGTGACGACACCGGATGGGAGCACGCCGAGACGGACCTGACCCTGCTCGGCCTGGTGGGGTTGCAGGACCCGCCGCGCGACGACGTCGCCGGAGCGCTCGAATCGTGCCGGACCGCGGGGATCAAGGTCGCCATGGTCACCGGGGACCACCCGGCCACCGCACGGGCCATCGCCGTGGAAGTGGGACTTCTGGGGCCGGACGAGTTGGTGGTGGAGGGAGCCGACCTGCCCGAGGACGCGGCCGCTCTGGGTGAACTGCTCGACCGCGACGGCGTGGTCATCGCCAGGGTGACGCCCGAGGACAAGCTGCGGATCGCGAAAGCCTTGCAGCGCAGGGGGACACGTCGTCGCGATGACCGGCGACGGCGTGAACGACGGGCCCGCCCTGCGAGCGGCCGACATCGGCGTGGCCATGGGCGCCTCCGGCACCGACGTGGCCAGGGAAGCCGCCGACCTGGTCCTGCTGGACGACCATTTCGGCACGATCGTCGCCGCCGTCGAGTTGGGCCGCGCGACCTACGCCAACATCCGCCGGTTCCTGACCTACCACCTGACCGACAACGTCGCCGAGCTCACGCCGTTCGTGGTGTGGGCGTTGTCGGGTGGGCAGATCCCGCTCGCGCTGACCGTCCTGCAAATCCTGGCGCTCGACATCGGCACGGACCTGCTGCCCGCCTTGGCGCTGGGCACCGAGCGGCCGAACCCGCGCACCATGCGCGGACCGGCCCGCACCGGTTCGTTGATCGACAAGTCGGTGCTGCGCCGCGCGTTCGGCGTCCTCGGACCGACCGAGGCGCTCGCCGCGATGACCGCGTTCGCACTGGTGCTCCTGGCGGGTGGCTGGGTCCTCGGCACCACCGCCGACGCCGCGGTGCTCGCGACGGCGTCGGGGACCGCGTTCGCCGCGGTCGTGGTCGGGCAGCTGGCCAACGCGTTCGCCTGCCGCAGCGCGACCCGCCCGGTCGGTCTCGCCGGACTGCGCGGCAACAGGCTGCTGATCTACGCGGTGCTGTTCGAACTCGCGATCCTGGCCGTGTTCCTGCTCGTTCCGCCGCTGCCCGAACTCCTCGGCGGCGCCCTGCCGTCACCGCTGGGCTGGGCACTCGTGATCGCGGCGGCCCCGGCGGTGATCCTCGCCGACACGGCCTACAAGGCGGTCGTTCGGGCACGCCGGGACGTCGCACCCGAGGACGTGCCCACCGGTACGGCCGTACCGGTGTGACCCCGTATGCGATCAGCGGCAGAGGTTCGCCGCGGGTACCGTGGACACCAGGTGTCCTGGACCCCGGCGTTGTCATGGACTACCGAAGGGCCACGGACATGGCGCACATCAACCCAACCGCCTATTCGCGTACCACCGCAGCGATTCTGCGCGCTGCTCGCGACGGGCTGTTCACCACAGCCGAAGCGAAGCGGTTGATCGAACGCGTCCACACCCGCACCGCGGTGCCGAGTGGCCCACCATCAGGGCACAGCCCTCATAGGACGATGCTCAAGGCCCCTGGACTGTTCGACGTCCAGGGGCCTTGGCATGAGCGACCGCGCGTCACCGCAATGATGGCGTCATGGCGCAGTGCGAGCCGATCGACGAGTACCCGCGGGGCTGGGATATCCGTCCACTGATCGTTTTGGGACCTATTGGGAGGCCTCCAGTCGGATTCGGGATGGTGGTCGGCGGACGATGAGAACCGGGCAGGACGCGTGGTGCACGGCGGCCTTCGTGACGGAGCCGCACCGCCCGGTCAGGTCGTGGTGGTCGCCGGAGCCGACGACGAGCAGATCGCTGTCGGTTTCCCGACCGATTGCCTCGTGGGGGTGGAACCGGAGCAGCGTCGTGGCGTAGGAAGGCCGCGGTTCCAGTTCGTCGAGGAGATGAGCGGCGTGGTCGAGCACGAACTGGGGATTGGAGACCAGCGCGTCTCCCGCCGTGTGTAGGGGGATGGCGTGCACGACGCGCAGCACGGAGCCGCCCCCAAGCACTGCGGCGGCTCGCACCAGCACCTGGGCGTCGTCTTCGCCTCCGCTGACCAGAACGGTTACCCGTTGGTGGGCGCCGCGCAGCGCTGAGTCTTCACCTCGAACGATGACGGTGTCGCACGCGGCCACGTCCACCAGCGCGAGCACCAGACCGTCGAGACCGAGCGGACTTGTCGAGCGGCCCTGGTAGCCGACCACGAGCGTTCCCGCGCGCAGGCTCGCCGCTTCGAGATCGCGTACGGGGTCCGGGCCGGCCCGGTGGAGTCGTACGCGCAGCGCCGGGTACCCGCTGGTGAGATCGTCCACTTCGTCGTCGGTCTCGCCCCACGTCCACACGTCGAGTTCGGAGCCCGTGCGCACGGCGTGATCCGCCGCCCAGAACAGGGCCGCGCGGCCCCACCGCGAGCCGTCAAACCCGACAACAACCGGACTTGGTGGAGGGGCTGGGACGGTGGACGGGTCGAGCGAACTGGACTGGTCGGACATCGACGGCTCCTGGGTGTCGTTCGGCCGATCAGCGTGCGGCGCTGGTCGGTTCGTCCAGCAGGTCGGACACCGGACGGCGGGGCGTAGGGGGAGCGGGTGTGCCGTAACCGATGCGCAGCACTGTCTGGGGCACCAGGGAACCGCCCAGTGAGCGGCGCAGTTCGGCGCGGACGGAGCCGACCTCGATCGGTTGCGCCAGGAACGACGTGGACAGCCCGAGGGTCGTGGCGGTGAGCAGGACCCGTTGCAGGGCCTGGCCCGCGAGCAGTTCGCCCAGCGGCCCTTCGTAGTGCGAGTTCAGCACCACGACGAGCGGCTCGGGTTCCCGGTCCTCGCCGAGCGCGCCGTCGAGGACGGGTGGCGCGGCACCCAGCCACCACTCGTCGTGGGACCTCAACGGTGCGCTTGCCGATCCGGCGGCGTCCGTCACGGCGGCCAGTTCCGCCACCACCGCGGGGTCTGCCTTCTGAAGCCGGTCCGCGCGCGCGACAAAGTACCGCAGCCGTGCCCGTTCGACCTGGTCGGACACGATGTGCAGCCACGACCGCTCCAACTCCGCCGCGCGCACCAGTGCCTGCCCGTGCGCGACGGGGACGGCGACCTCGGCGAACGGAAGCCGGTTGGTGTGCCTGCCGGGCACCACGCTGAGCAGTTCGCGCGTCTCGTCGGTCAGTTCCACCCGGCCGCCCAAGCGGACTGTCGCGAGCAAGCCGGGAGCCGCGGTGTCCGGCAGCAGCGTCACCAGCGGTCGGACACCGAAGCTCTTCAACGCCAAGCGCAGGGTGAACAGCGCCGCGCCGCACGACAGGCGCAGTTCACGCCCGGTGGGATCGGTGACGGGCAGCGCATGGACCGGATCGGCGTGCAACTCGATCCGGTCGGGCAGCAGCCGGAACCGCCACGGCTGGCTGTTGCGCACAGAGGGCGCCAGGGACGCGGTACCGATCGCCGACAGCGTCTGCTCGGGAGCAAGTCCGAGTGAGCCGACCACCACGGTCATTCCATTCACCTCAGTGCGCTGGTCCGGTTGATCCGACCGGCCTCACTCTTCGGCGTGGGAACGGTGGAGCACACGGGCGAAGGTCCTGTCCGGTCGGGGACCAGGGGCGGCGTTCCGACGTCGGGGTCGCTCATCGTTCCCGCACCAGTCGGCGCAGCCGCGCGTACTCGTCTTCGCCGATCTCGCCCTTGGCCAGCCGTTCGGCCAGGACCGCCTCCACCGAGACGGTCGGCACCTCGCCCCGGATCCTGCGGCTGAGGACGATCAGCCCCGCCACCGATCCGAAGAACAGCATGATCATCACGATCCCCATGAGCCCGTATCCCATCCAGCCCATCCCGTAGCTCTGGTACCAGTGCATGGCTCGCTCCTCGTTACTTGGTTGCCTTCAGCGTGCTGCCGGCGGAAGACCGGTTCCAGAGGCCGACAGCCCGCACCGCCCGCGGACCCGCCCCCGTGCGCAGGGTCGAAGGTCCCCCTCCGCGCGGGACCGCGGCCACTGCTCCTGCGGCACCGGGTGGACCAGGCTCGGGGTGAGCTGAGGAGGACCGAGCGATGGACGACTTCGACTCGCGGCCGATCGTGGTCGGCGTGGACGGATCAGCCGCGAGCCACGCGGCGTTGCGGTGGGCGGTGGACGAAGCCGGACGACGCGGCTGTGCGATCGACGCGATCCTGGCCTGGCAAGGCGGTTACGGCATGATGATCGGCGCGGTGACACCCGACCTGCTGGCCGAGTCGACGCCGGAGCGGGAACACGACCGGTGGCGCCGAGTGCTCGACGACGCCGTGGCGGACGTGGACGCGGGCGGCGGGATCCGCATGGTCCTGGTGACCCAGGACGCCGGACCTGCGCTGGTCGAGGCCTCCAAGGACGCGGCGTTGCTGGTGGTGGGCACGCACGGCGCGGGACCGGTCAGGAGCGCGTTGCTCGGGTCGGTGAGCGCGCACTGCGTGCGCCACTCGACCTGCCCGGTCGTAGTGGTCCGGGAACCGTCGCCACGCAAGGACAGGTCGGCCGCGGTCGGTTCCGGCGCGCTCGCGACCCCAGGACCACTGCTGTGAGCGGGGACGTCCGGGCGCTCCTGGTGGACGGTTCCGCGGTGTCCTTACGGGAACTCGGCCCGCCGGACACCGACGCACTGACGGACCTGCTCCGCGCACTGCCCTCAGGTGATCAGCACTTCGGCCTGTTCAGCGCTCCCGCACGCGACGAGCACTCCAGCCAGTTCGCCATCGGCGCGTTCGACGACGACCGGCTGCTCGGCGTCGCGAGCTGCGTGGCCGCGCGGGACTCGGACGGCGCCGAGGTGGCGTTCGCAGTGGCAGCGTCGGCGCGGACGAGGGGAGTCGCCACCCTGCTGCTCGAACACCTCGCCTCACTCGCCCGGCGGCACGGTGTGCGCCGCTTCACCGCCGACGTATCCGCCGCCGACTCCCGCGCGGTGCGCGTCCTCACCGACCTGGGTCTGGTGTGGACGGTCACCGCGAACGGCGACGTGGCGCACGTGGACCTCGGTCTCGACCCGGTCGGGCACTACCTGGAAGCGGTCGCCGACCGCGAGCTGACCGCCGACGTCGAGAGCCTGCGCGCGGTGCTGGAACCTACCTCGATCGTGGTGGTCGGCGCCGGCCGGTCGTCGTCCTCGGTCGGCAACGCCGTGCTGCGCAACCTCCTCGCGGGCGACTTCGCCGGAGACCTCTTCGCCGTCAACCCCCACGCCGACCACGTGCTCGGGATCCCTTGCCACGACACGGTCCTGGAGCTGCCGTCCGCTCCCGAGCTGGCCGTGCTGTGCGTTCCGGCGAAGCTCGTGCCGGGGATTGCCGAGGAGTGCGGCCGGCACGGGGTGAAGGCGCTCGTCGTCATCACGTCGGGGCTGTCCGACGATCCCGGCCTGGTGGAAGGCCTGATGGGCGCAGTCCGCGAGCACGGGATGCGGTTGGTCGGCCCGAACTGCCTCGGGGTGTCGACGAGCGCGCCGGAAGTGCGGATGGACGCGACGTTCACCCGCACCCGCGCCGCCGCCGGGGACGTCGGTCTGATCACGCAGTCCGGCGGTATCGCCATCGCGGTCTCCGAGCAGTTGAACCGGATCGGCCGAGGCACGTCCAACCTCGTATCCGCGGGCGACAAGTACGACGTGAGCGGCAACGACATGCTGCTGTGGTGGGAGCGCGACGAGCGCACCCGCGCGGTGGTGCTCTACCTGGAGTCGTTCGGCAACCCCCGCAAGTTCGCCCGGCTGGCGCGTCGGGTGGCGCGCCGCAAGCCGGTGCTGGCCATCCGGTCCGCGACCACCGAGCAGGGGCAGCGGGCCGCCGCGTCGCACACGGCCTCGGCGGCGACCCCTGCGGCGACGCGGGATGCCCTGTTCCGGCAGTCCGGGATCATCGCGGTCGACGGCGTCACCGAACTGGTGGACGTCCTCGCCGCGCTCGATGTCCAGCCGCTGCCCACGGGCCGGTCGGTCGCGGTGCTGAGCAACGCGGGTGGCCTGGGAGTGCTCGCCGCGGACGCCTGCGTGACCCACGGCCTCGCGATGGCCGAGTTGTCGGAGGTGACGACCCGCGCGTTGCGGGCGGTGATGCCGGACACCTCGAGCCCGCACAACCCCGTCGACACCGGCGCGGTCGTGGACGAGGATGTTTTCGCCCGCTGCCTCGACCTGATCGCGGCGGACCCCGCCGTGGACGCCGTCATCACCGTCACCGTCCCCACCGCCCTCGGCGACCCCGCGACCGCGATCCACCGACTACCGGCCGGGAAACCGTTGCTGAGCGTCCGGGCCGGCCAGGCGATGTCCGTGGAGACCACCCCGACCGGCGTACCCAGCTACGCCGACCCGGCGTGGGCCGCGTTCGTGCTGGCCCGGCTGGTGGAACGGGCGGAGTGGTTGGCCCGGCCAGAGCCGGACCACGCCCACCTCGGCGGGATCGACCTCGCGGGCGCGCGCACCATCGTGGCCGACCACTTGGCCACCGACCCCGCGGGCAGATGGCTCGATCCGGATCAGGCCATCGTCCTGCTGCGAGCGTTCGGACTGCCGATGCTGGGCGGTGTGCTCGCGACCACGCCCGAAGGCGCGGTGTCCGCCCAGCGCTCCTACGACTCTCCGGTGGCGCTGAAAGCGGTCGTCACCGGACTGCTCCACAAGACCAAGGGCCACGGCGTCTCCCTCCTGCTGGCCGACCGGGACGCGGTGACCGCCGCGTTCGAGCAGTTCCGCGGCCGGTTCGGCGCACGCTTGCGCGGTGTCTTCGTCCAGCCCATGACCACCGGCGGCCGTGAACTGCTGGTCGGAGTAGTCAACGACCCGCGCTTCGGCCCGCTCGTGGTGACCGGATTGGGTGGTGTGGACACCGACCTGGTCGACCGCCGGACCTGCGCGCTCGCACCCCTGTCCATGATGGACGCCGACGACCTGCTGCACGGGTTCGGCGGAGCCGCAGAGGTATTCGCGGACCTTGATGAATGGCCGGTGCGCGATCTGCTGCTCCGGGTGGCCCGGCTCGCCGAGCTGCTGCCCGAGGTCGCCGAGCTCGACCTGAACCCGGTAGTGGTCTCCGACGGGTCGTGCCTCGTCGTGGACGCACGAGTACGGGTGGCACCCGTCGAATCGGTCGACCCGTTCCTCCGAGGCTTGCACGTCCAGCGACCGACAAAGGAAGTTGCGTCATGAATCGTTCCGACACCAAACCGATCGTGGTCGGGGTCGACGGATCACCGGCCGCGACAGGAGCCCTGCGGTGGGCACTGGACGAAGCGGGGATCCGCGGCTGCGCGGTGCACGTGGTCAACGCGTGGGACTACGAACCGCTGACCGACTGGGCCGAGACGGCCGAGCGGAACGCGCGCGCGTCGTCCGAGGCGCTGGTCGAGGCAGCCATCGGGGAAGCTGTGTTCGGTCGGACGGATCCTCCGGTGATCGTGCGGCGGTGCCTTCGCGGCATCCCCGCAGAGGTGCTGGAGAGCGCTTCGCGTGACGCCGACCTGCTGGTCGTGGGCTCGCACACCGGCCACCGGCTGCGCGACATCGTGCTCGGCTCCACAAGTGCGCTCTGCGTGCGGCACGTGACAGTGCCGGTCGTGCTCATCCCGGCCCGGACCGCCCCGCTGGACACCAGGATCGCAGCCGGCCATGCCGCTGACCACGGCTGACCGGCCTCGGGTCGGCCCGCAGCAGATGTCGGTGGACGAGGTCGTCCGGCAGACCGGAACCGATGTCGAACGAGGGCTGTCCAGCGCGGCGGCGGCGCTGCGACTCGTCGAGCTCGGCTCGAACACGCTGCCCCCGCAGCGCCAACGGGGCTGGGTGGTTCAGCTGTTGTCGCAGCTGAACCACCCGCTGATCTACGTGCTGCTCGCCGCTGCCACCCTGACCGCGCTGCTCGGCGAAACCGTCGACGCCTCGGTCGTGTTCGCCGTCGTCGTGGTCAACGCGGTCATCGGGTTCCTCCAGGAGGCCAAGGCCGAGCGGGCGCTGGACGCGCTGGCCGCGATGGTCCGCACCGAGGCGACCGTGCTGCGCGACGGCGTCGCCTCACGGGTGTCCTCCGACGACCTCGTACCCGGCGACCTCGTCGCGCTGGAAGCGGGGGACAAGGTTCCGGCCGACCTGCGGCTGACGCGCACCGGGGAACTGGACGTGGACGAGTCGGCGCTGACCGGGGAGTCCGCACCCGTCGGCAAGGACCCGGCGAAACTGCCGCCGGACACCGTGCTCGCCGACCGGGTCAACATGGCCTTTTCCGGCACCCTGGTGACCGCGGGCAGTGGTCGTGGGTTCGTGGTCGCGACCGGTGCGGACACCGAGATCGGGCACGTGCACCAGCTCGTCGGCGACACGGCGACGGTGGCGACCCCGCTGACCCGCAAGCTCGACCGGTTCAGCAAGCTCTTGACCTTCGTCATCCTCGGGCTGGCCGCGCTCAGCGTGGCCGTCGGCCTGGTGCGCGGGCAACCGCTCGGGTCGATGGTGACCGCGGCCGTCGCGCTCGCGGTCGGCGCCATCCCCGAAGGACTCCCGGCCGCCGTCACGGTCACGCTCGCGATCGGCGTGGCCAGGATGGCGCGCAGGCAGGCGATCGTCCGGCGGCTGCCCGCCGTGGAGACCCTCGGCAGCACCACGATGATCTGCACCGACAAGACCGGCACGCTCACCGCCAACGCGATGACCGTCCGAGTTGTCGTGGCGGGCGGAGTCCGTCACGACCTGACCGGCATCGGGTACGACCCCGACGGCGAGGTGACGCCGTCCGTGGACGCCGCAGCGCGGGAATGCCTGCTCGCCGGACTGGCCTGCAATGATGCCCGGATCGTCCACGAGGACGAGAAGTGGACCGCCGTGGGCGATCCCACCGAGGCCGCGCTCGTGGTGTCCGCGCGCAAAGCAGGGCTCGGACCCGACGACGTGCCGCCCCGGCTCGACGTCCTGCCGTTCAGCTCCGACCGCCAATACATGGCGACCCTGCACCCCGGAGGGTTGGTGTACCTCAAGGGCGCGGTCGAAAGGATTCTCGACCTCGCGGGCACGACCGACCACACCGGCGCGGAAGACCTCGCCGACGGCGGCCTCCGGGTCCTCGCCACCGCCACCGCCCGGCTGCCGGAAGGGGCGGAGCTGACCGAGGAAGCCTTGCGGGGCAACGTGGTCCTCCTGGGTTTGCAGGCGATGCACGATCCGCCGCGTCCGGAGGCGATCGAAGCCGTGCGGGAGTGCCGGGCGGCGGGCATCGAGGTGCGCATGATCACCGGCGACCACCCGGCCACCGCCCGCGCCATCGCCGGGCACTTCGACATCCCCGCCGACGCCGTCTACGCCAGGGTCACGCCGGAGGAGAAGCTGAGGCTGGTCAAGGAGTTCCAGGCCCAGGGGCATGTCGTGGCGATGACCGGCGACGGCGTCAACGACGCGCCCGCCCTCCGTCGCGCCGACATCGGCGTGGCCATGGGACGCGGTGGCACGGAGGTGGCGAAGCAGGCCGCCGACATGGTGCTGGCCGACGACAACTTCTCCTCGATCCGAGCAGCGGTCGAGGAGGGGCGCGCGGTCTTCGACAACCTGCGCAAGTTCATCATCTGGACGCTGCCGACCAACATGGCCGAAGGCCTGGTGATCCTGGCCGCGGTGCTGCTCGGCACGGCGCTGCCGATCCTGCCGGTGCAGATCCTGTGGATCAACATGACCACCGCGGTCGCCCTCGGCCTGACCCTCGCGTTCGAACCCCGTGAACCGGACGTCATGCGTCGACCACCGCTGCCGCCGTCGTTGCCGTTGATGACCGCCCAGGTCGTGCGCCGGATCCTGTTCGTGTCGGCCATCCTGCTCGTCGGGTCGTTCGCCGCGTTCCACTGGCAACTCGCCTCCGGCGCGTCGCTTGACCAAGCCCGCACGGTCGCGGTGAACGCGTTCGTCGCCGCCCAGATCGCCTACCTGCTCAACTGCCGGTCACTGGAGAACTTCCGGTCCGGGGTGGGCTTGCTGGCCAACCCGTGGCTGCTTGCGGGCATCGGCGCGACGGTGGTGCTGCAACTGCTGCTCACCTACCTGCCCGTGATGAACACCCTGTTCCACACCGCACCCATCGGCTGGGGTGCCTGGGGATTCGTCGCGGTCCTGGCCCTGCTCACATTCGTGCTGGTGGAACTGGCGAAGTGGCTCGCCCGCAGGGCGGTGTCGCCGTCTTCGGTCCCAGGGTCTTAGTACGACAACGACAGGTTGTGATGTCGCTTCTTGTGGTGGCTGATCCGGGCACGGGCCTGACTTGTTCGCCGCCAGGTAGACCAGTGCAGGACGTGGTCGACGGTGTGGGTGACGCGGTGGACGATCCGATTCCACAGTCGGCGGATCTCGTTGACCGACAACGGGATCAGCGATTGCTCGGCACCGGATGTGGAGCCCCTTTTTTGGTGATCTCACGGGTGATCACCAGGAAGGACAGAGCGGTCATGGACAGTGTGATGTGCCGGTACCACGCCTGGTAGCCGCGGACCTGGTAATGGTCCAGGCCGGTCTCGTTCTTCGCGGTCTGGAAGCACTCCTCGATCGCCCACCGCGCGCCCGCCACCCCCACCAACCGCTCCAGCGTCGTACCCGCAGGACCGAAGCACACGTAGTAGGCGATATCGGACGGGTCGGCCACACTCCGCCTGGCCAACAGCCAATGACCCCACTCCCTCCTGCGCAACGGCCGGATGTCGAGCAACGCCCAGTCCGACACCCGCGGCCCCTTCACACCATCGCCGGCACTGAGCCTCTCCCACGCCGTATCGGGAAGCTCGGAGAGCAAGCGGTCGACCCGGACCTTCCGCAGGTCCATCGTCACCACCATCGCGTTCTTCGGCACCGACACCACGTGCGCGACATCGACGGACTCCAGCCACAGCCGGAACTTCGTGTCCTGCCCGTAGAGCTCGTCCGCGGTCACCCACCCGAACGGCACCCCGGCCTCCACAGCCCGTTCGATCATGTCCCGGGCGAGGACCTGCTTGGTCGCGAACCCCACCTCATCACCGATCCCCGCCGCACGACACCGATCCCGATCCCCGGTCCAGTCCTTCGGCAGGTACAACTCACGATCGATCAACGCCCGTCCCCGCGACGACGCATAAGCCAGGAACACACCGATCTGGGAATTCTCGATCCGCCCCGCCGTCCCCGAATACTGACGACCCACCCCGGCGGACTTGACGCCCTTCTTCAGGAACCCGGTCTCATCGACGATCAGCACACCGTCCTGGGCGTCACCGATCGCCTCGACCACCGCGGCCCGGACGTCATCACGCACACCATCGGTGTCCCAGGCGTAGAAGTTCAGCAGCCGCTGCATGCCCTCCGGGCCCGCATCACCCACGGCCTCGGCCAACGTCCAACCGTTTTTCCGCTCCACCTCGCTGAGCAGACCCCTGACATACCAACGCATCCGACGCCGGGACTCCACCCGAGGAAACCGACCCGCGAACCGACCCAGGAACGCCTCGAACCCCGCCGACCACTCCGACACCAACTCCATCGACACCTAAGATCAACTACCAGAAGACGACCTCAGATCACAACCTGTCGTTGTCGTATTAGACCGTATCTCGTTTGGGCGTGTTGCGAGGTAGGCGATATCGTTGATCAACGATGAACGATGTAGAGAAGTGGTGCCCAGAGCCGTTGTGGCAGTTGGCACAGCCGTTGCTGCCCGATGCGCCGCTACGCCACCAGTGCGGAGGTCGGCGGCGTCTGGACGATCGTGTGGTGCTGGCGGCCATCCTGTACGTGCTGCGGACCGGATGTGCCTGGTCGGCGCTACCGGCGTCGTTCGGGGTCAGCACCCCGACCGCGCATCGCCGGTTCACTGAGTGGGTCGAGGCGGACGTGTTCGCCCGGCTGCACCAGGTGATGCTGGATCTGCTCGGCTCGGCCGGGGCGATCGACTGGTCGCGTGCGTCGGTGGACGGTATGCAGGTCAGGGCGGTCAAAGGGGGGATCTGACCGGCCCCAGCCCGGTCGACCGGGGCAAACCCGGCAGCAAGATCCACGCCATGAGCGACCGCGGCGGTCTCCCGCTGGCCGTGGGTGTGTCCGCGGCCAACCGCAACGACCACCTGGAACTGGAGGCCGTCGTCGACGGTGTGGTCCCGGTCAAGGGGCCTGTCGGCAGGCCTCGTCACCGTCCGCGCAAGCTGCACGGTGACAAGGGCTATGACTACCTGTCCTGCCGCAAGGCGTTGCGGCGGCGGGGAATCATTGCCCGGATCACCCGCCGGGGCATCGAGTCGTCCAAGAAGCTGGGCCGCCACCGCTACGTCATCGAACGGACCCTGGAGTGGGTTTCTCGGTTCCGACGGCTGGCACGCCGCTACGAACGCAAGGCCGCCCACTTCCTGGCATTCGCCCAGCTGGCCTGCGCGGTGATCTGCTACCGCTGAGCCATCAAGCTGGACCTGCTTACTCACAATAACCCCAAATGAGATGTGGTCTAATACGACAACGACAGGTTGTGATCTGAGGTCGTCTTCTGGTAGTTGATCTTAGGTGTCGATGGAGTTGGTGTCGGAGTGGTCGGCGGGGTTCGAGGCGTTCCTGGGTCGGTTCGCGGGTCGGTTTCCTCGGGTGGAGTCCCGGCGTCGGATGCGTTGGTATGTCAGGGGTCTGCTCAGCGAGGTGGAGCGGAAAAACGGTTGGACGTTGGCCGAGGCCGTGGGTGATGCGGGCCCGGAGGGCATGCAGCGGCTGCTGAACTTCTACGCCTGGGACACCGATGGTGTGCGTGATGACGTCCGGGCCGCGGTGGTCGAGGCGATCGGTGACGCCCAGGACGGTGTGCTGATCGTCGATGAGACCGGGTTCCTGAAGAAGGGCGTCAAGTCCGCCGGGGTGGGTCGTCAGTATTCGGGGACGGCGGGGCGGATCGAGAATTCCCAGATCGGTGTGTTCCTGGCTTATGCGTCGTCGCGGGGACGGGCGTTGATCGATCGTGAGTTGTACCTGCCGAAGGACTGGACCGGGGATCGGGATCGGTGTCGTGCGGCGGGGATCGGTGATGAGGTGGGGTTCGCGACCAAGCAGGTCCTCGCCCGGGACATGATCGAACGGGCTGTGGAGGCCGGGGTGCCGTTCGGGTGGGTGACCGCGGACGAGCTCTACGGGCAGGACACGAAGTTCCGGCTGTGGCTGGAGTCCGTCGATGTCGCGCACGTGGTGTCGGTGCCGAAGAACGCGATGGTGGTGACGATGGACCTGCGGAAGGTCCGGGTCGACCGCTTGCTCTCCGAGCTTCCCGATACGGCGTGGGAGAGGCTCAGTGCCGGCGATGGTGTGAAGGGGCCGCGGGTGTCGGACTGGGCGTTGCTCGACATCCGGCCGTTGCGCAGGAGGGAGTGGGGTCATTGGCTGTTGGCCAGGCGGAGTGTGGCCGACCCGTCCGATATCGCCTACTACGTGTGCTTCGGTCCTGCGGGTACGACGCTGGAGCGGTTGGTGGGGGTGGCGGGCGCGCGGTGGGCGATCGAGGAGTGCTTCCAGACCGCGAAGAACGAGACCGGCCTGGACCATTACCAGGTCCGCGGCTACCAGGCGTGGTACCGGCACATCACACTGTCCATGACCGCTCTGTCCTTCCTGGTGATCACCCGTGAGATCACCAAAAAAGGGGCTCCACATCCGGTGCCGAGCAATCGCTGATCCCGTTGTCGGTCAACGAGATCCGCCGACTGTGGAATCGGATCGTCCACCGCGTCACCCACACCGTCGACCACGTCCTGCACTGGTCTACCTGGCGGCGAACAAGCCAGGCCCGTGCCCGGATCAGCCACCACAAGAAGCGACATCACAACCTGTCGTTGTCGTACTAAGACCACATCTCATTTGGGGTTGTAGTGGGTCAGCAGGTCCAGCTTGACGGCTCGGCGGTAGCAGATGACCGCACAAGCCAGCTGGGCGAATGCCGTGAAGTGGGCGGCCTTGCGTTCATACCGGCGCGCCAACCGGCGGAACCGGGAAACCCATTCCAAGGTCCGTTCGATGACGTACCGGTGGCGTCCGAGCCGTTTGGGTGACTCGATGCCCCGGCGTGCGATCCTGGCGATGATGCCCCGTCGGCGTAGTGCTTTCCGGCAGGCTGGGTAGTCGTAGCCCTTGTCCGCGTGCAGCTTGCGTGGCCGGCGACGAGGCCTGCCGGCGGGCCCCTTGACCGGGATCACGGCATCGACGATCGTCTCCAGTTCCAGGTGGTCGTTGCGGTTGGCAGCGGAGACGCCCACCGCCAGCGGGAGGCCTCCGCGGTCGCTGATCGCATGGATCTTGGAGCCGGGTTTGCCCCGGTCGACCGGACTGGGGCCGGTCAGATCCCCCTTTTGACCGCACGGACGTGCATGCTGTCCACCGACGCACGTGACCAGTCGATCGACCCGACAACGCCAAGCAGATCCAGCATCACCTGATGCAGCCGGGCGAAAACGTCCGCCTCGACCCACTCGGTGAACCGGCGATGCGCCGTCGGGCAGCTGACCCCGAACGACGAGGGCAGCGCTGACCAGGCACATCCGGTCTGCAACACGTACAAGATCGCCGCCAGCACCATACGGTCGTCCAGACGCCGCCGACCTCCGCACTGGTGGCGTTGCGGCGCGTCAGGCAGCAACGGCTGCGCCAACAGCCACAACGGCTCCGGACACCACTTCTCCACATCGCTCATCGTTGATCAACGATATCGCCTACCTGACAACAACCCCAAACGAGATGCGGTCTAAGCTTGAGTTTTAAGGTCTCGGAGCCCGATGGGACACCCGGTTGATCATGGATGAAGCCCTTGGTTGATCATTCTTCTTGCGACAGAAGGAAGATCACAACCAAGGGCTTCGATGATCAGTATGCACCACCCCGGCACGGCCGCCGCGCTGAGGGACCTCTCCCAGTTCCGCCACGCCTTCCACCAGTGCCTGACCGCGCGAGCGGACGCGTTGTTCGAACTGACCGACAGTGCACTGTGCGCTGACGGGCCGGTCACATCGCTGGTCGAACTGTCGCTGGCCACCGAGCACCGTCGTGGCCACGGCAGCCTGTACGACGGTCTGAACCAGGGCCGGATCGACATCGGTCGATTCCGTAATGTCATAGCCCGCCAACAGATTCCGCGTGGTCACGATGGTCGGATCATGCTGGGGATCGACGTCAGCCACTGGCTACGTCCCGATGCGAACACCAGCCCCGACAGGCTGTTCTGCCACACCTACGCACGCGGCAAAGGCCAAGCCCAGATGATCCCCGGCTGGC
This sequence comes from Umezawaea sp. Da 62-37, assembly GCF_032460545.1. Taxonomy (GTDB): domain Bacteria; phylum Actinomycetota; class Actinomycetes; order Mycobacteriales; family Pseudonocardiaceae; genus Umezawaea. Next base: position 9,443,940 of record NZ_CP135965.1, read on the forward strand.
CCTACTCCTTCGTGGCCGCCCTGGAACCCGGCCGCACCTCCTGGACGGCGATGCTCGACGTCCTCCGGGTACGCCCGAGCGATGACCACACGGACCTGGCCGCCACCCAACTGCGCACCGTGGTGGACGCGCTGATCACCGCCGGACACTGGCGCGAGGGCGATCCCGAGATCTGGATCATCGGCGACAGCGGCTACGACGGCCCCCGCCTGGCGTTCCTGCTGGCCGATCTCCCGGTCCACGTGCTGGTACGGATGCGCTCGGATCGGGTGCTGGCTTTCCCCGTACCACCACGGCGACCCGGCACCCGTGGCCGCAGTGCCCGGCACGGAACCCGGTTCGCGTTCGCCGATCCGGCGACCTGGTCGACCCCCACGCACACCACGACGACCGACACCGCCCGCTACGGAGCCGCGCACGCCCGCTCGTGGGATCGGTTGCATCCCACGCTGACCCGCACCGGCGCCTGGACAGGCCACCATGGCCCGCTCCCGATCATCGAGGGCACCGTGATCCGACTCCAAGTCGAGCGGCTGCCCGGAACGGGAACACCGAAACCGTTGTGGCTGTGGCATTCCGCCACCGCGACCACCGCCGCACAGGTGGACCGCCTGTGGCAGGCGTTCCTGCGTCGGTTCGATCTGGAGCACACTTTTCGGTTCTTCAAGCAAACCCTGGGCTGGACCACGCCCCGTATCCGGACTCCCGAGGCGGCGGATCGATGGACCTGGCTGGTGATCGTTGCCTACACCCAACTTCGGCTGGCTCGTCCTCTCGTGGAGGACCTACGGCGTCCCTGGGAGCGGAAGGCGGTCACACCTGACAGGTTGTCCCCGGCCAGGGTCCGACGGGGATTTCGTCGAGTTCGACCGGCGGCAGCCTTGCCCGCCGGCGCGCCGAAATTCTCCCGACCCGGTCCTGGGCGTCCAGCAGGATCACGAAACGCCCGCCGAGCCCCACTCCATGCCCCCGGCAAGACCCCAAAAACGGACATCAATGGTTAAACAAAAAGCTAAGCTGTCAGCGCTTCCTCCGCGGAGGAAGCGGATCCTTACGACTCACCGCCCGCCTTCCGCGGTGGCGGCGAAATCGAGATCGGTGACGCGCACGCCGTGGTCGACGACGACACCCCGTGCGGTCAACTACGCCAGGATCGGCCGCACGATGGAGTCGTACTGGTTCAGCCGGGTCCGGCGCACCCCGGACAGGGTGTGGATCCGGGGGAACTCCTGGAGGAATTGGAGGAAGTAGCGCTTGAGCTCGATAGCACTGTGCCAGTTCTGGAACGCGAACGTGGTGCGCCAGAGGAACCAGAAGTTCGTGCCGAAGAAGTGGGCCGAGAACAGGTCCTCGATCCGCCGAGCGCCGATCACGTGCTCTGGCATCGCCAACAACCTGGCTACCTCCAACCGGTCCCGGAGGTCGAAGCCCAGGTCGGAAGAGTCGAGAATGGTGTGGTTCGCGCCGATGACCCGGGCTTTGGTGTTAGTCGGGAATGCGGCGTTGAACCGCAGGACCTCCTTCCGGACCGACATCTCCGGGTCGTCGAGCGTGGGGATGTCCTCCAGCAGTTTCCACAAGCAGAGGTAGGCCTCGTCCTCGAGCATCCGCCCACCTCGGGTGACGTATCCTGTGTCGGGGTCACCGCAGCCGTCCAGTGAACCTCCGGGCATCGGCAGTTCCTCGAGGATGTGGATGTCCTCCCCGGCGAAGTGCCCGTCGCGGATGAGCAACACCGCGGCCGAAAGCGACGCGATGCCCGATCCCACCAGGTACGCGCGCGGAGCTGTCGTGCTCGTCATGACTATCTTCCGTCGGATTCTTCGAAACGCTGAAGGGCCACGAGGCCCGCCAAGGCTTGCTCGATGGTCTTCGCCAGCAGGTCGATGTCGGGGGTGCTGTCGTAGTCGGCGGTGATGCCGATCGCCAACCGGTCGCGGTAGGTCATCGCGGCGACGCCGGTCCGCAGCCGGGCGGCGATTGGTACGAACGGAAGGATCTCTACGACCCGCTTGCCGAACAGGTGGACGACGTCGCGCGGGCCCGGAACGTTCGTGGTGACGGTGACGACCGTGCGTTGCGGCAGCCCGGCGGCGAACCTGATTCCCCAGGACAGCGGGGCGAAGGGTTCCTGTTCCGCCAACGCCACCACCGCTTGCCCGGCTTCGCTCGCCCCGCTCTCCTTCAGCGCCGCCATTCGTTCGTGCACGGCGGTCAGCACCTCCAGCGGGTCGACGAGGTCGACCGGTAGGAACGGCATCAGCACCGACAGCCGGTTGTCCACGCTGGTCGACCGTTCGTGCGCGCGGACGGAGACCGGCACCATCGTCCGGACGGTGTCCGCGGCGGGAAGTTCACCGCGGTCGAGGAGAAGAGCGCGGAAACCGATGGTGATGGCGGCGAGGACGACGTCGTTCACGGTGACGCCGAACGACTTCCCGACTCGCGCGATGTCGGTCAGCGACGCCCTGGCGACGCGGTAGCGGCGTGGTTTGCCGAGCGGGCCCGACAGGGACGACGGGCCCGCGGGCGTGATCACACCGGCCAGCGCGGCCAGCCCCTTGACGGCACCGGTGGCGTGGCCCGCCACCAGGAAAGAAAAACGCAGCACGAGTTGCGCCTGTCGGAGCGGGCTGGTGGCCAGATCGCCGACCGCGCCGAGGAGGAGCCGCAGCATGCTGGGCGATTGCTCCTGTGGCGGAACGTCCTGTGCGGATACTGGCTCGTCGGTGAAGACCGCGCTGTAGAGAGCGGTTCCACCGACGCCGTCGACCAGGCAGTGGTGGACCTTGAAGAGCATGGCCCAGCGGCCGTCGGCGAGACCTTCCACCACCCAGCACTCCCAGAGTGGCCGGTCGCGGTCGAGGCGCTCATCCATGATCCGGCCGATCAGGTCGGTCAACTCGACCTCACCACCCGGCGCGGGCAAGGCGGTACGGCGAAGGTGATAACCGAGGTCGAAGTCCGGATCGTTGACCCACAGCGGCAGGCCCAGGTCCCAAGGCAACCGGCGGACCTTCTGCCTTGTTCGCCGTACGGGCCGTAGGCGCGCGGCGATCACCGCGGTGAAATGGGCGTGGTCGGGCGGCGGGCCCTCCACCACCGCGATGGACGCCATGGCCAGGGACGCGTGCGGATCGCCGTCCTCGACATCGAGGAAAGCCGCGTCCAGCGGGCTCAGCCGGTCCACGGGCTCCCCTGACCATCGCCGCTGTCGGCAGGGCTGGCCAGAACGTCGTCGACGGCTCGGCGTGAAGTCGCCGGCACCTGCCCTTGGTCCGTGGGAGCCCAGCCGATCCTGAGCACCATCTGGGGGAACGCGACACCGCCGAGCACCGTGGCGCCCAGGAGCTCCCTGATGCCCCTGACCTCCAGGGGCTGGCTGAGCGGGCAGGTCGCGAGACCGAGGTCCGTGGCGGCCAACAGCACCGCGCTCATCGCTTCCCCTGCTTGCAGTCGTGACACGCGGTCGTCCGCCGTCGTCGCCAGCACGATCAGTTCGCCGGCGTCGTCCTCCCATCCCTCTCGGACCTGGGTGAGCACGCCGTCGGGGAACGCGCGCATCGTGGTGTCCCCGTGCGGCACGGTCGTTCGCGGGGTGCTCGTGGCGGGGACCCCGTCCTCGGCGGCGGAGCCCCGGCCCGCCCACGCGGCGAGTTCACTCCGGTACTCGGGGTTGGCGTCCTGCTGCCGTGCGGCGTCGGCGATCGCCGACGTCAGCCGGAACCGGTCGTCCGGATTCGTGGCGGCGGCGGCGAGCGCGCCCTGCCCGACCGCTCGCTCGGCGACCATGTCGAGCAGGCCCTCGGGCACCGGCCACGAGGTGAACCGCCTGCGATCCGTGCGGCGGTGGGCGATGGCCGTCGAGAGTGCGATGTCCTCGGCGGTGGGGTTCCCCGACGTGAACTCCACGGCCGCGAGGTGGTCCGGCAGGGCAGGGTTGGGGAGGCGGTGCACGATCGTGTCCCACCCGGCGGCGGCGAACCCGACCCTCAGGTGGTGCAGAGCCGCGCCGCAGCTCATGAGGAGGTCGCGGCCGTCCGGGTCGGTGGCGGGCAGGTGGCGGCTCCGGTCGGCGAACAGGTGCAGCGAGTTGTCACCGGCGACCCAGCGCCACGGCTGCGAGTTGTGGATCGAAGGTGCACGACCCGCCAACGCGATCACGGAGCGGACGGTGTCGTCATCGGGTCCCTGGTGCCGCATGGCGGGGTCACTTCCTGTTCGGGTGCAATGATCGGTGTCGGACACCACCTACCGTTGCGCCGCCACGTGTCGCTGCGGAGAGTCCAAGGGCCCGACCGTTGAGGCCGAAGTCCCCCGTGCAGTCGCTGGGAACGCCCTGCCCCGTCGGGTCGTGAGCCATGGGAAGCGGTCTCCCTTACACCATGGCGAAGGAGCCCTGGCGGTTTCGGTTCGAACGTGAACGCCGCTGTGGTCGACACCTAGGGCGCCGAAAGGACGGAACCCTGGTCGGCGCAACCACCACCCTGACCCAGGGAAGCCGCTCGGGAGATCTATCCCGTCCTGACAGGAGCCGGGACGGTCGCCAGCGGCGGCCGTCCGTGGGCGCACCGACTGTCAGGGCCACGCCCTCGATCTCACCGCTAGCCTGCGACGGGTCCCCTCGCGAGCGCGGGTGAATCGGGATCGTGAAGATCCTCCAGCAGCTCGATCTGTCCTGAGAGGACGCTGGTGAGGATCGTCCGTGCCACCGCGAGCAGCTCGGCGACCTGGGGATTGGTCAGCGAGTAGTGGACGGTCGAACCTTCCTTGCGGGTGACGACCAGCCCCGCGCGCCGGAGCACCGCCAACTGCTGGGACAGGTTCGACGGTTCGATGTCCAGCTCGGTCAGCAGTTCGGCGACGGCGTACTCGCGCGTGCTGAGCAGTTCCAGCACCCTGATGCGCGCCGGGTGGCCGAGGGTTTTGAAGAACTCGGCCTTCAGCTGGTAAAGGGGCCTGCTCATCGGTTTCCTTCGGTGCCGCGGAGGGCGGGAGCGGCCGTCGTCGTCACGTGCCACCTCCTGCCTTTGCGCCTGGTGATCGGACTCTAACAATCGTCGCACTCCGTCCTACTGGTGCAGCAGGGCGCGGGCGTGCTCGATCGCCTCGGGTGTGGAGGCGAACACCCGGCCGAGGTCGCGCAGACGGGTGGCCGGGCCGAGTGCGTCGAGCACACGTTCGTGGCCCGGTTTGACGCCGGACACGAGCACGGCGATGCCGCGGTGCTCCAGTCGTCCGATGACGTCGCGCAGGACCAGCGCGCCGGTGGCGTCGATGGTGGAGACGCGGGACATCCGCAGGATGACGACCTTGACGTCGGCGACCTCGGTGAGTTCCAGGAGGAACCGGTGCGCGGCGGCGAAGAACAACGGCCCGTCGAGGCGGTAGGCGACGATGTGCTCGGCCAGCAGCGCCTGCTCCTCCCCGGCGTGCCGGCTGTGGTCGAGGACGATCTGCTCCAGCCGCGCGGTCCCGGCGATCGTGCGCAGCGCCAGACCGCCCGCGACGACCAAGCCGACGATGACGGCGGTGACCAGGTCCAGCGCGAGCGTGGTGACGGCGGTGAGCACCAGGACGAGCGCGTCGGACCGGGTGGAACGGAGCAGCGCGAGCACCGCGCCGACCTCGACCATGCGGATCGCGGTGGCCAGCAGGACCCCGGCCAGCGCCGCGATCGGGATCGCGCCCACGAGCGGCGCGGCGGTGAACACGATGACCGCCAGCACGAGGGCGTGGCTGAGCGCGGCCAACCGCGAGCGCGCACCCGCCCGGACGTTGACCGCCGTGCGGGCGATCGCCGCCGTGGCGGGCACCCCGCCGAACAGCGGGGTGACGAGGTTCGCCAAGCCCTGGCCGAACAGCTCCTTGTCCGGGTCGTGGTGCTCGTCGACGCTCATCGCGTCCGCCACCGTCGCGGACAGCAGGCTTTCCAGGGCGGCCAGCGCCGCCACCGCCACCGCTGACGGCACCAGCGCGGTCAGCGTGCTTGGGTCGAGGAAGCCGAGCGAGGGCACGGGCAGGGTCGAGGGCAGGGCCCCGATGCGCGCCACCGGCAGGTTCGTCGCCCAGACGACGAGCGTCGCCACCACCACCGCGATCAACGAGAACGGCACCTTCGGCCGCCACCGGCCACCGAGCAGCATCACCAGCGCCACACCGACTGAGAGGACAACAGCCTGCCAGCTCGGGTGCGCGCCGAAGTCGGCCACCGCCCTGGCCGCGACGAGCACGATCTGCTCCCCATGCGGCGTGGGCACACCCAGCGCGGCGGGAACCTGCTGCAACGCGATCACCCCGGCGATGCCGAGGGTGAACCCCTCCACGACGGGCACGGGCACGTAGCGCATGTACCGGCCGGCGCGCGCCACGGCCAGTCCGATCAGCAGGACGCCTGCCATCAGACCGACCGTCAGCACTCCTGCGGGGCCGTGGACGGCGACGATCGGGGCCAGCACGACGGTCATCGCCCCGGTCGGCCCGGACACCTGGAGGCTGGAGCCGCCGAAGACTGCCGCCACCGCGCCGGCCACGACGGCCGTCACCAGGCCGGCCGCCGCGCCGAGGCCGGAGGCGATGCCGAACCCCAGCGCCAGCGGCAGCGCGACGATCGCGACCGTCACACCGGCCACGAGGTCGTGGCGCGGTGACCGGGCCAGCGACATCAGCTCCGGCTTGCCGGGCAGCAGGGACCGCACACCGCCTCGCGCGCTCATGAGGGGCAGTGTGCGGCGAGCTGGGGCACTGCGATCGTCGGCTTATCGCCGACGTCGATCCCAGGGGCACGGACGAGGCGTTCCAGGCTCCGTAGATCCGCTTCGTGCAGTTCGGCGAGTTCGTGGTCGTGGTTCGCCAGCGCTGAGCGCACGGTCTGCCGCGCGGAGTCGACCCGGCTGTGCATGGTGCTAGCGAACTCGTTCATCGCGATGCCCCCTGTGCGGCTCGAGTATGAAGATTTCATCATGTTATGACTTGAAGAAATCTTCAAGTCATAACATGATGTATCGATGTGATGTCGACGTCATGCCACCCGACCTGATCGATGACAGCACGCAAGGTCACCCGTGGACGACGGCTACTCGCATTGCCGCGCCCTTGCGGCCGGGAGGGCTCCGACCCGATGGGAAACCCCGATGTGATCACGAGTGGCGGGACACGTACGCCATCCGGTGCTACGGGTTCCACGACCTTGCACATGCCTACTGCGTTTGACGCGCCGCCGGGATCGCGCGAGTGGACACCCCTGGACTGGTGGCGCTGGCAGGCACCGGTGACATACGGGAGGTCGAATCAAAGCGGTACAAAGTAATCCGGACGCGCAACCGGACATCGCGGTCTCCGCATATCGGATAGCGGGCGGAATCGGCGCGATAGCCGTCGCGGCCGAGGGAGTCGCCGTGCTCGCGTTCACTGGTGGCGTCGGCGACCACTCCGCCCTGGTGCGGCGGTGGGCGGCGGAACGCTCTGGGTTCCCCGGCATCGCCATCGATCCCCGGCGCAACGCGCAGCGCACGGCGATGGCCAGCCTCATCGCGGTCGGCGCGGCCGTGCGGACCGTCATGGTCGACCGCGTGGGAGGACCTGTGGATCGCCTACGAGGTGTGGACGCCGCTCGGCGGGGCGTCGCGGGAACGGGGGAGTCGAAACCCAGGCGCAGCAGGGTTTGCGGTGCCAGGGTGCCGCCGAGCGCCCGCCGCAGCTCCTCGCGCACGTGCGGCACCTCGATCTGCTGGGACAGGAACGACGCGGACAGCCCCAGAGTGGTCGCGGTCAGCAGCACGCGTTGCATTGCCTAGTCCGACCAGCGGGCCGTCGTAGAATGAGCAGAGCACGACCGCCAGCGGGTCGGACTCGTAGTCCTTGCCCGGCAGGCGTTCGTGCGTCGCTTCGGGCGCGAAGTCGCCCAGCACCTACTCGTCCTGGGACTCCGGACGCGGTCCGGCCGACCCGATCGCGACGCCCGCGTCGTCGGGGCGCTGCCGGTCCACGCGCAGTTCGGCCAGCGTGGCCGGATCGGCGGCTTGGTCGTGCTGGGCTCGGCGCACGAGCTGTTGCAGCTTCGCCCGCTCCGCGCGGTCGTTGACCACGTGCAGCCACGAGCGCTCCACGTCCGCCGCCCGCACGAGCAACGCGCGGTGGGCGACCGGTACCGGCGCGTCGACGAACGGCCGCCGGTTCGTCCGCCGGAGTGGCACGGCCGTCAGCAGTGCGAGGTCGTCGGCGTCGGGCGGCTGCGTGGAGCCCAGCCGGATCACCGCGAGAGCCTCTGGCGCGTCCGCTCCGGGCAGCAGGCTGACCAGCGGCCGGATCCCATTGTCGCGCAGAGCCAGCTGGAGGTTGAGCAGCGCGGCGCCACAGGACAGCCGCAGCTCCCGCCCATCAGAGTCGCGTGGTCCGCGCCCGGCGTGCGAGGGTGGACCCCTAGGGCGGGAGCGCCGATGTCACCGCAGAAGCCCGATCCGATCGTCCGCGAAGCAGTCAGGGGCGGCCTGGCCGGACTGCGCCTCACCGAACTCCTCGACGAGGTCCAGGAACGGCTCGTCGAGATAGGCCGGACCAGAGACCACGTGCAAGGCCTGCTGGACGCCGTCCTCGCCGTCGGCGCAGGTCTCGAACTCGACTCCACCCTCCAGCGGATCGTCCAAGCCGCCGTCGACCTCGTCGGCGCCCGGTACGGTGCGCTGGGCGTGCTCGGCACCAGGGACGACCTCTCGGAGTTCGTCTACGTCGGCATCGACGGCGACACCCGCGAGCACATGGGCCACCTGCCCGAGGGCAAAGGCCTGCTCGGGCTGTTGATCGAGGACCCCAGAGCCATCCGGCTCTTCGACCTGTCCCAGCACTCCGCCTCGGTCGGCTTCCCCGCCAACCACCCGCCGATGCACAGCTTCCTCGGCGTGCCCGTCCGGGTGCGCGACGAAGTGTTCGGCAACCTCTACATGACCGAGAAGAAGGACGCCGCCGAATTCACCCTCGACGACCAGGTCGTCCTCCAAGCCTTGGCCGCAGCCGCAGGCGTGGCGATCGAGAACGCCAGGCTGTTCGAGCGGTCCCGGATGCGCGAACGGTGGATGGAAGCCACCGCGGAGATCAACTCCGAGCTGCTCGGGGGCGCCTCCGGCGAGGTCGCGCTCCAGCTCATCACGCAGCGCACCCTGGAACTGCTCGGTGCGGACTGCGCGCTGATCGTGCTGGGCGATGACGAGCACGCGCCCCACGTCACGGCGGCGGCGGGCATGCCGGTCGAGCACCTCGTCGGCGCCGACCTCGCGGTGGGCGACTCCGCAGTGCAAGAGGTCCTGCGCAGTGGCACGCCGAAGCTGATCGACGACCTGGAAGGCCACCTCGGCGACGTCTCCGACGTGTTCGGACCGGGCGTCGCGGTGCCGATGCGGGTGGGTGCGGCGGTGACCGGGGTGCTACTGGCCGCGCGGCGCAAGGGCGAGGCGCTGTTCCAGGCCGACCAGGTGCCGGTGCTCGCCTACTTCGCCGACCAGGCCGCGCTTGCTCTGGAACTGGCCGACAAGCAGCGTTCCCAACGGCTGCTCGACGTGCTCGCCGACCGCGACCGGATCGCCAGGGACCTGCACGACCACGTCATCCAACGCCTGTTCAGCACCGGTCTGAGCCTGCAGGGAACCCTGCGGAGGAAAGACGAGGGCGAGATCAGGGCCAGGGTGCGCGCGGCCGTCGAGCAGCTCGACCAGACGGTGCAGGAGATCCGCACGTCCATCTTCGACCTGCAGGACGCCGGAGACGGGAGCGTCGGACTGCGGCGCAGACTGCTGGACCTGATCGCCACGTTGAGCCAGGACGCCCCGCTGTCCCCGTCGGTGCGGATGTCCGGCACCGTGGACAACTCCGTGTCCGAGGAGATCGGCGAACACGCGATGGCCGTGGTGGGCGAGGCGGTCAGCAACGCGTTGCGGCACGCCCGCGCGTCCGAGCTGGTGGTGACGGTGGAGGCCACCGACGAACTGGTCATCTCGGTGGTGGACGACGGCGTCGGCCTGCCCGGCGAGGTCGCGCGCAGCGGGCTGCGCAACCTCGAGCAGCGCGCGACCGGGATCGGTGGGTCCCTCGCGGTGACGTCCGAGCCCGCGGGCGGCACCCGGTTGACCTGGCGGGTGCCATTGCGCTGAGGGCTACTGGTCCTCGGTGGGCGGGCGGCGCAGTTGCGTGGACAGCACCGCGGCCTGCGTCCGGCACTGCATGCCGAGCTTGGCCAGCAGGTGCAACACGTAGTTCTTGACGGTCTTCTCGGCCAGCGACATCCGTTCCGCGATCTCGCGGTTGGTCAGGCCGTCGCCGATCAGCTCCAGCACCGCGCGCTCCTGGTCGGACAGCGTGCGCACCGGGTCGCCCTGGCCGCGTTCGCGGCGGATCCGGTTCAGCAGCGCGGACGTGGTGCGCGCATCCAGCAGGGACTGTCCCGACGCGACGGTACGCACGGCGTGGACCAAGTCGTTACCCAGGATCTGTTTGAGCACGAACCTGGACGCCCCGGCCATGATCGCGTCGAACAGGGCCTCGTCGTCGGCGAACGACGTCAGCATCAGGCAGTGCAGTTCCGGTTGCCTCGACCGCAGTTCGCGGCACAGCTCGATGCCGTTGCCGTCGAGCAGCCTGATGTCGAGCACGGCCACGTCCGGCCCGGTCGCGGGCACCCTCGTGAGCGCCTCGGTCACCGATCCCGCCTCGCCGACGACCAGCAGGTCGTCCTCATCGCTCAGGAGGTCCGCGATACCGCGGCGGACGATCTCGTGGTCGTCGACCAGGAACACTTTCGTCACCATCAGTACACCTCCCCAGGTCGCACGGTACGTCCTTGTCGACCACGGTGCTCGTGCGGAGTGATCGGGGACAGAGAACAAAGACCCTGGTCCGCGCGCCATCCGGCGCGGCATCGGATGACCTGGGACGGCAGACCGGAGCAGAGGGCCTCCTTAGCGTGGGAGGCACCACCCACCCCGAGGAGACCGCCATGGACCGCAACCCGGTCGCACCCCCCGTCGTCGTCGGTGTCGACGGCTCGCCCTCCGCGCTCGACGCCGTCGCCTGGGCCGCTGACGAGTGCGCTCGCCACCACGTGCCGCTGCGGCTCGTGCACACCTACTTCCTGCCTGCCATCGGGTACCCGAACATGATGGTGAACCCGACCGAGGTCCTCGCGGCGTTCGCCGCACAGGGCAGGCTGTGGCTCCAGGAGGCGGAGGCCGCTGCCCGCACGGTGGCTCCCGGCATCGCGGTGGAGACGTCGCTGTTCTCCGGTCAGGCGATCCCGCTGCTGCTCGAGGAGAGCGCGAACGCCAGGACCGTCGTGGTGGGGTCCCGCGGCCTCGGCGGCTTCACCGGCCTGCTGGTCGGTTCCACGGCCGCCGCCCTCACCGCCCACTCGCGCTGCCCGGTCGTGGTCGTCCGCAATCGGACGACCGACAGCGGACCGGTGGTCGTCGGCGTCGACGGCTCCCCGGCGAGCGAGACCGCCATCGCGTTCGCCTTCGAAGCCGCCTCGACGCGCGACGCGCCGCTGACCGCCGTGCTGTCATGGACCGATGTGCTGGTCGAGAGCGCCTTCCAGGCCACCCGGTTCTCGATGGACTGGTCCCAGGTCGAGGCTGAGCAGCAGCGGCTGCTGGCGGAGCGCATGGCCGGGTGGCAGGAGAAGTACCCGGACGTCGTGGTGGAGCGCGTGGTCGTGCGCGACCGACCGGTCCGAGCCCTGGTGAGTGCCGCCCGGCACGCGCGGCTGCTGGTGGTGGGCAGCCACGGGCGGGGCGGGTTCACCGGGATGCTGCTGGGGTCGACCAGCCAGGCGCTCGTGCACCACGCGCCGTGCCCCGTCGCCGTAGTCCGCTCGAACTGACCATTCACGAAGGACGGACGCCGAAGTTCCCGGTGCGCTCGGGACGTTCGGCACCGGCACGAACACCGCGGGACGACCAACACTGGTGACGAGCCAAGGAGGCCCTGCCATGTCCCTCAAGCACCAAGTGAAGCCCACCACCGAGATCCCGGCCCCTGCCCCGGCCTCGACCAGTACCGGCAAGGCATTGGCCGCATTGCGGATCGCCGTCGGCACCCTGTTCCTGTGGGCGTTCCTCGACAAGCTGTTCGGCTTCGGCTACGCCACCCAGTCCGGTGGCGCCTGGATCAACGGCGGATCACCCGCCAAGGGATTCCTCGGACACGTCGACGTCGGCCCGTTCCAATCGCTGCTGCGCGCCATGGCCGGATCGACGCTGGTGGACGCGCTGTTCATGCTCGGCCTCGCCGGAGTCGGCATCGCCGTGCTGCTCGGTGTCGCGCTGCGGATCTCGGCCATCGCCGGAACCGTGATGATGGCCCTGATGTGGATCGCCGAATGGCCGCTGGCCCAGCACACCTCGGCCGGCGCACCCAGCGCCTCCACCAACCCGCTGATCGACTACCACGTCGTCTACGCGCTCGCGCTGATCGTCTTCGCGGTCGCGCTCGCCGGCCACACCTGGGGCCTTGGCAGGCGGTGGGCGGACCTCAAGCTCGTCCGCGCCAACCGTTGGCTGCTCTGACCACCCGTTCGCCTCGACGCGCGTTCCCACCGGGAGCGCGCGTTCGGCGTACGGTGAGCACACCGAGAGCATCTCGCGCGTCGCGCGTCCGAGCCGATGCCGTCCTCGGCGCATCCCATGGCGGTCGAACGGCCGCGGACGGGACAAACGCCATGACGCACGACCACACCTTCACCTTTCCCCCGGTCGACGCGAAGCACCCGCTTCGACTGCGGCTCAAGCCCAAGGCCGCGCCGACCGGGTACGTCGACGGGGCCTGGTGGCCGCGGACCCGCGACCTGGCCGCGGAACTGCCGGAACTGGCCGAGGTGCTGGAGATCCGACTCGGAGCCGTGTCACGGGTCGCGTACGCGATCGGGGCGTGGGACGACACTCCGCGCCGCGTGGAGGTCGAGGGCCAGGTGGTCCGGCTGGAGGGCTTCCACGTCCAGGACGGCAACGTCGTCCACGTGACCGGGGCCGACAAGCGGCGCATCAGCCTGCTGGTCGTGCCACCGGGACTGGTCGGGTCCGCCGGGCACGACGCGATGACGCACGCGTCCGGACGCGGCAACGCCGACAGTCCTGCCGACATCCTGGTCGCTGCCGGCTAGCACGCGAAAACCGGCCCCGTGCGGACGTTTCCGCCCACCGGGACCGGTGCGGTGGTGCCTCAGACCGACTGGTCGGCCCGTGTGATGACCTTGACCGACTGAACGCCCGGCACGGCCTGCGCCAGCACAGTCGCGACATGCCGGTCCGTGCCGTCGTCGAACTCGTCAACGATCCGCACCGCTCCGTCGGCCACGGTCACCGTCCACCGGTCCCCGCCCGCGTAGGCGGCCAACTGGTGTCGCACGTCGGTGACGATCGCGAGGTCGTCGCGGGCGATGGTCCGCAACAGGTCGCGGCGGGTGACGATGCCGGCGACCCGTTCCCCGTCGAGGATCGGGATGCTGCGGATGTCCTCGCGCAGCATCACCTTCGCCAGCTCGGCCGCGTCGGCGTGCCGGGGCATCCCGGTGGCCGGGCTGCTCATCACCCGCTCGACCGTGTCGGGGGAGTGCGGGTGCGCAACGGGTTCCCGATCGCGCCAGATGCGGGCCCTCGGATCCGGCAGGATCCGGTCCCGCATCAGATCCGCCTCGGTCACGACGCCGAGCAGCCGGTCCTCCTGGTCCACCACGGGGAGCGCGGTGAAGCCGTGGGCGGCGAGCAGAGCGGTGGCTGCCTTGGCGGGTGTGTCGGGACGGACCGTGACGGCCGGGCTGGACATGATGTCTTCCGCGCGCATGGCGGACTCCTAGTTGCCGTCGAGGATGGGCACCGCTGGGCGCGGGACGAGTACGTGCGACCCGACCAGCAGCACCGGGATCGTGCTGTGGCGCAACAGGGTCCGACCGACTGAACGGAGGCCGCCGTGCGAGCCCACGACCACCGCGGAGCCGAAGTGCGCGTGCCACGCCAGTCCCTTGGCGGGCGGGCCGTCGATCAGCTCCGTGCGTACCCGCACGCCGGGATGCCCGTTCGCCACCTCGGAGATCGCGTCGCGGATGACGTCGGACGCGATGTCGTCCGACCGGGGAGCGCACCGGACGACGATGACCCCGGTGTCGAGCGCCTCCGCCTCTGCGAATGCCAGTTCCAGCAGGCCCGGGACGTCGTCGCCGTCGTGGACGCCGACCACCACCGGGTGATCGGCGTCGAAGGAGCGGACACCCGCGGGAACGGCCACGACAGGGCACGACGCACGGACACTCACCGCCAGCGCCGTCGGCGCCTTGACCAGCTCGGCGAACGCGCTCCGCGGTCGATGACCGACCACCACCAGGTGCGCGGTCTCGGACTCGGCGACCAGGACGTCCACCACCGGTCCCGTCGTGAACTCCTGGTGCACCTCCACACCGGGGTGAACGGACCCGATCGGGTCCACCACGGACAGCAGGTCGGGGGAGTTGTGGACGAGCCGCAGCGGCAGTCCGCGCAGACGAGCGTAGTCCGCGGCCCACCACGCGGCGTCCGCGGTGGCCGACATGTCGACCACCACCGATCCGGTGCTCAGAGTGCTCATGACCGCCACCCTCCGGCACCCGGCGCAGCGCGGACACGGGCGAAGGTCCTGCCGTGCAAGGGCCTTTCCCTGTGGCCGCTAAACGCATCGGTGGGCACGGGGTCGAAGGTCCTCGGTGCGACGGGGCTCTGGCCGCTCACCAGCGGGTCGCTCGTATTCCGGAGGGCGGACTTCCGTGATGCGAAGCGTCCGGGCAGGTCACGACGACCACGATGGTAGCGAACAGGATGGCTACGCTGAACGCGCTGCCGACAAGCAGCCACACCGCCAGCGTCAGCCCGCCGCCCACCAATGCGAGGAGCACCAGCCAGAACGCGGCCCGGTCGGCCAGGCGTTGACCGGGGGCCTTGGAGTTCTGGGCCTGCTGCACGAGGCGGACGATCCGGGCGAGGGTGGTGTCGGCGTTCAGTTTGGTGGCGCGCATCCGGAGGGTGCTGTTGCGGTTGATGGTGGCGCCGATGACCGTGCTGCTGGGATGTTTGTGCACCGGCAGGCTTTCACCGGTGACCAGGGACTCGTCGATCTCGCTGGCGCCGTCCTCGACGACACCGTCCACGGCGTTCTTCCCACCCTGCCGGACCAGCGGCAGGTCGCCCACGACGACATCGGCCGTGGGGACCTCGACCTGCAGACCGTCGCGTAGGACGAGGGGGTGCGGCAGGGTCAGGTCGAGCAGGGCCCGGATGGCTTCGCCGGCCCCGCTTTGGCGCGCATCTCGAACCAGTGCCCGAAGCAACACGAACGCGGCGAGCACTGTGGCGGCTTCGTAGAACACCTCGCCGCCACCGGTGAGCGTGACGACCAAGGCGTAGAGCCGGCCCTCGCAGACCAGGGCCGCCATCCGCGTCGTCGCCACCGGACGGGGTCGCGCGACCCCGTCCAGCGATGAGGTCTAGTAGGAGATGCGCAGGTGGTCGACCACGCCGGTGACGCCCGGTGCGGCCCAGGCGGAGTGCTTGGCCTGGCGGCGTTCGGCCCACGATCCGATGGTGCCCTCCAGGGTGACGACGCCCGCGTCGTCGGTCTCGACCCCGATCTTCCTGCCGTCGAGCTGGGCGTTGCGCACGAGCGCGGCCGTGATGCCCGCCCTGATGTCGACCGGCGAGGCGGTCGGGCGGATCAGGACGTTGTTGACGACTTCCTTAACGCCCTTGATGTGGTGCACCGTGCGCTCGGCGGCCTCGTGCTGGAAGTGCCACGGCACGGTGCCGGTGAGGGTGACGACCCGGTTGTGCACGGAGACCTTGACCGTGTCCGGGACGTCGACGGCGCGCTCTACCGCTTCGCCCGCCCCGCGGGCGATGTCGGTGTCGGTGACCGCGTTCCAGGTGTTGTTCACGGTGATCTCCTGGGCGATGGCGGTCACGCCGTGCACGCGTTCGGCCACCTTGCCCGCGAGCCGCTTCTCGGGGAAGCTGTCGACCTCGCCCGACAGGGTGACCGCGCCGTCGTTGACCGACACGCCGATGTGGGCGCTGTTCACCTCCGGGGTCCACATCAGCTCGTCGACGACCGCGCTTTTCAGTTCGCTGTCCGGCCTGTGCAGTGTTTTCGTCATGTCTTCACAGTGTCGGGGGGTCGAGGTGGTCGTCAGAGCAGAACGTCCTCGTGCGAACGCCGGACGGCCCCGATGGTCCCGGTGCCGTCGAGCGCGCCCCGCTCAACACCGCCGCCAGCGGCGGTCGGACTCGGGTGTCCGTCATCGCGTCGAGCGCAGGTAGACCTCACGTGCGGCCAGGCTGACGGCGAGGTGGTCGACCAGCGGGTCCAGGAACGCGTCCCGGTAGCGGGCGTCGATGACGGTCGTGGTGACGAAGTACATGCCGGAGAACG
The DNA here is from genome assembly GCF_032460545.1 of Umezawaea sp. Da 62-37. Classification (GTDB taxonomy): domain Bacteria; phylum Actinomycetota; class Actinomycetes; order Mycobacteriales; family Pseudonocardiaceae; genus Umezawaea. The sequence goes on from NZ_CP135965.1 coordinate 9,460,374, forward strand.
CTGCCAGGAACAACGACACCTGGAGCAGTTCGTCGGGTACGGGCAGGTCGACGCCGAACAGCGAACCCACCCCTGGGGTGTGGCCGATCCACGACGCCATGACCTCCGGTCGCAGCGATATCAGGCCGAAGGCGACGAAGAAGGCGAACATCAGCAACGAGAACACCAGCACCTGGACCAGTTGCGCCAGCAGCAGCACGACGACCATGTTCGCCTTCTCCGAGCGACGCAGCGCTATCCGCTCGGAGCCGACGGCGGGCGCGTCGAACGGTGTGGTGCGCCACCAGTCCGGCTCGATCGGATCCCGCTGGTGTGAGCCCAGCGCCCGCAGTTCGTCGGACAGCACCGAGAACATGTAGAACAGGCCCACCAGGACGAACAGGCCGATCACCAGCCAGAGCCGTTGCCGCGTCAGCGATCCGGCAACCTGCCAGACCTCGTTGGTGAAGAACCCGAAAGTGGTGAACAGCAACAGCAGCGGCAGCGCTTTGCTGGTCATCGTCCCCAGTGCCCGCACCTGGCGTAGGGCGGTCCTGAGCGCCCACCCCACCACGGAGTCGACGCCGAGGTAGACAAGGACCACCAGCACGAGCACGGTGACCAGGCCGCCGAGGGCCAGGACGACACCGACGCCGTCGATGACCGGCCACAGGGCGACGTACAGGCCGGAGGCGATCACGGCTGTGGCAGTGCCCTTGCGGTCCTGGGTCCTGTGGCGGACCCAGATCGCGGCCGACCACGCCGCGGTGGCGGGAAGCAGGACCAGACTCGCCAACGCCACGCCGTAACCGGCGGCGAACCAACCATCGTCCATCCGGTGGGTGAACTCGCGATCCGAGCCTCCGTCCAGCAGCCGGAGCAGATCGTAGAGCAGTCGCCACAGCACCAGGAACGACAACGCGGGGGTGATCCGGACCAGCAGTTGCCCAGGTCGACTTTCGACCACGGAAGGCAGTCCTCGGCGCCGAAACCACAGTTCGACAGCCCGACGGTGCGGGCCGTCGGTCACCGGTGCGACCCGGTGGTGGTCGTCGGATGACGAGAGCCGGAAGAGGGCATCACAGTGCCGGACATCGGGTCTCCCGTCTCGCTGGTGCCGAGTCTTGTCCTCCGGGTACCGGCACGGGAGAGAACAAGGTCCCGTGGGCGCGGGGTGCTACGCCCCTGTCCGTCGCGGTCGATGGGCGCGATCGTGGTGTCGACAAGGGAAACCGTCCACCGCCGTGCAGCCGCGAATACCGTCGCGAGTACCGGCAGCGGTCGGCCCCGAAGTGCCGACGAACCAGCACGTCGAGAGGTAGACATGACCGACATCGCAGCAACCGGCCACGTGGCAGGCAGTTCGATGAAGACGGTGGGCGGGCAGGTCTCATTGGGTTCGTTCGCCACCTACGGGGAGGCGCAGAGCGTTGTCGAGTACCTGGCCGGACACCAGTTCGAGGTGCGGACCACGCAGATCATCGGTAGCGACCTCCGAGTGGTAGAGCAGGTGACCGGTCGGCTGACGTGGCCACGAGCCATCCTCGCGGGCATGGCGAGCGGCGCCTGGTTCGGCGTGTTCGTCGGTCTGGTGTTCAGTTTCCTGTCCACCTCGACGGTCCTGGTGGCAATAGGGTTCGGTATCGGGTGGGGGCTGCTGTTCGGTGGGGTGTTCGGCGCGGCGGGCTACGGTCTCACCAGGGGACGCCGGGACTTCACCTCGCTGAGCGCCACCGTGCCAAGCCGGTTCGAGGTCCTCGTCGCCGACTCGCACGCCGACCGGGCCCGCACCGTGCTCGCCACGGCGAACCGCTGAACCCGATCTCGGCCCCGGCTCGTCGTGGCGGGTCCCGATGCGGACCGTCACGAGTGAAGGTTGTCGGCCATTCCGCAGACCGCGTTTCCTTTTGTGAGAAGAAGACCCCAGCCGTGACCGGAGCGGGCGGTAGTCGTGTCACCCCACGAGACCGCCGACCTCCGAACAGAGGCGTCATTCATTTCCGTCCGTCGGGACCCCGCGGTCGCCGTAGTCCTTGAGAAGGGCACCCTCATGCGCATTCACCACATCCCCAGGCGGTTGGTAACCCCTGCCCCAGGGTTGCTGAGCGTCATGGTGGACTCGACCCACCCGCACACCGTCGTGGTCACCGCGCGTGGCGATGTCGACATGGCGACGAGCCCGCTGCTCCAGTCCCATCTGGACGAGTGGATCCGCTGTTCGGGTCCTGACCTGGTCGTGGATCTCACCGGTGTGCGCCACTTCGGCTCCGCAGGCGTGACTGTCCTGGTACGGGCCGCCGCATCCGCCAAGACCGCCGGCGTCGAGTTCCTCGTCGTCGCCGGCGGGCGGGTAGTGCTCCGCCCGTTGAGGATCATCGGCGTGCACGACGCGTTCGGCGTCTACCCGACCATTTCCCAAACCCTGGAGCGAGCCTGCGGGGATTCTCCGACGGCGACTACGACGCCCCGCACACCACTGAGACTCACAACGCCTTCGCTTTCCACGGCTACCGGACGCTGATCCAGCGTCTTCCTTGATGGCTGCCGGGTCTGCTGGACGGCGAACGCTCGCCCTCCGAGGGCGAAGGTTGTCCGCGTCCGTGTCGAGCTGCGTGGAGAACCATGCCGGTCACCTGATGCGATCGGGGATTGTGCATGGGAATGCGCTGTCGCTGTTGCGCACGCCGGTCCCGAGCCGAGTGAGCCGGGACCGGTCCGCTGCGACGTCAGAATCCCACTCTGGATTGCGCTGATGGCCAAGCGACAAGGCGAACAGCGCACGGGCACCCGCGTCAGCCCTGCCAATCGCCCGAACAGCGGCAGTCGCCGATGGAACGCGGATGCCTCGCGTCCAGATCGGCGACCAGCACAGGCCCGCTCGCACGAGAAGCATCCGTATCCGCCCCACGCCGACGGCGACCGGACGTTCCGCAAGCCGTCCGTCCACGCGTCGGGCGAACGCCCCAAGTCCGTTTCTCCGGCTCTCCGCCAGACCCGTCACGCGAGGGTAGTCAGGACGGACGTCTGGACGGCGATCGGCGTGGCGCGGCACTCATGGGGACTCGCCGACGTGTCACACCGGCCTGACGATGGCCACGGGACACGGGGCGTGGTTGACCAGTGCCTGGCTGGTGGAACCGAGGAGCATGCCGGTGAACCCGCCGTGGCCGCGACTGCCCACCACCAGCAGCCGTGCGTGCTCGGCGATCCGCAGCAGCGCGGCGGCCGGGCGGTCGCGCACGACGAGGCGCTCGACCGGGACGTCCGGGTACTTCTCCTGCCACCCGGCCAGCCGTTCGGCGAGCACCCGTTCCTGTTCCTGCACGATCTCGCCCTCGGCCGTGGCGAACAGGGTGGACTGCACCCTGCCTTCGAGCAGCGAGTCGGTCCACGACAGCACCGCGGTCAACGGCGCTTCCCGTACCGACGCGGCCTCGAACGCGAACCCGATCGCCGCCTCGCTGGTGGGCGAGCCGTCCACGCCGACCACGACGGGACCGTCGGCGGTGGTGGTGCCGCGCACGACCACGGTGGGGCTGTGCGCGTGCGCCGCCAGCGCGGCGGCGGTGGAGCCCAGCAGGATGCCGGTGAAACCCCCGAGACCCCGCGAGCCGACGACCACCATGCGGGCGTGCGCGGACTCGTCGATGAGCTGGGGGATGTCCGCTGTCATCACCGATCGCGTCTGTACGGCGATGCCCGGCGCGGCGGCGACCGCGGCGACCGCGGCCTCGTCGAGCCACTGCTTCCCGAGGTCCTGGAGCGTCGTGAGGAGCTCTTGTGCGTTGACGAGCATGTCCGGGTAGCCGCGGGTCGGTAGGGAGTAGCAGTGCACCAGGAGCAGGGGGACGTGGTGGCGTGCGCAGTCGTCCGCGGCCCAGACGACCGCGTCCAGCGCGGTGGCGGAACCGTCTACGCCGACGACGACAGGGGGTGCGACCAGGTTGTCCATCGGGAATTCTCCTCCGTCGACCACCGTCACCGGAGGTGCCCGGTGCTCGTGGTGTGCTCCACCACCGAGGCTAGGGACGGCACCGGTCCGGGACTGCTGTCGGAGGTCCCGCGGTCGAGCGTCTCCCGGCGCACCGCACAGGAGTCGTTGTGCTCTGGCCGACCGACGGTGGTGTGCCACTTCCGACCAGCGTGACCACGTGCAGCAGTGGTCTGCTGCTTGGCGCGCTCAGGGCCACGAGCGGTGGACGGACCGCAACACCTGTTCTCTACCGGTCGCCCTGGACCGGGGTTTGGCTGAACCCGCCTTGCCAGGTGGCCTGGGCGCCGGAGTCGCCGGTCAGGTAGATGTCGTAGACCGCCGCGCCGGCGGCGAGGATCGACAGCACCGCGATCACCGCGCCCACCGCCGCCGACGAGGGCGCGAGGAACGTGCGTTGTGTCGCGGGCGCGCCGGTTTGCGTGTCTTCCGTTCGGATGGTCGAGGATTCGCGACCGCGCCACCAGATCACCAGCGCGAGCAGGGCCACCGGGATGGCGACGAAGAGCGCGGTGTCGCCGAGTTCGGTGTGGGTGCGGATCAGCGCGGAGAATTGGACGCGGTGCTCCAGCCACTCCCCGGCGTCGGTCGTGACGGGAACCAGCGCGAGGACCACGAGCGACAGGATCGCATTCGGACCCGCCAGGCGCCGCCGCAGTACCGGCCACAGCGCCGAGAGCATGAGCAGCAGCGCCGAGAGGGGCAGCAGCACGATGATCGCGTGCACCAGCAGGATGTGGGTGGGCAGGCCGTTGACGGTGTTCACGGGACTCCTTGACGAGGGTCGGACCGCCGTTCAGAGGACGGTGGCCCCGACGAGGTGGCCGATGCCGAAGGTCACGAGCATGGCGAGTGCCCCGCCGAGGACCAGGCGGGTGACCGCGGCTGGTTTGCCCGCGGTGCCGAGGTGGGCGCTCACCGCGCCGGTCACGGCCAGCGCGAGCAGCACCACGACGAACGTGACGGCGACCCGTGCGCCCGGTGGTGGTACCAGGATCGCGATCAGGGGGAGCAGGGATCCGATGGTGAACGCGACCGCCGAGGCACCTGCGGCGTGCAGGGGGTTGGTGAGCGCTTGGGGGTCGATGCCCAGTTCGGCGTCGGCGTGCGCGGCGAACGCGTCGTGCTCGGTCAACTCTTGGGCCACCTGCCGGGCCGTCGCGTGCTTGAGGCCCTTCGCCACGTACAGCGCGGCCAGTTCGTCCAGCTCCTCGTCGGGGTACAGGTCGAGTTCGGCGCGTTCCTTTGCCAACAGGGCCCGTTCGGTGTCGCGTTGGCTGCTCACCGACACGTACTCGCCCAGCGCCATCGACACGGCACCCGCGACGACCCCCGCGATGCCCGCGGTGAGGATCGGTCCACCGGCCGCGGTGGCACCGGCCACGCCCACCACCAGACCCGCGGTCGACACGATCCCGTCGTTCGCGCCCATCACACCGGCGCGCAACCAGTTCATCCTGCTCGACAGCCCACCGTGGTGCGCTTCACCCTCGTGCGCGCCGGGGCCGTCCGTCTGCGTCCCGTCGGACGCGGTCATCCCAGGCTCGACTCGAAGGGCATGGCACGACTGCAGGACGATCGTCGAACGTCCGCCGGCAAGGAAAGTTCGTACATGGGATCTCGCAAGGTAAGTCGTCCATTGTGGAGGCTCTGATGCCTTCAGGGCCATTCGGTCCAGGCCTCCGGTGCCGCGTTCACCACTCTCGTGGTCGGCATCGGAGACCGCCGGGCCCCATCCCGGTCTTGCGGCGACCCAGGGCTATCGCGGCAAGGCGACAGGCCCACCGTTCACGGGCTCCTTCCGCACCACCGGCTGGGCGGGAATCGCGGAGACAGCGGACGCCTCACGGGCCAGGAAGTTGCCGAGTTCGCCGATCGTGCTCATCAGCGGCGCGGGGAACACGACCGTGGTGTTCTTGTCCACGCCGAGTTCCGCCAGCGTCTGCAGGTTGCGCAGTTGCAGTGCCAACGGGTGGGCCATCATCGTGTCCGACGCGTCACCCAGCGCCGCCGCGGCCAGCGACTCGCCCTCGGCATTGATGATCTTCGCCCGCTTCTCCCGCTCGGCCTCGGCCTGCTTGGCCATCGCCCGCTTCATGGTCTCCGGCAGCTGGATGTCCTTCAACTCCACCAGGGTCACCTCGACGCCCCACTCGACGGTGGTGATGTCGAGGATCTTGCGGATGTCGATGTTGATCTGGTCGGTCTCGGACAGGGTCTGGTCCAGGGTGTGCTGGCCGACGACCTTGCGCAGCGTGGTCTGGGCGATCTGGTCGATGGCGGCGTAGACGTTCTCGATCGCCACGACCGACTTCACCGCGTCGACCACCTTGAAGTAGGCGACCGCCGAGACGTCGACGCTGACGTTGTCCTTGGTGATGATGCCCTGCGACTGGATCGGCAGGGTGATGATCCGCAGCGTCACCCGGTGCAGGACGTCGACCAACGGGATGATCAGGCGCAGGCCCGGCATCCGCACCTCGCGCACCCGGCCCAGCCGGAACAGCACGCCCTGCTCGTACTGCTTGACGACCTTCACCGACAGACCCAGCAGCAATAGGGCCACGGCGACGACGATGGCGATGACATAACCACTCATGGTGGAGCTCCGAACGACTTCGATGGAGATCGGTCGATCTCGCGGTTACCCCACAGTGGGCCGCCCGTGTCGCCGACGACGCTGCCGAAGGTCCCTGTTCTCACGCCGATCGTCCTCGGTCGACTGCGCCCTTTCGGCAAGGGCGGTCGGACGAACTCGGAACCGACGCAGCCGTTGCCTTCTTTCGCGAAACGGCGGTACGGGCAGGACGAAGGCCCTCGTGTGGTGGGGACCTCGAGCCCTGTCCGGCGTGGTCGGCGCTGGGCACTGTGGTGGGGGAGGTGGTGCACGTGCGCAGGACCAGGATTGCGGTGCCGGAGTGGGGAGCCACCGAGGTCGAACTGGTGGTCAGGGCGGCCCGTCGTGCCCCGGTGTGCGGGACGGGGCATCCCTGGGTCCTCGAGCCGCACGGCAACGTGGTGTCGCTGTACGAACTGCCGCACCACTCGCTGCACGACCGCCTCGGCTTCGACCGCCTGCTGTCCTGCGGGGCGGTGCTGCACAACGTGCACACGGCCTTGCGGGCCTTCGGATGGCACGTCGAGGTGGAGTTCCCCCACGACGTGGCCCGACCCGACCTGCTCGCGGTGCTGACCGCTGATGACCGGCAGGCCCCGACAGCGGTCGAGGTGGGCGACTACGAGGCGATCGAGATGCCTGCCGCGCATGGTCGGATCGACCTGCCCGCGCTGGCCGTGTCGAACCATTGGGCGGGCGTTCGACTGCTTCCCGTGAAGGATGACGCGTCGTTGGGAGCTCTGGGATTGCCGAGCGGTTCTGGGGCGTTGCTCGTGCTCACGACCCTGGAGAGCAGGCAGGACGTCTTGCTGGCAGGGGCCGCGACGCAGGCGGCACGGCTCAGGGCACGGGCTCTGGGGATGGCGACCATTCCGGTCCACCGACCACTCCGCCTGCCCGACGGCGTGTCCGGTCACCTGTGGGCGGTGCTCCAGGTCCGGTAGGTCATGCCCGATCGAGGTGAAGGACGTTCCAGGAGCGCAGAGGTCGAGCAGCGAGGTTCTCGGTGCGATGCGACCAGGCGGTCGTCTCGTCGTAAACCGGCACGACCGGTCATGACGTCCACCACGCTCGCCGGCACGTGCCACGAGCCGAGCCGCCTGTGATCGGTGATGGGCGCCGGGCGATCGCGTGGCACCGCACCTTTTCTCCCTACGTTGGTCCGTCCCTGAGCGGAACGGAGAGTCGAAGATCTGCCACTGTCGCACGTCGGTGCGACAGTGGCAGAAGAGAACTTCGCAACGACCTTCCAGCGAAGCAGGGGCCAGAACCGCCACGGGAAGACAGAGGTGGCTAGGCAAAGCCGTAGTTCTCGGCTCCATGTGTGGACAATCGCCTTGGCCAGTCGTTCATCAGCGCCTCCGCTGCGCAGGTGCGAGTCCTCAATCCCGTCCGGGGTGTTCAGCGGCCGCGGCGATGGTGCGCAGTGCCGCCCGTTCGATCATGCCGACGAACGGGCCGATCAGATGCCAGTACCTGCGGAAGCGCACCCAGGAGAGCGGGTCGTTCAGGATCGTGCGGACGTCGTAGGTGAGCAGCGTCCGGTTCTGTCCATATGGCTGCACGGACAATGAGCAGGCGATCTTGCCCCAGCCCGGTGTCGTGAAGTCGGTGAAGTCGCGTGGTTCGATCTCGTGCCATTCGATGACGGGCTTCCAGAACCGGCCGACAGCACCGAAGGCGACCTCGGCGCTCGGCCGCTCGCCGAGGATGACCCAGTCGGATGAAGCGCTCAGGTCGTCGAGCGTCATCCGGGTGGGCACCCGTGGTGGACCGTTCCCGCGTGATCCCATCCGCTCGGGAATACCGCGGACCTGGAAGGCCCACTTGACGAGCGCGCCGCCGACCTGGGTGAGGTCGAGTTCGCGAGCCGCCCGGTAGGTGGTCGCCAGGTCCGCGTCCACGACCTGGTGACTCGCGCGGGCGAAGTCATACCGAGGCGCGAGCTGGTCGATCAGCAGGGGCGGAGATGTCGTGGCGACCTGTGGCCGCACGGGTGCTTGGGACATGGGGGTGAGCCTCCGGCTGTTGTGGGGAACTGCTGGGACCGTGGACGACCAGGACGGGGCACGGAGCGTGGTGGAGTGCGGATCTGGTGACGGAGCCGCAGTGCCCGGTGCGGGCGAGGTGGTCTCCGGCTCCGACCACGACCAGGTCGCTGTCGGTGCAGCGGGACACGGCTTCATGTGGCTGGCCGTGCAGCAGGACGACCGTGTGCGACGGTCGCCGGTCCAGCTTCTCGAGCCGTCGTGCCGCGTGGTCGAGCACGAACTGGTGGTCGGCGGCGAGGGCGTCCCTGGTGGCGGGAGCGGGCAGAGCGTGCACCACACGCAGCCTGGATCGGTGTTCGAGCGCGATGGCCGCCGCCCGCGAGAGCACGTTGGTGTCGTCCTCGCCGCCGCTGATCAGCGCCGTGATCCGCAGGTTCGCCCCGTGCACCGACGCCGGCCTGCCCCGGACCACGACCGTGTCGCACACGATCTCGTTGATCAGCGGCAGGACGGCCCCGTCGAGGCCGGACGAGCTCGCGGAGTGGCCGCGGTAGCCGATCACCAGCAACCCGGCGCCACGCGCGGCGGCCTTCAGGTCGTGCACCGGGTCGGTGCCCGCCCCGTGGATACTCACGCTCAACAGGGGGAACGTGCTGGTCACGTGGTTCATCCCGCCGTTATCCGGGATGTCGTCCGGCGTGTCGCCGGTCCTGTTCCACAGCCACACGTCGAGTTCCGCGCCGGTCCGCCAAGCGTGTTCGGCTGCCCAGACGAGGGCGTTCTGCCCCCAGTGCGAGCCGTCGCTGCCCACGACCACCCGTCGAGGGGCGTTTTCGGTGACCTCGGACCGGGCACTCGGACTTGATGCGGTGTGCATGAACGGCTCCAGTGTTCGCGCTGGCCCTGTACCTCCACGGTCGCGCGACGGCGGTCATGCCGACAGGGTGTACGGACACCTCCACCAAGGGACGAAGGTCCCGCTCGGAACCGTCTCCCGTCCGAGGCCGGGCCGTCCTGTTCGACGTCCGGGACTTCGATTCGTCGTTGTGCCCTATTGCGTGCCAAGTCGGCCACGGACGAAGCGCTTCACCGAGGCCGACCTGCCGCCGCACCCCTTCAGGAGCCGGGAATCACGCTGAAAGGCGGTACCACCAGATCGTCCACCGGCAAACGCGGAGTGCGGGGGACCGGTGACCCGAAGCCGAGGCGCAGCACGGTCTGGGGGAACAGTGATCCGCCCAGCGCCCGGCGGAGTTCCTCCCGGACCTTGCCGACCTCGATCGCCTGCGACATGAACGAGGCGGACAAACCCAGCGCGGTCGCGGACAGCAGGACCCGTTGCAAGGCTTGGCCTGCCTGGAGTTCGCCCAAGGGCCCGTCGTAGAACGAGCAGAGCACGACGACGAACGGGTTCGGCTCGTAGTCCTTTCCGGACGGTCGCGCCGACGGTGAGCCGGGGGAGAAGTCGCGGAACGCCCACTCGTCCTGCGGCGCGGGTGTGAAACCCGCCGAGCTTTTCGGCACGCCGTGGCCGGGATCGGCCCGATCGCCGGTCGACCCGGTCAGCTCGGCCTGGACGTCGGGGTCGACCAGTTGTTGCTTGTGGGCGCGCTGGATCAGTTCCCGCAGACGGACCTGCTCGGCGGGGTCGTCCACCACGTGCAGCCACGAGCGCTCGAGTTCGGCGGCCCGGACCATCCGCTGACGGTGGCCGACGGGGACCTCCGCGTCGGTGAACGGGTGCCGATTGGTCCGACGTGCGGTGATCGCCCTGAGCAGTTCGCGGGTCTCCTCGGTCGGTGTGAACCACCCGCCGCGACGGATCACGGCGAGAGTTCCCTGGGCCGCGCGGCCGGGGAGCAAGGTCACCAGCGGCCGCAAACCCAATCCCTGCAACGCCAGCCGGGCGTTCAGCAGAGCGGCCCCGCACGACAGCCGCAGTTCGCGGGCGTCTGGATCGGTGGCCCGCAACTGCTTGTCCGGGTCGAAGCGCAGTTCGATGCGGTCGGGGTGGAGCACGAACCGCCACGGCTGGCTGTTGTGGATCGAAGGGGCGGCCGAGGCGGCTTCGAGCACGCCGCGGACGTCGTCCTCCGCCAAGCCCAGCGCCGATACAACTCCGCTCATCGCCGTTCACCTCGCCGTACTGGGATACCTGCCTTCACGGTTTCCACTCTCATGCGTTTCGTGAGGGGGTGACACGGACGAAGGTCCTCAGGTGTCAGGGTCGTCCACTCCGGGAATGCGTGGCGCTGCCGGGTTTCCCCGGCCCGAGCAGGCCCCCGTGTCCCTGTGACGCCGCTCTCCAACGCGTACATCACCTGAACTGCTGAGCGGCCCCCGTGTCGGTGAGGCTGTCGCAGCGCTCCGCGGTGAACGGGACCACGGTGACCGGACGGGCGGCGTGGCGCAGGCAGTGCGAGATCGTCGCCCCGACGACCGTCATCCCGCCTTTGCGGTAGCCGTGACCGCCCAGGACGAGAGTGCCGCAGCCCTCGCACAGTTCGACCAGGACGTGGCCGAGGTGTCCGGTCGGCACGAGCTGATCGATCTCGACACCGTCCACTACCTCGCCCACCTGCTCGACGCGTTCCGCAGGTCACGAAGGTGCTGCTCGCGGAACGGGTTGTCGCCCGCGGGGAGCGTGATCGGCATCAGGCCCCTCAATGACGGCTTCGCCCGGAACGGGGACACCGACACCGCCAGCACCGGGCTCCTGTTCCTCCTGGCTTCCCGAACCGCCCACTTCAGCGCCGCCGTGCTCGCGGGCGAGCCGTCGATGCCGACGATGATCCGGTGTCCGGTGCCCATGTCGCTCAGCTCTTCTTCGCATGGTGAGGACCCCGAGCCTGACGGGGATACGGTCCACTTCGGTTCGTGCCCCCTGCGCTCCTCCGATGGCGTGTCCGGTCACCTGTGGGCTGTGCTCCAGGGCCGGTAGATCACTTGGTCGAGGTATGGGGAACGACCACGACCGGGCACGCTGACCGGCGCAGGCAGTCGCCGACCACACTGCCAAGGAGCGCCTCGGCCGCCCTGTTGAGCCCCCGTGCTCCGAGGACGAGCAGTTTCGCGTGGTGCGAGGCCCGTACGAGTTCGGTGGCGGCGTCGCCGACCTCGACCACCTCGATCACCTCGGGGGCGTCGTCGAGTCGTGAACACGCCTCCCGCACCATCTCGTGCAGCTCCCGCACCGGGTGGTCGTGGTGCTTCTCGGCGTACGGGAACACGCCCATCGACGTGGCCGGTACGAAGGCGGCTTCACGTGCGCGTGCCGTGATCGCCTCGACCTCGGCACCGGTGAGCACAGCTTGGTCCAGAGCCCACCGCAAGGCGGCGGAACTGGCGGGCGATCCGTCGATCCCGACGACGATGAGCCCGCGCTTGCCGGAGTTCTCCACGATGTACCTCCACAGGACTGAAGACGCGTCTGGCGTCCACCTCAGCGTGACCCTGTCCACGACCTGTGTTCAGTGGCGAAAGTCGTCGCCCTACGGGACCTCGTGCCCTCCCGTCGACCTGACCGCTGCGCCACCGTGGGGAGGAGATGCAGACCGGGAGGAAGTGGGCGTGATGACCGAGTCGAAGCCGATCGTGGTCGGCGTGGACGGATCCGAGGAGGCCGGTCGCGCTCTCGGCTGGGCGTTCGACGAGGCCTTGGCACGTGGTTGTGGTGTCCGCGCGGTCCGGGCCTGGGTCTTCGAGCCGCTGTCCGACTGGGCGCCCGCCGCGATGCGCGAGGCCGAGCGGTGGGTGGCCCTGGAGCTGGCGAAGGCCGTGGACGCGGTCGTCGCCGAGCGCGTGGACTGCCCGCCGATCGAGCAGGTCAACGCCGAGGGCGGCCCGGCGGAGGTGCTGGTCCGCAACTCCCACGACGCGGCACTGCTCGTCGTCGCGAGTCATCGCGGTGAGCGGCTGCGCAAGGCCGTGCTCGGCTCGGTGAGCGCCGCCTGCGTGCGGAAGGCGACCGTGCCGGTCGTCGTCCTGCCGCCCCGCCTCCACGTCTCGGCGGAATGACGACGAACCCGTTCGACACGACACGGCGGTGAGCCCGCCGAGAACAGGGAGGAACCATGAAAGCCTTGGTGTACCACGGTCCTGGCAAGCGCTCGTGGGACGAGGTCCCGCGACCGGAGTTGCGGGACGTCTCCGATGCCGTCGTCAGGGTCGACGCGGTGACCATCTGCGGCACCGACCTGCACATCCTCAAAGGCGACGTGCCCGCGGTGGAGCCCGGCAGGATCCTTGGTCACGAGGCGGTCGGCACCGTCGAGCAGGTCGGTGCCGCCGTCAGCGGCGTGGAGCCCGGCGATCGCGTGCTGGTCTCCTGCATCAGCGCCTGCGGTCGGTGCCGGTACTGCCGGATCGGCATGTTCGGCCAGTGCCTCGGCGGTGGTGGGTGGATCCTCGGCCACCGGATCGACGGCACCCAGGCGGAGTACGTCCGGGTCCCGTTCGCCGACACGTCGACCCATCTGCTGCCGCCCGGCGTCAGCGACGAGGCGGCCTTGATGCTCGCGGACATCCTGCCCACCTCCTACGAGGTTGGCGTGCTCAACGGTCAGGTCAGCCCGGGGGACACGGTGGTCGTCGTCGGGGCGGGCCCCATCGGGCTCGCGGCGATCATGACCGCCCAGCTGTTCAGTCCCGGTCACATCGTTGCGGTCGACCTCGCTCAGTCCAGGTTGCAGGCGGCGAAGCAGTTCGGCGCCGACACCGTCGTGGTCGTGGGTGACGACCCGCAAGCGGCCGTGGCCGAGCTGACCGACGGTCTGGGCGCCGATGTGGTCGTGGAAGCGGTCGGAGTACCGGAGAGCTTCGAGCTCTGCACCAGGCTGGTGCGCCCCGGCGGCAGGGTGGCAAACATCGGAGTGCACGGCAAGCCCGCGACGCTGCACCTGGAAGACCTGTGGATCCGCAACATCACGATCACCACCGGACTGGTCGACACCCGGTCCACGCCGACCCTGCTGCGCATGCTCTCCACCGGCCAACTCGACGCCGGCAGGTTCCTCACGCACCGGTTCGGCCTCCACGAGATGGAAGCGGCCTACGACGTGTTCTCCAAGCCGCAGGAGACCGGCGCGCTCAAGGTCGTCCTGAGCCGCGGCTGAGCACCGATCGATGTCCTCTGCGGCGTGCACAGGCCGCAGAGGACATTCGGTCATCACCCCGGTCGACCCGGAGGAGATCGTCGAACACGACTCGGCGGGCCCGCACGTCGAGCAGCGCGACTCGCTGGTCGACACTTTCGCCGACCTGCTCGGAGTCGACCGTTTCCGGGTCCTGTGCACCACCGAGGACGCGCGTGCCGCCGAACGCGAGCAGTAGGACGAGACCAACACTTCTTCGCCATCGCTCCCGACGTCGTTATGGGTTACGAGCGCAACATGGTCACCAAAACGATGCTGCGCGACCACGGCATCGATGTCATCGGCAGCCCCGGCAACGAACTCGGCCGCGGTGAAGCCCTCTGCATGACCTGCCCCGTCCAGCACGGCGGCATCCGAGACGCGACTACAACGAGGGACAGGCCATGCGACACCCAGGCTCACTGCTGAAGGAACTCGATCTCGACAAGGCGCGCTTGCTCGAAGACTTCGTCGACCTGGCGGACCTGGAGTTCGTCGCGGGATCGATGGGACCGAAGGTCGAAGCGTGCCGCCGGTTCGTCGAAGCCACCGGGTTCCCGGACGCCATCGACTCCTTGACCGAAGTCGCCGTCGTCCCTTCCGAAGGTGTGTCATGAGGCTCGGGGTAGCGGGTGCGTTGGTCGAGGGGGCCTACCGATCGGGTGACGTCGAGGTGGACCACGACAGCGGTCGGGTGCTGGGGATCGGCCTTCCCGGTCCGGGACAAGGGATCGCCGTGCCGGGGTTCATCGACATCCAGGTCAACGGGTTCGCCGGCGTGGACTTCCTGACCGCGGACGTCGAAGGCCACCGCGAGGCGGCCGAGGCGATGGCGCTCACGGGAGTGCTCGCCCACCAGCCCACGTTGATCACCAGTGCACCCGACCAGACCGCCTCCGCGATCGCCACGGCCGACAAGGCCCGCTCCACCACGGTGGGATCCCGTGTGCTCGGGGCCCACCTCGAAGGCCCGTTTCTATCCCCGGAGAAACGCGGCACCCACCCGGTCGACCTGCTCCGGACACCGGACGTCGACCTCCTGGACAGGCTGTTGGCGGCAGGTCCGGTCACCCAGATCACCCTCGCCCCGGAACTGCCTGGCGCGCTCGCCCTGGTCGACTACTGCCTGAGCGCGGGAGTCGTCGTCTCCTGCGGGCACAGCAACGCGACCGCCGCCGAGGCGCACGCCGCGTTCGACCGCGGCGCGACCATGGTCACCCACTTGTTCGACGCCATGCGCCCGTTCACCCACCGCGACCCCGGCATCGCCGGTGCCGCCCTCACCCGCGACGACGTCACCCTGGGGCTGATCGCCGACCCCAGCCACCTCTCGCCCGAGGCCGTGCGGCTCGCGTTCCGCGCCGGTCCGGACCGGGTCGTGCTGGTCACCGACGCGCTGGCCGCGGGTGGGTGCAAGGACGGGCACTTCAGCCTCGGCGCGGTCGAGTTCGACGTGGTCGACGGCGTCGCCCGCAAGCCGGACGGCACCCTGGTCGGGACCACGAGCACCCTGGTCGAGGCGATCCGGCACGCCTGCGGGTCAGGGGTGCCGCTGGAGGCGGCGGTCAACGCCGCGACGCTCACCCCGGCACGGTTCTTCCCCGGCCAGGACCTCGGACTGCTGCTTCCTGGCGACCGCGCGGACGTCGTGGTCCTGGACGACGGGCTGGACATCCGCGCGGTGTACCGCAACGGCGTCCCGCTCGGCTGAGCCGAACGTCATCGGCCACCGAGGACCAACCGCTCTGCCGACGGGGGTGCCCCGAGCGGAAGTCTGGAACCAGGAGAACGGACACCCCGACCGCGGGCACGTCCGACAGGTACAGGAGAGGTAGCCGGAGATGACCGTCCCCACGAAGCACACCGCGCCGATCGTTGTCGGTGTCGACGGGTCGACGTCCGCACGCGACGCAGTGGGCCTGGGGGCCGCCGAGGCCCTGCACCGCCACCGGACGCTGCGACTGGTGCACGCGCAACTCCTGCTGCCGTTCGACGGCTTGGAGGACACGGAGCGGCTGCGCGACGGGATGCACCACGACGGGTGGCACCGTCTGCACGAAGCGGCCGACGTGGCGCATGAGGTCGCGCCCGGTGTGGAACTCGACCTGACGCTGGAGACCGGGGATCCGGCGACCGTCCTCATCCGCGAGTCGGCCTCGGCCTACGAGGTCGTGGTCGGTTCTCGCGGCGCGGGAGGCTTCGCGGAACTGCTGGCGGGTTCGACCGCACTGGCGGTCAGCACGTACGGGCACTGTCCTGTCACGGTCGTCCGCGGCACCGTGTGGCCGCGTGGTCCGGTCGTGGTCGGGGTGGACGGCACCGCCGCGGGTGAGCCCGCGATCGAGTGGGCGTTCGACCGTGCCGCGCTCGACGGCGCCGACCTGATCGCGGTGCACGTCTGGCACCCGCGGATGAGCGGACTCGCGCTCGGCGAGGCCGACCGGCTCGCTCTGACCTCAGACCACCACCGGTTGCTGGCCGAGCGCCTCGCCGGGTGGCAGGAGAAGTACCCGGACGTGCACGTGGAACGCGTGGTCGCCGAAGGCCACGTGGCCAAGCGCCTCGCCGACTACTCCGACACCGCCCGCCTGCTCGTGGTCGGCCCCCGCGGTCGCGGAGGCTTCGCCGGGCTGCTGCTCGGATCGACCAGCCACGCGTTGCTGCACCACGCCCCGTGCCCGGTGCTGGTGGCGCGAACCACCACCCCGACCGAGTAGGCGAGAAGCCGTGTGGGAGCCCGAGGCGTCCTCGGTGATGCCGGCCGGACGAGACCTAATCGAGGGCATACGTGCGCGATGACGAGAAACTACGCGACAACATCCGCCGGGAGGTCCTCCGCCAAACACTGTCGGTCGACCCGGACACGATCGGTGTCCCGGTCGACGGTGGAGCGGTGGTGCCCTGGAGCGGCGCGGTCGAACTCGCCCTCCGCCTGCCCCACGCGCTGCCGGGCATCGTGGACGCTCACAACGAGCTCACCTACCGTATCGACGACGTGGCGGTGAATTGATGGCCACCAGGCCGGAAGCACTCGGCAGACCGGACGTCCGCACGGTCGTGCTCAAGGACCACGACGGCTACCCGGTGGTCGAGATCCCCCTCATCGCCTGTGTCCTGGCGGCCGCCGTCGCTCCCGTGCCCACCGCGATCGGAGCTCTCGCGGCGCTCGCCAACGACTGGTCCATCGGCGTCGAGCACGAACACCCCACCTGAAGGCGAGCACAGGGCCCGAAGTCCCGCACGAGACGGCCGGTTGGACTCTCGCCGCGTCACGGCGTTTCGGCGACCGTGGGACTCGAACAGTCGATGAGGAGAAGAAATGCACCACGCTGGACAGACCGTCATCGAAAACCTGCGGGTCTCCCGCACGGCGAAGGTTCCCGCAGAGGCGAGTGACTACGCACAGCAGAAGATCGGCCCGCTGGCCAAGTACGCTCCGGCGACCGTGGAGTCCGCCGAGGTCAGGCTGACGACGACCGCGGACCGCAGGACGGAGCCCCTGATCGTCGCGCACGTCCAGCTCAGTGTGAACGGTACCGGTGTGCACGCCGAGGCCGAAGCGGGTACCTACACCGAGGCGATCGACCTGCTCCACGACCGCGTGCACAGCCAACTGCTCAGGATGCACCACTGACACTCCGCTTAGGACGGTCGAACCCGCCCAATGTTCGGGTATTTGTGCCCTCCGCTCCCGTTGCACGGCAACGCATCGGGAGCGGAGCCCTGCGCCGTGGGAGCGCAGGCGGATATGGCGGGGGGCACCTGTCGTGGATGACCGGTTGCCCCACCCGCAGGGCTGTCCACCACCGGCGCGGAAGCGGAGGCGGTCACGTCAGGGCAGAGGTCTCCTGAGGAGTCGACCCGGTTGTCGTGTGCCGGGCTACCGGCTCACCCGGAGGCCAGCAGGCCCGCGACCTGGGTGGGGTGGGCGCTGGGGCCGGTGGAGCGCCGTCCGGTGCTCCACCCCAGGTCTTCCCGCCACCGCAGCACGGTGCCGGGGTCGGTCAGGAGCTGCCCGCGCATGGGCTGGGCGAAGGAGATGTCGATGTCCATCGTCGTGACGTCGATCCCTGCCAGGGTCAGCTGATCGACGACTTCGTCGAAGTAGCGTGCGACAGTCACGGCGTTGTGCCTCGGCAAGTGCGCACATCCTCCTGTCAGCGGCGTTCGTACACGGTCACTCGTGATCGTCCTCGCTTTGCGAGTCGCGGATCGCCGCGGTGGGAGTGGTCGACCGGCCACTCGCGACACGGCCCCGATCCCGCAGCAGGTCGCGCAACGCCTCGGTGGTGCCATCGGACTCCCACTTGGCGTAGTGGTCGTAGACCGTCCTGTACGGCGGGAAATCGTGCGGCAGGTACGCCTACGCGATCCCGGTCCGACACACGTACACGATCGCGTTCACGATCTCCCGCAGGTCGTGCACCCGCGCCGCCGTTCCCAGGCCGCGTCGGACGGCGCGCCACGCCGTCAACGTCGGCTCGATCAACGCCCACCGGGCATCGGCAGGGGTGACGAAGACCAAGTCAGCCGACAGCGTGCGGCCGAGCCGCCACATCGGCGGACACGCTGTCCCGGATGATCGGCGCGTCGTGGTCATCCACCACCACGACGATCGCCTGATCGGGTCGGTCGGTGACGTCGCGCAACGCGTCGGTCGGAGCCGGGTGCACGATCAGGGCCCGCCGACCGTGTCACGGTCACTGTGTGCATGACCGCACCCGGAGCATCCCACCGGGCCGGCGGGTAGACGGGATCCTGCTTGGCCAGTCCCGCCCCGACACCGTCACGAGGACCCCTTGGAGTAACCGACGAGTGACCAGCGGCTGCCGGCCACTCGCTCGCCGCGGTGGCGAGCGCGGTTGGTGTGGCGAGTTGCGGTCGCAGAAGGGCAATCCTCCCGAGGAAGCCGCGACGGTCCAGTCGCACCATCCCTTGTGCGGACGCGATGTTCACAGGTCCGCGAACCGACGGGACGCTCCCGCGTCTGCGCGGCAACCGGGTCGACCCGTGTGGACCCGTGTGGACCCGTTCACGGTGCACCGCTGCGAGAGTGTTGGGATCGGGCAGCCTGCTGGTCCAGATCCCCGGGACGCAGCGGGTGGCGGGGTGCCGCGGGCACGGCGATCCGACTGGTGAGTCGCTGATCGGCCGCGACGTGCAGGAGTTCGCCTGGTTCGAGCAGGCGCCAGTGGGAGTCCTCGTCCATCGGCTCGCTGGCGACGACGGTCGCGGGTGCGCCCGTCAGATCGCCGCAGCGGACCCGTACTCGGCCTGACGCGCTGGCGTGCTCGAGATGGCGGCGACCTTGGTGGCCACCGGCCGGGCGGACCAACACGTACAGGGGGTGCGTGTCGGGATAGCGCAGCGCCCACAGGTCGGTCGCAGTGGTGATGATCAGGTTGAGCGCGTACACCGGCAGGTTGGCCCCGATCCAGTCGACCGCCGCGACGATGGACCGCTCCAGATCGCCCCAGCGGCGTGCGTATGCGGTGATCAGTGCGAACACCAATTCTGAGTCGGTGTCGCCGTGCACGAGGTTCGCCACCGGTTCACCGAGCACTTCGCTGACTTTGTCGCGCAGGCGATCCAGCCCGGTGACCACCCCGTTGCGCGCGAACAGCCTGCCGTCCTGCACGAACGGGTGGGTGTTCTCGACGCGGAGACCGCCGGTGCTGGCGTAACGGATGTGCGCGAGGAACGTGCCGCTGGTGACCTCTCTCGCCTCGCGGGCGAACTCCGTGTCGCGGTACGCGGCGATCGGCCGTCGATGGACCACCGCGGTGCCGTCGGGGGCGAAGACGCCCAGGCCGACGCCGTCCGGTTCGCGGCGGCTCTGGTTGGCGAGGCTGTCGGGGGCGTCGAGGAGCCAGAAGGTGGCGGTGATCCGCCGCGGACTGGCGGACAATCCGAACAGGCGGCACATTGTCCGGCTCCCGACGTGGTCGGTGGTGGAATCTGGTGACGTCGCCGAGAGGGCGCGGTTCCTTGCGGTGCGGGCGACGTGGGAGGCGGTCCGTGAACGCCGTGAGTCGGGGCTCCCGAAGTCCGGTGTGGATGATCGCTCCGATGATCGTGTGGTGCCAGGGAATCAGGCCGTGGCCGGGTGGTGGTTGTTGGGGGTGATAGCCGCGGGCGCGAGTGGCGCTTCCGCGGGCTTGGAGGTCGAGGCGATTCCGGCTTTGACCGATTCGAGGATCGCCATGCCCTGTCCGACGAGTCCGGCCGCCACGTCGCCGAGACCGTCGGCCCCGTTGAGGATCGTGACCTTCGCGCCACTGAGCCCGAGGGCCGCTTCGCGCACGATCTGCGGCAGCTGCTCGATGATGAGGCGGTCCAGGGCGACTCGGTTGTTGGACGCGGCCGCGGCGGCCTGGATCTCCATCGCCTGCGCGTTCGCGGCGGCCATCACCCTGACCTTCGCCGCTTCGGCTTCGGCGGGCTTCACGATCTCGGCGACGAGTTGCTGCTGGCGGAGCTCCGCCTCACGTTGCGCGAGTTCGGTGCGCGCGTTGATCACGTCACGTTGGGCGGTGGCCTGGGCGAGCGGACCGGCCTGCGCGGCCTCGGCCTGGGCGCGGTCCACCTCGGCCTTGTAGGTCGCCTGCACCACGGCCGTCTGGCGCGCGTACTCGGCCTGCTTGCGCTGCGACGCCTGCTGCGCCTCCGCCGAGGCCTGGTCCGCCTCGGCCTGCGCGATCTGCGCCGCGCGCTGGATCGCCGCGTTGTGCGGGGCCGCCATCGCGGCGATGTAGCCGAGTTTCATGTCGTCGATCGACTGGATCTGCAGCGAGTCGATCGTCAGGCCGATCTTCGCCATTTCCGCCGCCGACCCGTCGAGCACCTCGGTGGCGAGTTTCTGGCGTTCGGTCACGATCTCTTCGACCGTCATCGAGCCGACGATCGACCGCAGGTGCCCGGCGAAGATCCGACCCGTGAGAACGGACATCTGGGCCTGATCGGACAGGAAGCGCTGGCCCGCGTTGACGATGCTCTCGATGTCGTTGCCGACCTTGAACGCGATCACCGCGCGCACGTTCAGCGCGATGGCCTGCTTGGTCACACAGGCCTCCGACACCTCGGCCTCGGCCATGCTCAAGGTCAGGAAGCGCACCTTGCGGAAGAAGGGCATCACGAACGCGCCGTGACCGACCACCACCCGGAACGGCGCCTCATCCGAACCGCCGTTCTTCCCACCCGAGATCAACATTGCCTCGTCCGGCGCTGGTACCCGATACCCGAACATCGTGACTCTCCTAATCGTAGAAAGGATCGATCCAGGGAACGACGTCGACCGCGCGGTGCCCACGGGACTCGATGACGAGCACGGACTCGCCTCTGGTGATCGGCGATTCCGAGAACGCCCGGTACGTTTCCGTGCCGCCGCGAATCCTGATCAGTACCTCTCCTGGCCCGTCCGAGCCACGAGTGCCGGTGAGCAGCACACCGACTCGCCCTTGCGGGGACAGATCGACGTCCATCGGCGAGCCGCACCTCCCACTCGGGTCTCCGGCCCAGGACCTCATCGGGTTTCGGTGGAACAGCGGTTCTCCGCGGTGTTCGCCCGCAGCCTTCGGTGGGCCGGTGGGATCCGGCGGGACCGCCGTCCACCCACTGTCGCCCGTCTGCGACGGCACGCGACAGAGCACTTCGACCTCTCCGCACACATCCCGATGTCCCTGCGATGGGACTGTAAAGCGAGCGGCTCTGGCCCGTAGTCGGTGGTGACTTCAGGTAGCCGTTCGTGATCACGATCTTGTGATGGAGGTTGATTCCCTTGCAGGGACAGTGTTTTCCGGGTTGTCGGAACTGCGACGGCGAAGGTGCACTGGTATCACCACCGAACGGTGAAGGACGTCCCGGTGAACGGCTGCCAGGTCGTCGTCCACCTGCATGTACGGCGACCGGTCTGCCCGGCCCAGGATTGCCGACGGCAGACCTTCCGAGAAGAGATCCCCGGACTGCTGGAACGCCACCAACGCCGCACGGTGCGGTTGGTCCGGCAGGTTTCCCTAGTACTCCAGCCGCACTTCGTAGTATTTGTCCTGTCTTCGCTGGTAGTGGCTGATTTTGGCGCGGTGTTGGTGGCGTCTGCGCCAGTAGGACCAGGCCCATACGCGGCTGCGGTCGTAGGCGGTGGTGATCAGGTGTGCCAGGAGACGTTTGATCTCGCCGAGTGTGAGCGGGATGAGGCCGCTGCCAGGGCTTTTGGGGCGATCGCCGCAGTCACGGCGAGGTAGGTATGGGCCAGCATCGCCAGGGTGATGTGCCGGTACCAGGCGTCGTACCGACGGACCTGGTAATGATCGAGCCCGACCTCGGTCTTGGCGGTCTGGAAACAGTCCTCGACCGCCCACCGGGCACCGGCCACACGGATGAGATCGTCATCGGTGGTTCCGCTTGGGGCGCAACACAAGTAGTAGGCCAACTCGTGCTCGCCCCTGCTGTTGGGTGTGAGCGAGCGGCGGACCAGCAGCCACCGCCGCCACCCCGGCGGGGTGGTGTCCTCGTAGACGGGCAGCGACGCCACCGCCCAGTCGAACAGTCGCGGTCCCTTGGCGCCTTCGCCGCAACTGAGGCGTTTCCAGGCCTCGTCCGGTGCGTGCGCGACCAGGACGTCGGCGCGCGACGTACCGGCCACGGCCGGGATGGTCTGGTTGCAGGGCACGGCGACGACGTAACCGATACGCCGTTGTTCCAGCCAGGTACGGAACTTGTGATCCTTGCCGTAGGCCTCGTCGGCGGTCACCCACGCCGCCGGGACCCCGGCGTCCAAAGCGCGGGCGAGCATCCACTGTGCTTGCACGGTCTTGGTGGCGAACTCCACCTCGTCGGGTATCGCGGCGTCGCGACAGCGGTCGCGGTCCGCGGTCCAGGACTTCGGCAGGTACAACTCGCGGTCGATGAGCGTGCGGCCTTTGCTTGTGGTGTAAGCAAGAAATACGCCCAGTTGACAGTTCTCGGTCCGCCCGGCGGTGCCGGAGTACTGCCGCTGGACCCCGGCTGATCCGGTGCCCTTCTTCAGGAAACCGGTCTCGTCCACCACCAGCACACCGTCGCGCTCGCCCAGATACTCGACCGCATAGGCGCGGACGTCGTCACGGACTCCGTCCGCGTCCCAGGCAGCCGCGTTGAGCAGACGCTGCATGCCATCCGGGGTGGCATCTCCGGCCGCTTCGGCCAAGGTCCACCCGTTCTTGCCCGCCAGCGGTGCCAACAAGCCCCGCACGTAGGCACGGGCACGGCGTCGTGGCTCCACCCGGTGAAACCGCCCCGCCACCCGCCCGAACAGGTCGTCCAACCCCGCGGTCCAAGCGGCAAGATCCTCTTCAGTCGACACAAGATCAGTAACCTACATGAATATGGTAACGAAGTGCGGCTGGAGTACTAGTGGCACAGAAGTTGCGCGGCTGGGCAGCCGCACGCTAGGCAAGCCTGCTTGCCGTGCCGTGTCGCGCAGCACCGTTTTGCGCCGTCTATGACGTCTGCCGCTGCCTCGGCAGACGGTCCCGCGGGTGGATCGGCGTGGACGATGTCGCCCTGCGCCGCCGCTACGCCACCATCATCATGGATGCCGAGACCGGCCCGACGTGTCGCGGTCCTGCTCGGCCGCGACATAGCCACTCCGGAGTCCTGGCTGCGCGCCCCCGGTGTCGAGGTCGTGTGCCGGGACGGCTCGGCCACCTACGCCGAGGCCATCCGCCGCGCCCTGCCCGACGCGGTGCAGTTCACCGGCCGATGGCACCGGTGGCAAACGCTCTGCGCCAAGGTCCAACTCGAGGTCCGCGCACACGCCCGGTGCTGAGCTACCGTCAACCCGCCCCGCCCCGGCGGAGTACACGAGCAGACCACCCGCGAACGCTGGAACAGGATTCACGGTCCGCTCGGCCAAGGCGTCGGCCTGTTCGACTGTTGCGCACCGGGGTTTGATAGAGACCGTGATGTGGCCTGGGTTGCCATGGGTTGTTGGAAAGGCTCGGTCGATTGCGAGTCCGCGTACCGGAAGGAAGTGATGTCAGGTGTCATTGCTCCGGTAGCGCCGCCTGTACGCAGCGGCCTCGAGGGCATCCGCATCGGCGTGCACGGCACGACGCGTCTGAGCGCCCATTCCTCGCGGATACCCCTGTCTGACGAGCCGTTGTTCAGTCGTCTCCCACAGGTAGGTCATGGAATAGAAGGAACCGACCAGCAAGCCCAGCAAGATCGAAAGTGCCCTGATCGACAGCGGTCCGGGCAGTAGGAGCAGCAGCAGAATCGGTGACATCTGAACGTATCCGCGCAGGAAATGCCGTGCGGCCCACGTGCGGCAGGTGATGTCGTGTAGCACCCACGTGTTGCAACGTTGCGGCAACCGTCTG
This sequence comes from Umezawaea sp. Da 62-37, assembly GCF_032460545.1. Taxonomy (GTDB): domain Bacteria; phylum Actinomycetota; class Actinomycetes; order Mycobacteriales; family Pseudonocardiaceae; genus Umezawaea. The sequence goes on from NZ_CP135965.1 coordinate 9,484,442, forward strand.
CCGAGCGCGTACCCCAGCCACTGGGCCGGGTTTGGCCTGGTTCCTCGCAGCGTCATCGGATTCCCTTGCAGCCTGCGCGAGCGCCATCGATGCGCAGTGGGCCTCGAAAGTCGTTTGCGCGTTCTTTCGGCGAGCGTGTCCCGGTGGAGATGCCGTCGGTTCGCGTAGCGGACCTCCTGGTGCGTCCGCGTGCGAACCGGCGGGGGCCGCAGTCCTGAAGCCGGTGGCCGCCTCCCGGATCACACTCCGGTCGCGTGGTCTTGCCGGTGGCTGCCTGAACCACCCGTGAGCCGCGATCCAGACCAGGAGATGCGATCACCGCCATGCCGTCACGTTCCTCCTCAACCCTGACAACGACAACCTGTATCTACGCAACTCTAAGCAATTGCTAACCTTAGCAAGTCTTTATGTCTTGAGATGTGCGGGGTAGGCGATTTGCCCGCTCGGCCAGGCAGGACCCTGCCGTCGGCCGGGGTGAGGCCTGGGTTCTGGCGGGCACGGAAAGTCCTGCCCTGGTCGGCCTGACCGTCGGCCCCGTCGATGTGCTCGGTAGGCGAGGGGTATCGCTCCAGTCGTCACCGGAATCAACGGTTGGGGCCGGAAGCGTGGGGGAGTGGTGCGGTGTACGTCGTGTCGACCTCGGTCACGGCGGCTGCTCTCTCGGCAAGGTTTGTGGAGGCTCTGTCCTGCCGGTCCGTGTCCCATCGCTGCGGTCGGCACGGTAGCTCCCGGGATCCCGTCGGCCTGAGGGGCGATCCGTCCTGTGTCGACATGCGGCTCTTGACGGGGTCCGGTGTGTACAGTCTCGCAGTATTCTGCACTTGCAAACTTTCGTAACTGCGAAGATAATGGGAGTGATCGATCGAGGAGAGGTGGTGGGTCGATGGGCGGGTTCGAACCGGCGGTGCGCAACAAGATCACCGCCGATAGCGCTCAGGACCGGAAAGCTGTCCACGGCTACGTGATACGCCCGCATGGCGCCCAAGCCCAAGTTCTGTCCGATCCGATCGCGTGCCTCGGCTTCGGTACTCGCGACCGGACCGGCCTCGGAAGCGTGGAACTGTCCGGGATCACACGGTGAACACCGCTTCATCACTGGACAACGCGAAGTCGGAACTGTTCCTCGCCTTGGGGCACCCGGTGCGCATCCGCGTGATCGAGTTGCTGGACGACGGCCCGAAAATGGTGTCCCACCTACTGAGATGATCTCAGCGAGTTTCAGGTGAGTCGTCCATGTTCGAAATGAGTGAGGACGAGGGCGGCTTTGACGATGGCGCCGATCTTGCGAGGGCTGGTGGTGAAGTGCCGTAAGGCGCGCCAGCGGCCGGTCAGCGTCGCGAATCCGCGTTCACCCAGACAGCGCAGGCCACGCAGCAGGGCGTTGTAGGTGCGCGTGTCGACATCAAGTACCTGCCCGCCTGCGGGCTGCTTGACCGGTGTGAACACTCCGATGCCCGCCCCGTCGTAGCCGTTGTCGGCCAGGGTGGGCAGGTCGAGTCGGGAGGCGGCCCAGTACAGGGCGCCCAGCACGTGTTCGCGGGCCGCGGTCAGGTCGTGCACCGAGCCGGGTTCGACGTCGCTGATCCACAGCGGGAAACCGTTCGGCGCCATCAGGGCCTGGATGTTGCCGCCGTGCTCGTGTGCTTTGCCGGAGTACCACCGGTCGATCTGCTCGCCTTTCGCGCTGGTGGTCTTCTCGGCGAGGCGGTCGGTGGGGAAGATCTTGCCGTCGAGAACGACGTGGGCCAGTCCCTGGTTCTTGGCGTGTCGCAATGCTGCGTGCAGGTCCGGGGCTTGCTCGGCGAGCACGGTGATGATCTCGTCGAGGTAGCGGTAGCCGGTGGCGCGGGAGATGCCGTGATCTCGGGCCAGCGCGGTGATGTCGGTGTTCTGGCGGAACCAGCGCAGGCCCATGACGGCCTGCCCGTAGCAGGTCAGCGCTCTGGCGCCCTTCCGAGTGCCACGGTCGCGGCGTTGGGTGTGGAGCAGGCGGCCCAGGTACTGGGCGAGTTCGCGGGGCACGTCGAGTGTGGCACGATAGCTGATCACGGGGAGCTTTCTGACTGGGATTTGATCTTCGCAAATCCAGTCCTATCAGAAGCTCCCCGTCCTTCTGCTCTCAGGCTCTGTTGTGCCTCGGGTCGCATGGCCAAGCGTTCGGCTGACTCCGTCAGGCCTTCAACGTTGGTGAGATCACCTCACTGGAGTCGATGGCGATCGAGGAATCGGCGTTGTCCCACCAACTCGCGGTTCTTCGAGGCACCGGACTGGTGATCGCCCGGCATGTCGGCACCGCGGTGGAGTATTCGCTCAGCTCGGATGAGGTAGCCGGCGTGCTGCGTGCCGCCCATGAAGTCCTGGCGAATTCTGCTCTCGGACAGGAGCGGCCCCCGGCCGTATCGAGGGTGGAACACACGTGGTGATCGCACGCGAACAGCCCGACCGACCGGTAGTGGCGGTGGTTGGCGGAATCGGCGCCACGACGGCCATGCTGCATCGATACGCGACCGTCATCGAGGACTTGGCCGGGCTGTCGACCCGAGTCATCCCGACCGACTACGGCCTGCACGCCGTTCGTCTCGACGTCGACATCGTCTTCCTCGCCCGCACCTCGCCCGAGCGTATGCAGCGAGTGCGCGACCTCGCGGCCGGACTGCCGATCATCACCGATCAGGACACCACTGCGATCGCCTTGACCGCTGCGTTGTTGACCACGCTGTCCCGTGCCGGTCGCGCACCCCATGACAGCAGCATCGTGATCACCAGCGCACACACCATGCCGACGCTGTGCGAGCTCGTGCTGATGGCCGGGATCGGCGACATCACCACCTGGAACCCCGTAGACGCCTTCACCTTTCCCTTGCCTCGTATCGCCTCGGGAGCGGACGCCGTCGTCAACCTGGTCGGTAGCGGAGGGCGTTTCGCATGGTCGCGGCACGCCGCGCCTGCCGTGATCGTGCCCGACACGGGACGTGACCCGTTGTTGGCTCTGCCTGGTCTGCTCCTGGCGTTCGCCCGGCATCCGGACGCGAGGCTGACGATCGACATCCAGCACGCCTGCGCACTCGCCCTCGCGGCGGGTACCCCTGCCGGCGAGCAGGTGCCCCGTCGACCGGACCACCCCTTGGTCGAACGGATCGCCGACGCCGCAACCCTGGCCCTGCATCCGCAAGGATCCCCACGATGACCGCGTCCACCGTCCTCGACTCGAACTGTGCTCCGAAACCAATCCTCGGCAAGCGCCGACCTGGAAGCCAAGAGTGCTTGCTCGAGCGCGTGTTCCGCGTCGAAACGCCTGGCGGGGTGGTGGACGCACGAAGACGAGATGCCCGAGGCGTGTGACCACCGGGCGACGGTAAGTGCTGAGCCACGGATGAAGATCCGAGCCCCGTCCCTATGTCCGATCGCCTCCGGCTCGCCTCGACATCATCGAGTACCGGATCTCACGCGCACCGGCCCGCAAGATCGGTGCCGCCGTCCGGTACACCGGCCCCCGAGTCGTCGATCTCGCTCCGGCAGCGCTGTCCGACCGGTCGTCAAACCCGGCCGACCGCACGATCCCATGACTCCGTCCCCGCTCGTGGCCGAGTTCCGCAGGAGAGGCGACATGCGGTGGCCTGGGCGTTCCTCGATGTCCGAGTCCGTCGGCCATAGGCACGCGTACCGGCTCAACGAGCCGACGACACCCCATCCTTCGCCACTTGCTAAGGTCTGCAATTGCTGAGTCCTGCATGGGCAGTCTGGACCCAGCGTCCGGAGAAGGAAGGACGACGGCATGGCGACAATCGTGTCACCGAACTGGGCGCCCAGGGTGTCGAGGCCGATGGGCGTCGACCTGCGGGGGGTTGGTCGGAGTGAGTAGGCCGCTGTATCAACTCAAAGCCGAATTCTTCAAGACCCTGGGGCACCCTGCCCGGATCCGGGTGCTCGAACTGCTCAGTGAACGCGAGCACGCCGTGGGGGAGTTGCTGCCGGAGGTCGGGATCGAACCGGCGAACCTGTCACAGCAACTCGCCGTGTTGCGGCGAGCCGGACTGGTGTCCACTCGCAAGGAAGGCTCGAACGTCTACTACACGTTGACCAGTCCCAAGATCGCGGAATTGCTGACCGCCGCACGCGCGATCCTGACCGGTGTGCTGGCCGGGCAGATCGAGATGCTGGAGGACCTCCGCACCCCCACCCCTTCCGTCGCCGCGTCGGCGTCGGGTGCGAGCTCCCCCAGGGCCAGGAAATCGGGGTAGTCGAGCTCCGGCCAGATCGCTGTCCGTCCGACGCCTGCTCGGGCGCCGACGGATGGAATTTCCACATCCAGTGATCGGAGCAGGATCGTGCTGACGTTGTGGCGCAAGATCCGCAGGACCGGGCGGATCGCGGAACCCGCGCCTCTGCGGCCTGTCGGTGCCAGGCCCGCCGCGGCGGTGGATCTGGGCGGCTCGGTGCAGATCCGACACGTGGACGCCGGGTCGTGCAACGGCTGCGAGGTGGAGATCGGGTCGGCGTTCGGTCCGGTGTACGACGCCGACGCCCCGAGCAGGCGCTCGAGTTGACCGAACGCGTCAGCGGCGACACCGTTGTCGGGCACACCCTGGCGTTCTGCCAAGCGGTGGAGGACGCCCACAACCTCCTCGTACCCCAAGGGGCACAACGGGTCCGGGGAATCCTGCGTGAGCTGGACGCCTCTACAACCACATCACCGACATCGGTGCCCTGTGCAACGACGTCGGCTACGGCATCCTCAACGCCCACGCCCAACGGATCCGGGAACAACTCCTGAGGGTCAACGACACCGTCACCGGCCACCGACTCCTGCGCGGCGCCATCCACCCCGGTGGCGCCGTGATCCTGCGGCTACCCGACCTCCGGCAGCTCGGGGTCATCGGCTCCGACATCGCGGAGATCGTCGCCCTGGCACTGGAGCAGAGCGTGGTGCGCGACCGGTTCACCGGCACGGCAGTGCTCACCCGTGACCAAGCCGCGGACCTGGACGCCCTCGGGTACGTGGCACGCGCCAGCGGACTTGCGGTGGACGCGCGTCACGACCACCCGTTCCTCAGCTCCGAGTTCCCCCGCACCGTGCACGGCCACACCGAAGGCGACGTGCTGTCGCGGTTCCTGGTTCGCGCGGAGGAGGCCGCGGTCTCGGTCGGGCTGATCACCGCACTGGCAGGCGACCTGGGCGACCACCGCGGAAGCACGCCCACCGATCCGCTTCCCGCACCGGGGAAACCCCGATCGGGCGTCGGGATCGTCGAAGGCTGGCGGGGCACCATCGTCCACCGCGTCCACCGCGTCCACCGCGTCCACCGCGTCCACCGCGTCCACCGCGTCCACCGCGTCCACCGCGTCCACCGCGTCCACCGCGTCCAACTCGCCGCCGACGGCACGCTCAGCCGGGTGAAGATCGTCGACCCCAGTTTCTTCAACTGGCCCGCGCTCCCGGTCGCGCTGACGGACACGATCGTCCCGGACTTCCCCCTGGCCAACAAGAGTTTCAACCTCTCCTACGCGGAAAACGACCTGTAGCTCGCACCCGCGCCCCACCGACCCGATCCGAAGGTCGTGACGTAAATCGCGCAACTCCAGACTTGCGAAAATCTTTAAGTGCGAAGAGTATTAAGAGGTTCCGTCCGATGGTGTGTCCGCCCGGCGGCGGACGGGGAAGGAGAGCGGCATGAAGACGATGAGCGCGTTCACCGCGGTCCTGCGCGAGGAGATGGAGACCACCCAGCGGTCATTGGAAGCCGCCCAGCAGGCCGGTCTTCCCTTCGAAGTCCATCTACACAGCGCCCGGTTGCTCGACCTGCTCGACCGCGCCGAACGCAACTCCGTGGACACCACGGGCTGGGTACCCGAGGCCTCGCTGTCCATGGCCGTGGACTACGCCTGATGGTGTCCCTGCACCAGGTCACGGCCGAACTGTTCCGCGCTTTGGGCAACCCGGTCCGGATCCGGGTACTGGAACTGCTCCGCGATGGTCCCCAGCCGGTGCGCTACCTGCTGGCCGACATCGCGATCGACGCCTCCCGGTTGTCGCAGCAACTGGCCATCCTGCGCGGCGCCGGACTGGTCTCCACCCGCCGCGACGGCAACACCGTGCAGTACTCGTTGAGCATCATCGAGGTCGACGTGCTGCTCGAGACCGCCCGGGAGGTCCTGGCGGGCCTGGCCGCCGGTCAAGGGGAACTTCTTACCGAGTTACGAGTGGAGTGCGCGTCGTGACGACTCGCGGCACCCTCAGTTCCGCATCGGTCGGGTGGTCTTCGGCGACCCGATCACGACAGGTTCGCCCGCGCATGGTGTCCGAGGCCGTCGCGGTGGTCAGCGACGGCAGCAACCCGCGACACGGAGGCCGCCGGATCGCGTCGGTCCCCATGGACCTGGTGCTGGCCGACTACGCGACAATGATCCACGACCTCACCGGGCTCAGGGCGCACCCACTTGCGGTCGCCGCTCGCAATGCCGTACACCTCGCCGCGAGCGTACGCGGATTTCCCGTCGACATCGGCATGGTCTTCCTGACCCACACCGATCCCGGCCGCGCTCGCGTCGCCCAAGAGGTGCTGCGCACGGTGGGAGTAGTACCGGTGGTCACCGACCAGGACACGGCCGCCACCATCCTGGCCGCGGCCGTGTTGGCCACCCTTGCCCGTGCCGACCGCACGCCCTCGTCCAGCCGTGTGGTGATCGCCGGTGCCGAACAACTGCCCGAACTCCGCGCACTGCTGATGGTTTGCGGAGTCGGCGACATCGTCAGCTGGAACCGAACCGATGCCCTGGGATTCCCGTTGCGCCGCATCACTCGAAGCGCTCATGTCGTCGTCGACCTGCTGACCGAGGCTTCCGGGACCGCCGACATCCCTCAGGGGCCGGGAGGTTCGGTCACGATCACCCTCGACGATCCGACCTGCCACCTGCTCGCTCTGCCCGGTCTGCTCGCCGCGATGGCTCACGCACCGGAACCGGTACTGGACGTCGCGCTCTGCCGTGCCTGCGCGGTGGCGCCGATGACCTCGACCCCGCAGGGAAGCTTGTGACCGGACCTTGTCGACCCTGCTGTCGTCGACAACGTCGCCCACGCCGCCGGTTGCGTACTTTCGCATCCCTGAAGGGACCGGTTACGGGCATGTGCCGCCACTCGGCGTTCCTTGTGGCGGTGTGAATCGCCGATATCGATCGTCAATGAATTCCTTCAGGTGATGGAATGTTCGTGGGGGTGCGGATCTCGTGACATCGCGAACCGGTATCCGGATGCGCGGTGCACGTTCAAGTCTTACCTGGTGTGAGGGCTGCATCATCCTCCGGCGAATTCTTCCCTGGAACCTTCGCGATTTGTTGTCAACTATTTCTTAATCGATTCACAATACGCCTGTGAGCTGAAAGACACACTTGTTCAATGTCGGGATTAGCGTGGTCGGCAGTAGGGTCGAAGTATTCGTTCTACCGATTACTTCAGTGATGCTGACGCACTCGTGAGGAGCCGCAGTAATGACGGCGACAACCATCCCCGAGCTCGACCGGGCACCCACCACTCACCGGCGCTTGCTGGCCTGGGTGCGCGAGGTGGCCGAACTGACCACACCCGATCAAGTGGTGTGGTGCGACGGCTCGGACCGGGAATGGGACCGGCTCACCGCACAGTTGGTCCAAGCGGGCACGCTGGTCGCCCTGACGAAGAAACCGAACTCGTTCTGGTGCGCCTCGGACCCTGCGGACGTGGCCAGGGTCGAGGAACGCACGTACATCTGCTCGGAAGACCCCGAGGACGCCGGACCCACCAACAACTGGATGGATCCGGTCGACATGAAGATCATCATGACCGAGGAGTTCCGGGGGGCGATGCGGGGCCGCACGATGTACGTCGTCCCGTTCTGCATGGGACCACTGGGCGACGACGATCCCAAGCTCGGCGTGGAGATCACCGACTCCGCCTACGTGGCCGTATCGATGCGCGTGATGACCCGCATGGGCGCCGCCGCACTCGCCGCGTTCGTCGATGACGAGGGCCGTGAGCGTGACTTCGTCCCGTGCCTGCACTCGGTGGGTGCCCCTCTGGCACCAGGTCAGCAGGATGTCCCTTGGCCGTGTGACACGACCAAGTACATCAGCCACTTCCCGGAGGAGCGGACCATCTGGTCCTACGGCTCCGGTTACGGCGGCAACTCGTTGCTGGGCAAGAAGTGCTACTCCCTGCGGATCGCCTCGGTGATGGCTCGGGACGAGGGTTGGCTGGCCGAGCACATGCTCATCCTGAAACTGACCTCGCCGGAACGGAAGGTCCACTACATCGCCGCCGCGTTCCCCTCCGCGTGCGGCAAGACGAACCTCGCGATGCTGGCGCCGACCATTCCCGGCTGGACGGTGCAGACACTGGGCGACGACATCGCCTGGATGCGCTTCGGCGAGGACGGCCGCCTCTACGCGGTCAACCCCGAGTTCGGGTTCTTCGGCGTCGCGCCGGGCACCGACTGGAACACCAACCCCAACGCGATGCGCACCGTCGAGCAGGGCAACACGCTGTTCACCAACGTCGCACTCACCGACGACGGCGACGTGTGGTGGGAAGGCATGGGCGAACCCCCGGCCCACGCGACCTCGTGGAAGAAGCAGGACTGGACGCCTGAATCAGGCGAACCCGCCGCCCACCCCAACTCCCGCTACTGCACGCCGATCACCCAGTGCCCCATCACCGCCCCGGAGTTCGACGACCCGAAGGGCGTCCCGATCTCGGCGATCTTCTTCGGCGGCCGCCGCGCGGGCACCATGCCGCTGATCACCGAGTCCCGCAGTTGGCAGCACGGCGTGTTCCTGGGCGCCACCCTGTCCAGCGAAACCACCGCCGCCGCAGTCGGCGAAGTCGGTGTGGTGCGTCGCGACCCGATGGCGATGCTGCCGTTCATCGGTTACCACGTCGGCGACTACCTCCAGCACTGGATCGACACCGGCAAGCACTCCGACGCCACCAAGCTGCCGAAGATCTTCCATGTCAACTGGTTCCACCGCGGCGAGGACAAGCGCTTCCTATGGCCTGGGTTCGGCGAGAACTCCCGAGTGCTCAAGTGGGCCGTCGAACGCATCGAGGGCACCGCCGCGGCCGTGGAGACCCCGATCGGCTACGTGCCCACACCCGGCGCACTCGACGTGGACGGCCTGGACATCTCGACCCATGACCTCCTTGACCTGCTGAGCGTCGATGCCACGGACTGGCGGGCCGAACTCCCGCTCATCCAAGAGTGGTTCGACAAGATCGGCGACAAACTGCCCGCCTCGCTGCACGACGAACTGGAAGCCCTCACCCTCAGGCTGTCCTGACTCCATGACTGCTGTCGGCGGAGCATTCTCCCCCGATCTGTTCCGTCGACAGCACCCCACCTGATGTCCTGCACCGCACCAACCTGACGATCGAACTACTCCTTCGTGCGCCTTCCGCATGGTCAGAACTCTCTGTCCCGTAGTCGGTGGTGGCTCACTCGGCGATCAGGTGACGGCGTTCAGCTGGTTGGTGATGGCCCACTGGTCCACGTCGGTGGTGGGTTGCGGCCCATCCGGTCCCCACGCGGGAACGAAGTGCGCCGTGCCGTCCTCTACCCGGTAGACCTTGCCGGTGCCGTAGCCGCGGACGTGGGTGCCGTCGGTCGGGGTGGTGGGTAGCTGGGTGATGGCCCAGTTGTCGACGTTGACCCAGCCCGTGTAGGGGACAGCTTGGAGGTTGGTGATGCCCAGTGGTGCGCCGCCCGCGATGACGCTGATGGCTCCGGTGGTGTAGCCGCGGACGACGGTGCCGTCGGCGGGGTAGGGGCGCAGCCGGTTGGGGATGGCCGAGTGGGGCCGTCCACTCGAACGTCGTGCGTATGCCTCCGACAGGGAACGAGCGAAGCCTTCGGGTCACCGGGGCAACCTCGTTCGCGAGCCCGCCCTGAGGCAGAATCACCGAATGCTCGACAGACTGTGGCGGCGTTGGTGGGGCCCAACTCCGTCGGACCCCTCCGTGAACAACGTTGTCTCAGGCAACGCGCGGGACGTGGTGCAAGCGGGCTACATCGGCCACCTGTCCGTAGGTGGGGCAGGCGGCGGGCCGCTTCAGCTGGCACTCCCCGCACTCGACACCGTCGAGTCACTGTTGTCCTTCGCCAACACCACAGTCGAGTACGTCGGGCGAGCGAAGGAACTGCAGGAACTGACTGGCTTCCTCGCAGCCGAGCCGTCGTTCTCGTGGTGGGTGTGGACCGGTCCGGCAGGTATGGGCAAGAGTCGACTCGCTGTCGAATTCTGCCGGTCCGCGTCGGAGTCGGGTTGGCACGCCGGATTCCTCCGCGAAGGAGACCAGACAAGCCTCGACGCCCTCCACACCCTCCAGCCGACCCTGATCGTGGTCGACTACGCGGCACAACGAAGCAAGTGGCTCTCCGACGCGCTGGCCCTGCTCAGTCGACAGCACCACGAGTTCCCCATACGGGTCCTGATCCTTGAGCGCCGCGCCGCCGGCGAATGGTGGTCGACCACCCAGCGGGCGAACCGGATGGAAGAGTCCTACCGGGTGACCGCCGCGATGTACGCGAACCCCCGCCCGATGGTCGGACTGGACCGCATCGACGCACGCACCCTGGTCAGAAGCATGACCACCCGCCTGGACACCGGTCCGCTCGCCGCAGGCCAGGTCGAACACATCGTGGATCGCGCCGAGAACATGGATCCCGACCTACGACCACTGTTCGTGCAAGTCGCCACCATCGATCGGCTGAACCAGGACGAGACGCGGACCGGCCGCGACGACATGCTGCGGCGCGTCGTCGCACGAAAGATCGCCTGGCTGGACTCGCGAGTCGACTCGCCATCGTCAGCGGCACGTGCCCACAACCTGCGACTCTTCGCCACAGCGATTGGAGGCCTGACCGTCGAAGAGTTCGAGGCACTACACCTCCACTCCGAGTCACTTAAGACCCTGCTCCCTGAGGTTTTCCAGCTCCTCGGACCGTCGGTAACAGCCGACGTCCTCGTCGATGGTGTCCGTCCTGACATCGTCGGTGAACTGTTCGTTCTCGATCGGCTCGACGCCGAACCGACCGTCGTGCTCGCGTCCACCCGACTACTGGACTACGCGGCACGGGTTCGACCGGAGGCCTACCGCGGCTTCCTGGAGCGGGCCGTCATGGACCACACCGACCACCCTCGCTTGCTCGACCTGCTCAAGACCGGCAATGACGGGAAGTCGGCCCTGTCCGATCTGGAACCAGCCGTAGCGGTCATGCAGCTCCTGGGCCGCAGTAAGCACACCGTCATCGACTGGGTCTTCGGCCGGATCGACGCCACCATCGCGGCAGGCCTGGTCGACAGGACATGTCGTCTGATCACGACCGCTCACTTCAAGTTCGCCAACCTGGTACGGGTGGAGAACGACATACAGCGAGCACACGACCTCTACACCGAGGCGCTGATCGACTGTGACCCCACCTGGTCGGAGTACGATTCGATCCTCAACAACAGAGGCATCACACTCTGCGAACTGGGCCAGGTCGAAGCGGCCACAGCGGACTACAGCGCGGTCATCGGCTCCATGTCCGCGTCGGCGGAAATCCGCGCCTGCGCGTTGAACAACCGAGCAGACATCCTGGAAAAGCAGGGAGACATCGGAGCCGCCATCGCAGATCGGTCATCGGTGTTGAGCCTGTCCGGCACGAGCTACGACCGGCGCTACATCGCCCTGGCAGGTCGTGCTCTCGCCCACAGGCGACAAGGCGACAGCGACTCCGCGCGACAAGACATAGCCGGAATCCTCGACGCCAAGGACATCGCGATCGAACAGAAGATGCAAGCCAGACTGATCCGCGCCGAATGGGCCCTCGAAGACGGGGATCCGACACGCGCGCAAAAAGACCTCGATGAAATCGTCGCCTCATACCGAAACTTCGAGAACGTCGAGACGAAGGCCAATGAACTCCAAACCCTCGCGACGACAACCGCCGCAGATGTGGCGCCTGCCACCACGAGCGAGTGAACAGTCCTCTCCCCGCCGCCACTCGGACCCACGGTCCCCGGCTCGGCCAGGAGGTGCGGTCATGCTGATCACGCCTGCGCCGCGTCGGCATACACCACCCAGACGATCGTGAAGGTCGACGAGACCACGGCGGCTCCGACTGCTCACCAACGGGCGCGCAGTTGACCTCAGGCCGTGAGGTCCGTATCTGGAGTCACGCAGGTGTCAGGCGGACCGGCATCGGACCACTCGCGACCGCCCCGAAGGCGACATACGTTCGGGTCGACCGCGCTCATATCGGACGTGCCCGTGCTGTCAGTCCTGATTCCACCGGAACAGTTCCTCGGGCTCCACACCCAGCGCGATCGCGAGGACGAACACCCGGTCAAGGCTCGGGCTGTGACGGCCGTTCTCGATCCGGTTGATCGTCTTGCGGTCGAACCCGCTCGCCTCGGCCAGCTGCTCCTGGGTCCAGTCCGCGGTCAACCGCAGTGCCGCCAGCCGGTGTCCGAACTGGGCACGGTTCTCCGCCAACTGCGGATGAACCGGAGATGCGGGCACGGGGGCAACGTTGGTATATTCGGACCAATCAGTCCGTACCATCGTTGGTACAACTTGACCATCAGCGGATCAGAGCGCTCCACTGGCTGCCCGGCGATCCACATCTCCGCACCACATCCCCCTCGACATCTCGATCGAGGCACACCATGAGCACCAACCCCGCCACCGTCACCGCAGCCCGACACCTGCTCGACCAACTCGGCCTCACCACCGAGGACCTGCGGTGGGTACCGGGCGACATCCCCACCGTCGCCGACTACCTGCCCGAGGTGATCGCTGCCGCGGCACCGGGTGCGCGCAACACCTACGGCATCTACTGGACCTACATCCTCGCCGCGTTCGGCGACCGGCGCCTGGACCAGGTCACGCCCACCGATATCGAAGCCCTCATGCGCCACCACATCGCCATCCGTCGTGTCCGCTCGAACGATCGTGGTGGGCACAGCACCGCCGAACACCTTCTGGCCGCGATGCGCACCCTCTACGTGCATGCCGTCAACGACGAACTCCTCCCGCCCCACCACAACCCCGCCGCCCGCGTCCGCAAACCCAGGCGCCGCCCCTCCACCCGTCATGCCCTCACCGCCCCCGAGTTGGCCGCGGTCAACGAGGCGGTCGCTGCCAGCGGCAACGACACCCCACTGGACACCCTGCTCATCCGCCTGCACACCGAAACAGCCTGCCGCCGCGGCGGAGCCCTCGCCCTGCGCGAGGACGACATCGACCCACGGTGGTGTCTGCTGCGGTTGCGGGAGAAGAACGACACCACCCGCTGGCAACCCGCCAGCCCCACCCTCATCACCGCCCTGCTGCACCACCGCGACCACCGCGGCACCGGACACCCCTCCACACAGCGACTACTACGCCGCCATGACGGCGCCCCCATCACCAGTCGCCGCTACGACTACATCTGGGGCCGCGTCCGCACCGACCTACCCTGGGCCGCCACCCGCGGCATCAGCACCCACTGGCTCCGCCACACCACCCTCACCTGGGTCGAACGCCACTTCGGCCACGCCATCGCCCACGCCTACGCGGGCCACACCGACCACCACGACGACACCACCTCCCTCTACACCCGAGCCCAACTCCCCGAGCTCGCCGCCGCCCTAGCCGCCTACACCGGCGAACCCCACCCACTCGCCAACGCCCGCCCCACCAACCGACCAGCGATCTACGACCCGAGCACCGAACCAGCACCATCGACTGCCCAACAGCGGGAGCCTCGACCGGTGCCAACGACGAACAGCGACTCGTCCTCTATCACCACTCTGGCGTGATGACATGGCCGAGCAGAGCACCCCGCTGTTCGTTCCACCCATCCCAGGACGCCGCGCCACCGTCGCCATCGAGCAGATCCCTGTCCTGACGCCACCACCACGACTCGACCTGGCCGCGGTGATGATCGGAGCCGCGACGGTCGACAGATCAAGCAGGATCTCCCAACGAATACTTGTCAGAGCACTGGGATGGCACACAGGAGACGGGCTGCACTCCTGGCTGGACCACGGAACCGTCCACATGCGACGCTCGACCGACGGCCTACACCGCGTCGACGAACGACAGCAGATCTATCTCCCGGCCAGCCTGCGAGCACTCCTCGACATCGGCATCGGCGACCGAGTCCTGCTGGCAACCCAACCGAGCATCGGCACCCTGGTCATCTACCCGGCCGCCGTGATCGCCGCACTGCTGGTCGACGCCCATCTACTGCCCGCCGGTGACATTGATGCCGATGATGGTGAAGTGCGCGATGAGCTACACAGCAGGACGCCATCTGTTGTGCCGACTGGGACTTGCTTCGCAGCCGTAGACGGGTAGCGGATCTGGTTGCCGCGGACGCGCAGCAGAGGTCTTCGCGACGGGTACCGCGCAGCACCGCCAAGCGGTGAACCTAGGGCACGTCAGGCCGAAGCCATCCGGATCTCCGGCAGCTGTTCCGCTCTCGCGGCACCCGAGCTGATCAACCCACGGCGGTCGGTGCGCGACGGCGTGTTTCCGCGAATTCAAGTTCGTAGCTCTCGTCACCTCGGGAGCTGTCCCGAACGTGGTGACCACCCTCGCGCTAGTCACGTACACGAGCCCGATGGCCACCACGTCCCAGTCAGCGGGCCGAGTCCGATGGGCTCATCGTGGATGTCTTCTCGCACGGCACCTCGTGGTTTCGCCGGGTGGTGGAGACGTCGGAGGGACCATCATCGTCGGCCAGCAGTTCGCTGAGTTGTTCGACAGCCCAGTCGGGCAATGTCAGGGCTGGCCCATCGAGTTCGCCGATCGGATGCCGTCGGCGTTGCTCATCCCGCACAGCCTGGTTCAACCAGCGCAAGATGTCATCGTCAAGCGCGTCGGGATGATGGGCGAGCGCATCGGCGAACTGGACGACGTCGGAGAACTCCTCGCTGGCCGCGGAAGGAAGCGTCCCCTGGGACTCCGCGTATTCGATGGCTTGGCGGGTCAGGGTTTCGTAGTGCCCTGATCCCCACCACGTGCCAACGGACTCGGTGCGGGAGCCGTGCATGGCCAGCAGCCGGAGCACGGTTTGAGGCCCGAGCTCGTCATCCGCGCGCTGCCACAGATCGACCTGGCGGTGGACCGAGGCGAGAATCGGTTCCCAACCCTCCTCGAAAAGGTCGGCAAGAACGCGACCGTCACCCAGCCGACGACGGGGGAGCGTCAGCGCGACCCGCACAGCAGACCAGTCGACCCCTTCCAGATACACATGTGGAAGAACCACGCGGGTCGCGGCGATGTTGGCACGCGCCATGGTTAGGTCGCCCACCTTGCCGTGCCACTCCTCGACCACGCTCTCCCGCCGCCAACACCATTCGGCGATACCACGCGCCGCAGCGGACGGGACGACAGCGGGAACAATCAGCGGATAGGCCCGGATCCCGGAGGAGATCCGCCAAGAGAAGTCCTCGCCCAACGAACCGAACACCTCACCGGCGTCATCGCTCCCTCGATGCTGCTTGGCGATGTCGTAGATGTGCTCGGCCATGAGCAGGAGCACGAGATCGGCCCGTAAAGACGATGCCGCGTCGGGCACTCGTATCCGAGTCGTATCCAGCAGACCAGCCGCGGCAAACGCACGACGCGCGGTCTCGGCGCACGCCTGCGGAGACCTAGTGTCCGACAGATCGACGACCAAGGCGTCATCGAGAGGGAACAACGACGGCAGGACCCCGATCCACCCACCACCGTCCACGCGGTCGTCGACGACCAACTCCCGCCGCACCGAATCCCAGGACACGACCAAGTGGAAGCCCGACCGCTCCAGTTCGGCGACCACCTCCACCGCACGTGCCGACTCGGCAGTCTCATCATCGTCGTCGTCGTACCACTCGTCGAGGGAGATCTCTAACCATCCGGCACGCGCCAGCGGGCCGATCATCCGGCGCAGCATGGCCTCACCTGGTGACGGCATGGGGGCCACCTCCAGCTCGGTTGAAACGACCAACGCGTCCTCCAAGGTCCGAGGGGCAACAACATCGACACGGAGCGTAACCAGGACTCTCCTTGGTACGCCCTGCGACACGGTCATTGCCCAGCAACGCGGGCGGCTTTGTGGTGAGGAACTGGTGATGTCAAAACGACGGAAAGACGTCTGCGGCAGCAAGACCAGGCGATGGTCAACGAGGTCAGGCTGGTCGCATCCGAAGGCGGTTGCCGTGCTTTTCGCGTCTGGTCTACGACATACGCGTCAACCAAATCGAATACACAAGTAGATGGCCGTCCTGGCCGCCACGCCACCTTCGACTTCCCGGCATGCCAGGAAGTCCTCGGCGTCGGAGGTCATGTGTCGTCACGATCTTCGTACGGAATCAAGTCCACCGCCTCGTGCTGTCCAAGCTCGATCAGTCGTGTTTGCAGCACCGCGAAGTTTTCATCGGATCGCGTCTGGCTCAGCGCACGAAGCGCTTCGAGCGCGGTCCCCGCGATGTGGTGCTGTTCCCAAGGCTCACCCTTACCCAGGAGCGTCAGCAGAATCTGGGTGCTTACGGTCGGCACCGGAACGGTCCGGCAGCGATCGGCAACCTCGATGGCATAGTCGGTGACGCCTCCGGTGACTTGCAGCGTCTCGTTCGTGAGCTGCGCCCAGTCGTCCTCGGCCAAGCCGTCCACGAACGCCCACCGTCCCATCGAGCGCAACGCTTCCGCTGGCACGTGCGCACGCTTCGCGTTAAGCAGCGCTCGCCAGAAGCCAACCGCAACAGCCAACTCGGGGGCGCCAACGGCGCTGCCCTGGACCATGAACGCGGCGTCCTCTGCGGCCGTTGCGAGCAGATCGGTCGTGCCGCGGAACTTGTCGATGATCATGTTCGCGTTGTATCCCTCCACGCTGTGTAGCGTGCCGAGCATGAGCCAGGAAACCGCCTTACTCGCTCCGCGACGAGCTGCGGCGAACAGGTCCTCGCGAAGCGCGTCGTAGAACCACGGGGTTGCACGACTGGAGTATGTGAGGGTGAGGTTGAAGGTCTCCTGCCCGTGCGTTTCGTCCCGGAAGAGGATCCCCACGTTGTCGTCCAGCCACTCGCGAGCGATGGACTCGAGAAGTACCCGCCGTTCGGCGAGCACGGAACGGAACTCCATTCCCACGTCCCCAGGAATCCGAACCACCTCATCGAGGATCTCGACGAAGCGACTGCGGATGGCGCCGCCGTTGCGGTACTCCCACGCTGCCAGGGCGACTGCTGCCTGCATCCCTCGGCCCCTGCGGTTGTTGATTGCCTGGGTCAACGCGTCGCGCGGTTCGATCGTTCGATCCCTGGGGTGAGCTACGTGATCGAGGTGTTCTGTCGCCCATTCCCATGCCATGTCGAGATGTGCGTGCAAGGGGGCATCGCTGTTGGCCAACGCGGCGATCAGGTCAACGGTAGCGGTGTCCACACCGTGCCAGTCGGGTTCGAAGTCGAAATCATCGCCTCCCAAGACCGTTGGTTCCCACCGTTCCCTGCGTACCAGCTGCGCGCCTGTCATGATCGTCTCGGTGTGAGCGGTGACGTCCGTGGCCTTGGTGGTCAAACCAATGAAGTAGTGAAGGACATAGACAGGCTCGCGCAACGAGCGCACCACACCAACAGGGTCCTCCGACCACTGCGTGGGACTTGACTCGACCGCAGTCTGCAGCGCCCGCGCGAGTTGTCTCGCGCTCTTCAGTGACCACTTGTCCTCTGCGCTTGGGCGCCACTGCGCGATCAGTGTCGCCGCCTCCCCGACAGGATGGCCTGCGAGTTCTTCCACGCTGTAGACCGATTGCCCCCAACGGCTGCTGAACAAGGGGATCCTGCGATCGAAAGCGGACTCAGGTGAACTGTGCAGCTCGCTCACGCGGGCTATCTGCTCCTCCCAACCGCGCAGCGAGTCACTTGGAAGAACGGCCGACCAACGCCACGCGCGCGCCCAGTCGTCAGGCAAACCGTCGCCGTCCAACGCCGACGGGGTCCCGAGCGCCTCTCGCCAGACAGTCAGCTCGGCCGGATCCGGGTTCCCCGCGATGATGACGTCGACCAAGTCCTTATCGTCGCCCGTGGCGGTGGATGACTTGAGGCGGCGCGAGATGTGCTCAATCTTATGCGCCATGGAGACATCGTCAGCCCGCGCGAGGATCTGCGAGACGAGACGTTCGCCGACCTGACCGGGGATGGTCCTGACCCGCTCGAGCAGCTTTGCGACGGTCATGTCGAACTCGCTGGCACGATCAACCAGTCGTGCAAGGTGATGAACAATGATCACCAGGTAGTGGCGTTCGTCCTCTCCGAGCCCAGCGGTCAGCCTGGCGATATCCATGGCTACCCAACCTGCATGCTCGTGCTCGACGGCTTGACGTACCTTCGCCACAAGCATCGCGAACCGACCAACGAAGTTGTCAGCGGTGAGCCCAGCCTCCAACCGGTCGAGCACCAGTTTGTAGTAGTACTGGTCCGTGGCCAGCGGGTCGCCCGTCAACACTGCCCTTGCGACGTGCTGAACGACCGGGTCCGTCGGATCCGCGGCCTTGACGGCACCAACCGCGAGCGCCCTGATGTGATGGCTATCAGGATGCGCGGTGATGATGTCACCGACGAGGATGCTCCCCTCGGCCCCAAGTCGGTTGGCCATTATGAGCAGTTGGAAGCGTGCATCAAGTCGCTTCGGTCCCGGCTGATGCTTGGCATCGTCGAACAGCAGCTTCAGCAACTTCGCGACCTCCGCAGGATTCGTCCGCGCCAAGTTGTCCAGAAGACCGCTTACAGGCCAAGGACTTCCGGGACTTCACCCCGGATGTTGGACACGGGATCATGCGGCGTGGGTCAGCGTAGCCGGTGCCGGAATGAGGGTGTTCTCGTAGTCGATCGGGGACTTCTGGCCGAGGTGGGAGTGGCGTCGTCGGGTGTTGTAGCGGTGCGCCCAGCCGAATACTGCCAACCGTGCTTCCCTTGCACTGTCCCAACTCTGGGCGCCTTGGAGGGTTTCGCGTTTGAAGGAGGCGTTGAGGCTTTCGGCGGCGGCGTTGTCGGCGGAACTGCCGACCGCGCCCATGGAACGGGTCACCCCGGCGGTCCGGCAGGCATCGACGAAGGCTCGGGCGCCGTATTGGGCCCCGTGGTCGCTGTGGAACACGGCTCCGGCCAGGCTGCCTCTGGTGCGTCGGGCGTCGTGCAGGGCGTCGAGGACGAGTTCGACGCGCATGTGGTCGGCCACGGCCCAGCCGACCAGGCGGCGCGAGCACAGGTCCATCACGGTGGCCAGGTAGAGGAACGTGCCGTCGGCGATCGGCAGATACGTGATGTCGCCGACGTAGCGGGCGTTCGGTGTCTGCGCGGTGAAGTCGCGGCCGAGCAGGTCCGGGGCCTTGACCGCCGCCGGGTCGGCGAGGGTGGTGCGGTGCCGGCGGCGCAACCGCACCCCGGCCAGGCCGACCTCCCGCATTACCCGGGCCACGCGCTTGTGGTTGACGCGATCTCCGGTGTCGTGCAGCTCGGCGGTGACGCGCGGGACACCGTAGGTACCGGCCGACTCGCGGTGGATGACGCGGATGCGGGCGGCCAGGTCCGCGTCGTCCGCGGCGCGGGCGGCCCGGTCGGGTTGGGTGGCTTTCCAGTGGTAGTAGCTGGATCTGGCGAGGCCGATGACCTGGCACAACCGCTTGACGCCGTGACGGCGTTGGTGCTCGGAGACGAACCTGAAGCGGTTCACCAGCGCGTCTCCCCCGCGAAATACCGGGCCGCCTTGCGCAGGATGTCGCGTTCCTCCTCGAGTTCGCGGATCCGCTTGCGCAGCGCGACGTTCTCGTCCTCCGGCGAGGCCCGGGCCACTGGAGCCGCCCCGGCCGCGGCGGGTGCCTCGGAGCTCTGCGCGTCGTCGAGCCGGATCCAGTTGCGCAGCGTCTCGTGATTGACCCCGAGGTCCTGAGCCACCGACTTGATCGTCGCACCCGGCCGGGACCGGTAGAGCGCGACCGCCTCGGCCCGAAACTCGGGCGGGTAGTGCTTCATCACCATCTGAACGGGACTCCTGTCCACCCGGATTGTCAGGATCCAAGTGTGTCTGGTGTCCAACATCCAGGGTCAAGTCCCTCCTTCTTCGGGCAAAGTCGCAACTTCGGCCACGTGCAACGGAAGCAGCCATGCAGGGTCCTTCAGTTCGGCGAGGAAAAGTCGCAGGTGGTGCAGATTCGACGCCGTCCCGCGCAGCCGGACGATCTGTCCCTCGCCCTGCCAAGGCTCGGCAGCGAGGTCACGCAAAGCAAGTACGACCGCGTCCGGCGGCATGAACATGCGGACAAACCACGCCACCGTCCGCTCGTGCAGTTCGGCTGCTGCGGCAAGCGCGGTGCTCGTGTGCAGAGCACTGCTGGCGCTCTTGTGGATCCTGTCGTACTCGACGACGGGATCCAGCGCGCCGGAGATCGGATTGACCCTCGCCTTGTCTCGCAGATACCCCAGCAGTCTCGCAGCATGATAGGAACTCCGATCCTGGTTTTCCGCCGCTCGCCGCAAGACCGCCTTCAACGCTTCCAAGGACGCATCATCGTCGTTGTCGGCTTGGCCGACCTCGTCCTGATACTGCTGCCACGCAATGAGCACTACCGGAAGACCACCCTCAACAGGCGAGCGGCCGGACACCACTGCATTCAGAGCTTCACGCAGGTTGTAAGTGGCGCTCTCGGCAAGCCGCAGACCGCTTTCGTCTCGCAGCGCCAAAGTCAGAAGCGCGGAAGCGGTCCGGAGAGCCGAAACGACCTTGTTACCTCGATCTCCGAGCTCAGACTGAATCCGCCCGATCACCTGAGGCGGTAGCTCTGAGGTGACAGACTCTTCATCCGGACCGTTCAACATGACGCCAGTGTGAGTGACCGACACAGCATTGCCGCACGCGACGCGCCAATGTGGTCCGCGTTTCAGAGGCAAGTCGCTCGTTTGCCAACTTGGTCAATCGGGCAGTCCGCGCCGCCGATGCTCGGCTTCCTCCTCCTCCCGACGGGCCTGGTGCTCGTAGGTTTCGGCCAAGTCACGAAGGATACGCCGTGTACGCGGCCAAAGGTTGGACTCCGCTGCCCGTTGTCGATACGTACCTGCAAGTGACTGTTCCTGGGCGCCACCATCGGTCATCCCTCGCGCGACGACACCCCGCTTGTTGAAGATGCCGATGTTCAATCCGCGGTCGATGTCCTCACTGGCCAACTCTTCCAACAGATCCCGTACGGCACGAGGAGGAAACAGGTCGTCGTGGTCGGGTGGGGCGTATGCGAACGCTTGCCCTATTTGACTATCTCCGGCGCCAGCACGAGCTGCCTCCCGCAGACGTTCACGCGCGTCGACGGTCCACACACGAAGCGAGCCAAGGTCCACTGTGCCGTCGGCGCTGACACCAGGGCATCGCCGCCACGAACGGAGGACCTCGAAGGCACGAGTGGCCATTCGTTCCCGCTCCTCGTTCTCCACGTGGAGTTCGGTGCGATCTTCGTCGTCGCGCCTGTAGACACGACAGACGAGTTCGACGAAGAAGCTCGGCTCGTCGCTCAAAGTGGCATGCAGGGTAGGGGCCTCTGCCTGGAATCCCAGGAAGGGAAACAAGTGCCACTCCAGGGTGGCGATACGTTGATGTCCGATGGTGTCTCGATGACGTGCGAGCATCGCAAAGACGCGTTGGAAGTCGTACTCGGAGAGCATGTGCATCTCCGGGGCAGAGGGAGGCTCGACGAGCATGCCCTCACAGGCTGTTGCCGCCAACTCCGCGACTTCGATCGAGTCGATCTCTTCGGCATGCAACGACACCAGATCGACGACTGCGGCGTACCTGCGAACTCCAAGCAACCCCACTGCTGCAGCGGTCACGTCTGTCGCTATGGAAGGTATCCCGTGATGTGAGAACGTCTTCCAGTAAAGCTCCGACACCTCGGGCGAAAGGCCATGGAGCGCGCGCCACGCCGACGGCGCATCAACTGAGGCGTTGAGAATCGCGGCCTGCTCGGCCGGTGATCCACTGAGGTCAAGTAGTCTGTCTCGTAGGGACTCGCCCTCACGGAACAGCCGTGTTTGCAGGTACGCGTGCGCCACCGTCTGCATGGGCGGCCCGTCGGAGAGTTTACCGAGCATGGCCACGTCGAAATCCGATGTATGGTCCGACAGACCCACGCCCACCAGATAGGGGTAGTCAGTCATCCGGGCAAGAGTTTCGATGCCGGTGAGACCATGTTCGGCGAGGACCTGGCCGATCGCTTCAGCGCGGCGCTCCCGGATCGCAACGGCGTAGGCCGCGCTGTCCTCCCGCCTGGAGCGGTCGCTCAAGGCCGGACCTCCAGAGCTGAACAACCAGGCGACATGGAGAATGATCGTTCGTGGTTCCAAGGCGGACACAGCCTGTTCGAGACAGCGAAACTCATCTCCGGGCATAGCCCAATCGCTCGTGGCGAACTCGCGGTGATGAGCAATCTTCTCGCGCAACGCATCCCGCAGGCGCCTGCGGGCATCGTCGTCCGTGATCGTCTCAGCCAACTCGATGAGCTGACACGCCAACCTGTCCCTCTGGCCGGAGGAGACGTGCTCGATCTTCCTGATCACCGAAAGATACCGATCCGGGTCGCCATCGAGGTCTTCGAGCAAGATGTCGACGACGTCGCCTACGGCGTGACGAAGGCCGTCATGAGTGATGCGCTGTTCCCGCCGCCAGTCCCGGAAGCGGGGACCTGAGTGTGGAGTCTGAGTCATGTGGTTGGTGGGGATCAACGACACCAACAGATTCCTGGCTACATCGGGCGTGCTACGAAGCAGCCGACGCAACGCCCCGATGCGCTGCTCTTCGTCTGCGGTGGTGTTCGGATGCCAGCAGCTGAATATCCCTGTCAGGCTCGCTGCGGGCCTGTTTGACCACTTGCCGCCCGGATCGATGACCGCCAGCTTGGCCAGGACGTCCACGGCATCGTCAAAGTGGTCAGGCGACCAGGCAAGGATCTCAAGCGCCCGAACGAAATCGAGGTGTGCTGATGGTGTGGGCATGCCGATCGGTGTCGCGCGATCATCAGTGAACATGGCTCTGTGTAACGGATGCATTCCTCGCAGCCCGACACCGACACGGTAAAGGAACTCATCTGGAGCTGCTTCGACGAGAAGGGGGAGAACATCACTCACGGACGACCACAACTCATAGGTTCCCGATTTGTTGGCCGCATCGAACACCTCGGCAACGATCTGCCGTGCCACTGCTGATCCAGTCACGCCTCCAGGCAACCTGATGAGGTCGTCACTGCTGCCCAGCATCGCCAGCGAAGCCGCGACTCCTCTCCGCAGGAAGATCGAGAACTGCGTTCGGTCGATCGGTCGGACAACTCCAAACCCACTGTCCTGCTGCCGCACCTCGGAGAGAACCTGCTGTGCGACTTCCCGGAACCCGTCGAGATCATCAACGGTGAGATGCGGTGCAAGCAGATGCCACGAGTCCTCCGCCGAGATGACATGCCAATGCTCCTGCAGAACACCAAGAAACGTAGCTATTCAGCTGGGGCGAGTGTTGGGGGTAGCCACGCGCCGGTCGTGAACAACTGTCGGAGCGCGTCGAGTTTGTCCAGACCCCACTTCGTGGCCGTGTCGAGGTAGGACTGCACCATCGCGAAGTCGGTGAGCCCGGCAAGAGTGCGCCACGCACCACCGGAGGTGCGCTGCTGGACCTTGACCGGACGAACGGCTCGTTCCGCCGTGTTGTTGGTGAACGGGACCGTCAGATCGGTGACGAACCGGAGGATCATGTCCTCGAATCGACGGAACCGGCGGATCAGCGTTCTCGCGTCGGCGGCGAGGGCACCCTGTTTTCCCTGGTTGTCGTCTCGCCCTCGGGCCAGCGCGCCGAGATAGTGGTTGCGGAGGTCTGCCAGCACCACGGAATCGAGCACGGTCGCTCCGCGCTCGCGGGCCTCCCGCGCCGCGTGATGGGCCTCGATCAGGGTGTCGGCCATCGCCAGCGCCCACAACTGCCCGTCGGAATCGGCGTCGGAGATCGACCTCAGGTCCCGCAACAGGTGCGCCCCGCACCAGGCATGCACGGACCGGGTCAGGTGCTCGTAGCCGGCGTAGCCATCACGCACCAGGACCCCGGTGAACCCCGGCAGCACACCACCGGCGTCGATATCGCCCTTGGCACGGCCACCGACGTGCATCAGAGTCAGGTACTCGGTGCAGGCGACATGCACATACGACAGTCTCCCCGCGGCCCGACCGGTGGTCTCGTCGGCGTGCACCACCGGCGCGCTGGCAAGCAACGCCCGCATGTGCGCGGTGAACCGCTTCTCCAGCCTGCGGGCCGCACGTCCACGCACACCCGCGAGGAACCCGGTCGACACATCCATACCGGTCAACGCTTCCAACAGCGCCCGCCCCCGCCCGATCGGCAGGAAATGCCCGCAGGTCAACAAGGCGCACCGCGCGAGGGTTTCCGGGCCGATCCGCACCGGCGACCCCGGCGCGGCCACCACCTCCCGCAGCGGGTCGTCGGCGGGCACCGCGTCCCAGCCCGGCGTGGTCACCGCCCCACAACACGGGCAGGTCCTCGACACCCGCTGATACTCCACCACCACCGGCGGCGGAACCGGGCGCACATCGACCACCTGACGCCGCTCACGCCCGAACTCGGCCGCATCGACCAGCGACGACGCGCATCCCCGACACCGGCCGGGTTCGATCACCATGGTCCGGTCCGGATCATCGACCAACGACCGCGAGGAGGACGACGCGCCGGGCTGCTTGCCCGGATCGCGCCCCGAACGGCCCCGTGACGAGCGTTTCCTCGCCGGCTTCTTCTCCCACGGCCCATCCGAGGAAGGCGGACGCGACGAGTTCGACGAATCCGCCGACAGTCGCCGTTCCAGCTCCGCGATCCGCTCCGCCTGAGCGGCGACCACATGCCTCAACTCGACAAGCTCGGCCAGGATCGCATCGAGGGACACACCCTCCGGCAACCCTGGAACCGACACCCCAAGATCATCCCAAAGCTGGCTGCCGCCCACACGAGCGGGCCCCCACCAGGCACTCAAGTCATAGCTGAATAGCTACCAAGAAACGGATCTTCGCCCTCGGAAACCAGCGCTACCCCTGCCTCACGAATCTCGGCATACGCGCGGCCCAAAAAATCTTCCAGCAGCTCACGGTCAGCCGACGCCAGCCCGTTCCACGCAGCGACGAGCAACAACCGGCGAACCACGAACCCAGGTGCCTGAGCCCAAGTTGGAGTCAAAATCTCCGGTTGCACAGCCAACGCTCGGCGCAATGCGGGAATACTACGGCGAGCCAGCGTTCCATACATGTATGCGTGCTCGTGCTCGACCTCAGCAGTGATCAGGAGTTCCGAGACGGCTTCGCCGTCAACTCGAGGCACGTCCACAGCGGCGTTCCCACCAAGGGCGGCGGGCATGACAATCTGGTGCGGATGCAGATGCGGAAGGTCAGACAGCAATCTGGCATCCGGAACCACGAGCACCAGCGGCTGGGGCTGCCCGAGGAGCTGGGCAAGGCTGTCCGAGGATCTGACCAACAGAGTTCTGGCGTCAGCCCCCTTGTCGTGAGCGGTCGACATGCGTGCCAACGCCGCGGCGACGAACGCATGTAGTTCGTCAGTGCGAAGGTCGCCACCGACCGTGATCGTCTTTCTCCCGGAGGCCAACAGATCTGCCATCGATACGGCTGCCGCGCCCCGGCCTGCGAGTACAAGCTCGGCAGTCAAGGAAACCTTGGTTGACGGGATCCATGTGTCCTCCCACCACGATCGTGCGTGACGCACACCAGGGAGGGCCTTACCGAGCCGTTCGGCCAGCCACACCATAGTCGCTGGCGCCGAATCCAACCACGTATGGACCTGATCGAGGTTGTACGCGCGAACCTCTTTCCAACGCTGCTCGGCACCGTGGCCAGCGGCCCAGATCTTCGCCTTCGTCCACGAGGCCAAGATCACCTGCACGTAGGTGATCTCGCTCGGGTCCTCGCCCGTCGGCCCGGTCGAACGCTTGGCATAGTCCTGGTCGGCCTTGGCCTGCGCCCCTTGCTGGACGGACAACTCCCATACCGACATGCCCGAGGGAACGAACAAGGCTTGTTCGCTTGCGACTACTACGCCATCGAAGCCCCCGGCTGCCGTGCCCGAGCCACCCGGCATGTCCAGCTCGGTGACCTCGCGGCCGGTCTCGGCAATGAGGCGGCGGATGAGCAGCGGAAAGTCGGTGTCGAACCCTGCCGAGCCAGCGGCATGCCTCAGGTCGTCTCTGCTGATGGGCGGCCACGGTGCCATGCCGGCACGGTAGCAAGACCAGTCAGTCCGGCCATCGATCAGACAGTGCTGGATCTTGATGACGTTGCCAAGGCGCTGCGCGCCGCGTTCGCGACTCCGGCCGGGTGGCCTTGCCGATTGGCAACGCGTCCTGGAGTGGGCGGCTGACCTTGACCGTGATCACGGTTGCTCCGATTGGCTGAAGTTCTTTTTGGCCTGGGGACTACCGGACGCTCTCGTCGGGGGCGGATGGGAAGCTGGCGGAACCGACCACGGAAGGGATTCCCGACTGATGACTTACCAGCCTGGGCGCGAATTGAACCTGACCTATGACCCGCAGCGGGGATGGTTCAATTTCGTGCTTTACAGCGAAGCGCCGAATATGTGGGGATCGTCGCTCAACGCCACCCAGCAACTACGCGAGTCCAGCCGATACACGAAGGAATGGGTTGGCCGGTTACAGAACACCGAGCCGACCCCACTTCACATGGCACTGGTCTCCAACAACGAGGCTCCGCGACTGTGGAATCCCTGCGTCTTCGACGACCCCGAGTCGCCATCGGCAGTCGCTGGCGACGGCTGCCTGTGCCTGACGACCCTCTACGATCCGCTTACCTGGATGCCGGTGGTGAAACAGCACTACCGCACAGTCAGCGGGAACATCGAGAACTGGACCTACTGGACGTTCTCCCCGTTGTCGCTGCCCGAAGGCCAGGTGCTGGAGCGGTTGATTATCGATCAGGACGCTGGCGTCATGTGGCTGCGCAATGATCGCGGCGAGCTGCACTTCCTACCCGAAAAGAACGGCGAGGGCTACAGCGTCGGCTACGGCGGCGGTGGGCCCTGGAAGTTCGCCTTGATGATTGAGAAGATCGTGGCCTCCGACGGTCACGACGTCACCCCGGACACGAGCCAGGTGACGGCGAATCGTCATCTGAACGACTGGACTTCCTCGCCCGCATCGGCCCGAACGCGGGAGTTGTCCTTGGCACAGTTACAGACCCTGCGGACGACGGGGACCGCACCGGCTTGATCGCGCTCCTCGGCGAGGATCTCCGAGGAGCCGCCGTGGGTCGCGGCTGACATCATCAACATCGTGGGCATCCCTCCCCGCGCCTTCGTGAGAGTGGTGTTACCAACGTCCGGACCTAGCACAACTAGGTCCGGACACCTTAAATGAGCACCTGTCCAGCGCTAGTTGATGAACGACAGGTCACGGCCGCACGATCCGTCAAGTTCGAGCAGACAGGACAATATCGCCCCTTTGTCGCCCGACTGCCGCGCTGTCCAAGGTCGCCCGACACCAGTTCACCACGCTTCGTGCACCTGATCACCAGAGGGGAGTGACAGCCTGCGGAAACCGCCCTTACCAACAACAGGCGACCTGTCGGCTTCGTACCCGTCACCCGGTGGTACCGCCCACCGCCGCCGGAGTCTGACTGGGGCGGATTCGTGATACAGACCTACGTTGTCGGTGCAACTCGTTAACCTTCCCGCGTGAGCGGAGCACGATCGCATGGTCCCGAAGTAACAAAGCTTATCCATACGAGCTTGGTCCACCTGCGAAGCTGGAACGGGTTCCACGACTTCGAGCACCTCTGCCTCGCCTACGCCCGCGAGGTGCTCGGCATCCCGTTCATGCCAGCCACCGGCCCGGTCGGCGCTGGCGGCGACCAGGGACGGGACTTCGAGTCCCACGTATGGCTCACCCCAGCCGGGATCACCGCAAGCAGGTCCGTCTGGATTGTGCACCATCCAGACGGACAAACTCATGACCAAGATCCGCTCAGACCTCGCCCGCATCACCGCGGGAGGACCCGTCGACGTGGTGTACGCGTTCCTCGTCGCAGACCTCCCGATCGCCCGGATCCACGTGCTGCAAGCCGAGGCAAAGGCCAAGTACGGCATCACGCTGGAAATTTTTGACGGTCCTCGCCTTGCCACCATGATGGCCACGACGGACTTCGCAGCCACCGCCTTCCGCTGGTTGCGGCTCGACCCACGCATGCTGTCGACCGCGGCCCGCACGAGCGACGAGGCCAAGCAGTGGGCCACGGCCGTGCTGTCGGACCAACCTCGCCCGGAGTTGCACCAGTACCTGAAAGTGCTCCGGAATGTGGGCGAGCGTGACCTGCGGGCTGCCGACCGGATCCCCGACTTGGACTCTCTGTACCAACCTCTTGCGCTCACCGGGCCCGATAGCCGGTCCCGCACCTGGGAACAGGCTCTCGCAGAGGGCGATCACCTCGTCGTGACGGGCTCCGCCGGTGCGGGCAAGTCCGCCTTGCTCCGCCACATCGCCACAACCCTGGCCAACCAGTGGCTGCACGAACCCCGGCCGTGGTTCCCGGTGTTGGTCCAAGCGCGGGACCTCGCGTCGGGCAAGCCACTGGAGCAGGCATTGCACGCGGGCATCGAGCGGACTCTCGGCAGTCGTCTGCTCCGACGGCCGGACCTCGACTTCCTCGACCGGCCGTCGCCGTCGACTCGGTGGCTGATCCTGGTCGACGGGCTGGACGAGACCCACGACCGCAGGGAGGTCCTCGACGCGGTGGAAGCTGCAATGGACGACCGGCAGATGCAATTCATGATCACTTCGCGTCCGTTCGAGCCGGACCTCAAGCGGGACTGGTACGTCCGCCACACCCTGCAACCCTTCGATCGCTCCTCCCTCGACCGCTTCATCACCGAGTGGTTCGCCCACAGCGGCGCTGGATCGGCAGTTCGCCGGGGCGCAGCCCAAGACCTGGTCGACCGGCTGGACGACGCCGATTGGGAACCGAACCCGCTTTTTGCCGTGATGGCCTGCGTCATCGCGGACACCGACCCTGCCTCGGCGCACGCCACCAGCACCAGCACCAGCGGGATCTACTCAGCGTTCGTCGACCAAGTCGTCGCAGGGCTCGAATCCACACGCACACACGCCATCGACGCCATCCAGGACCAGATCCACCGGCTGCTGGAATCGGTTGCGTCCCACCGCTACTTCGACGACCCGGACGCCTCAGTGCTCGACCTGGCCCTGCGCTGGGCCGAAGAACACGGAATCGAGCCTCCCGACCCGCTGCGCGCGGGGTGGGCTCACATAGTGCGGCAGGTGCTGCTGCGCTCCGGACTGATCATCTCCGACCGAGACGAACTGATGTTCTTCCACCCATCGCTGCAGGAGTACTACGCCGCGCGAACCCTAGCCGGCTCCTCCCCGCAGGAGTGGCTGGACGCGCTCGAACGAACGCCCTACTGGTACGAAACCAGGGCGGACATCGTTCTATCGCAGACGACGTTCCTGGAATTTCTGCTCGACCGGACCAACGAGGACGCCTTCGTCGCCGCCGTCATCGACGCCTTCCCGGAAGCCGCCGAGCGGATGATCGAGCACTACGGTCTCCGCAACCTCGGCGACCCGACCACACAGGCGCTTGAAACGGTCGCGGCTGATCGGCACGAGTTGGTGGAAGACCGAGCTGGCGCCGCGAAAGCGCTCGCTGCACTGGATCCGAAAGCCGGAGTGCTGTTCCGATTGGAGCTGAGCATGAACCTAGATCTGGAAGATGAACGTCTGCCACTGATCAGCAGTCTGATCAGGCTGGGCGGCGCGCCCGCGGCCGCGATGCAATGGCTGATCTTCCAGACCTGGGACCGACCCGTGGACTCGTCGGCGGAGTCTGAAATCCGGTCACTCATGGCCTTCGTAGCCTCCGATAAGGACAAGGCCGGAGGACTACGGCTCATCGCGAAGATGACGGCACTGCCTGAGCGCTGGCGCGTTGCTGCCTGTGCCGACCTGGTTCCCTATGGCGCGGCCGAGGCCTACCGCCTATTCCTGACGACAGACCAACCACAACTCGCACTCTTGGAACTCGTCGACAGCCGCCCCGACTGCTGGCCCACCTTGCACCAGAGATTCGTGCGAGACAACGCCAACTCCTTCGTCGACCGGATGCGGGCGATCGAGCTGATCGAGGACGACGACCCAGACCGAGCCGTGAAGTACTACCGGGAGCTGGGAACCTCACCGCTCGTGACCGACTCGCAGCGAGCGGCCATCGACGCCACCGTGGAGGAACTGCGAAGTTGACCGCAGTCCACGGCGGCCCGCGCGCGACGAGATGGGCCGACTGGCAACGGCTGCGCATAGTCAGCGCTGCTGATCGATGCCTAGGTCTCGAGCCGCGCCAGGCGTTGCTGCTCAAGACCAAGGTCCAATGAGTTGTTATTAGGCGCCGCGACTCACCCGGACCGGCTGCGCACTCGAATCACCATCACGCCTGCGGAGCCCACTGGTCCCCCGACCGACCCACCGAGATTGCGAGACTGGACGGGCGAAGTCGGACATTGCTGGATGGCGCCTCGTGAACGTGTCTACGCCTTCGCTACCGACCACGTCCGCTCGCTGGGTAGCTGTGCACCGCGTGGCTGATCACTTCACCATCCACCGTCTCGGGGAGGCGCACTTGGTCTGGCCATCGATCGGACGGTGCTGGATTTCGGTTCACATCTCGAGAGGGGAACCATGATTTGCGGCGATCCCGGTCTGGACTGAGGAGGGTGCGAATAGGTGCTTGAACACTCGACCCCTGGACTGACAGTCGACCAAGGGGCGGAGCTTCCCCGGATAGTGGATGTCGTCATCGGGGCGTACTCGGTCGCTAGCTGCCTACGGGGTGATTATACCCGAAGTCGTGGTGCATCTTGGGTGTCGGAGGTTGACCTGGCGGCGTGGCGTTTGTGGCCGGCGACGCTGGACTTGGATGTGTCGTCGATGCGATTGCGCCTACTGGCCACTCGTGGACCTGGCGGTGCAGGTCCAGCGGTTTGGCTTATGTGGACTAACCGAGGGGTCCAAGAGGGGCTGGAGGTCCACCGGTGGCCTCTGGCCTGTGCGTTCATGAGAAATTTCGACGCCTGAAGAGTGGGAAATCAACATCACGTCCATCTGAGTACCGGTCAGGAAGGTTGTTGTGACGGATTAGCTCTTCAAGAGGACATATCTCCTGGCGGCGTACCCTGTGATGACTGGTTGGATGGCTAGCGGCGGGGCTGATACGTTCCGTGTGTGAAATTTCCCAGGAAAGGGAAATTTCCCAGGCGTGGGGGTTCAAGTCCCCCCTCGGTCACTCAAACGCGGGATGTATCCCGTGAATCATATGGTCTCGCAGCCCCCTGCCTCGGTAGGGGGCTTTGCGCTGCTCAACGGGACACATCCCGTCGCGTCACCGCCCCAGCGGGGCGGTCACGGACGTGAGCGATCGGATCATCCCGGGAATCTCCCTCGCGACATCCCCTCACGCGCACGAATCCGGCAACCTCCCTGACGTCGATTCCGGGAATTCCCGGACCGGTGCGCGGCCGCGACATCGGGAATTGGATCTGCGACGCACCCAAGCGCCCGAGCCGGGTGATCTGCCCGCAGTCCGGCGGCGTCATCTGCGTCGGTACGGGGTGGCGCTGTTCGACGGCAATGGCCGCGTCACCGACCAGGCGTTGTTCGCCCTGTTGGGGTTCACCGCGGGGCTGCGGGTGGAGATCGGTGTGACCGACGGGCACGCCGTGGTCGTGCGCGCCGATCCCTACGGCGGGTCGGTGCTGACCCGGCGCGCCATGGTGCTGGTGCCAGCGGGTGTGCGGCGGTGGTGCGGCTTCGGTCCCCGTGAGCAGGTGCTGCTGGTCGCGGTGCCCCGCGAGTCGGCGTTGATCATCCACGGGCTGGAGAAGCTCGACCAGGCGCTGCCCCGGCCGCGGGCGCTGATCGCGGCGATGCACCCGCTGGGCGGCCCGATACCGGGCACGCGGGCCGCCGCGGTCCGCGCAGGGCGCGCTACGGCGGCGGGGACCGGGGGAGCGGTGCCGTCGGGGGCCGGTCGTGGGGTGCCGCGGTGAGCGGGGGCAGGCCGGATCCGGGGGATGTAGCGATGGCGTTGCGGATGCTGGAGAAATTCGACTTGCGCCCCGAGGACCTCCTCGCGGGAGTGGTGGTGCGGGAGGTGCCGACGTTCGCGCAGGTGGACCCGCTGGTGCGGGAGCGGGTGCCCGCCCCGTCGCGGCGGATCTACGGCACCTACTGGGACCGCATCGTCGCGGTGTGGGGGGATCGGCGGTTGGACGAGCCCACCGCGACGGAGGTGCGGCAGCTGTTGGAGCGAGCGCGGGAGACCGCGGTGGTGCGGCGGTCGAGCAACGGCGGCAAGGCCGCGGCGCTGCACACCTACTACGCGTTGTCGTGCGTGTACCGCTACGCGGTGGAGGAGCAGATCCTCTCGCCGCGCCAGAACGTGATCGCGCGGGTGGAGCGACCGGCGAAGGGCCGGTCACGGCGTCAGGCGTTGACACCGGCGCTGTACGGGGAGATCTGGCGGGCGGCCACGTCCACCGGCAACGACCCGGCGTTGGACGCGTTGCTGCTGCGGCTGCACCTGGAGACCGCGGCACGCCTGGGCGGGGTCATGGGGTTGCGGCTGCGGGACCTGGACGAGGACCAGTCGCTGGTGCTGCTGCGGGAGAAGGGGTCGACCCGGCGGTGGCAGCCGGTGTCGCCGACCATGATGAGCTACCTGCGTCACCACGCCCACGACCGCGGCGCCCGCGAGGACGACAGCCGTGTGTTGCGGTTTCTCAATGGGGATACGTTGACGAAGAAGCGGTACGAGACGTTGTGGAACCGGGTCGGGGGGTATGTGGACAGTGTGCGGGTGCGGGGCATCAGCACCCATTGGTTGCGGCACACCACGTTGACGTGGGTGGAACGCAACTTCGGCCTGGCGGTGGCCGGGGCGTTCGCCGGGCACGCCGAGCCCAGCTCCAACAAGCACGGCGCCACGCACGTGTATGTGAAGGCCGACCTGGGTGAGGTCGCCACGGCGTTGCAGGCCCTGACCCACGAGCGGCATCCGCTGGCGGAGCAGCCGCTGTCCATCGTGACCAGCGGCGACATCCACCCCCTGCAGGTGCCCGAGGACGGGGCGCGTGTGCGGTGATGCCCTGATGGCGCGACCGGGCGGCCGCATCGGACACGCGTGATCACGCCGGCCGACGACATCCGCCGCCCAGGGTGGCGGCCATGGCGCCTGTGAACGAGTTTGGCTGTTTTTGACCCCCAAAACGGTGACTTTCCGTCGTTGCCGTGTTTATGTCGGATCACCGGCGGCGCCGTCGTCCACTCGCGCAGAGCCTTCCAGCGGGCGGCGGCGTCAACGGAAGGGGCCGATGAGGAGGTGTGTGGCCGATGCGAAGGCCGGCATGCGCGGAACAGGCCGATACGGGGGAGACGACGATGGGGCTGACCGGTGTCGACGTCACGGCGGTGGTGCAGGGTCGGTCCTGCCCGCGGAAGTAGGGGCGCGAGTGGACGACACACCGTTGCAGGTGGCCTCGGTGTCCGCATCGACATGGCGTGACGGCGTCGACGACGTGGTCGTGCGGGCTTTGACCTATCCGGCGGCACCGGTCGAGGGCTCCAAGGCCCGCATGCGCACGGTGGACCTGGGTGATCTCCGTGTCGCGCTCGGCACGGGCGCCCTCAGATTCGCACTGTCCTTAATGGACGGAAGCGGCCGTATCTCCGGGCGGTCGGTCTTCGAGTACCTGCGTTGGTCGGCGGGCGAGAGACTCGTTGGCTCGCTGGGGAAGTCCTACCTGGTCCTGCGCCCGGATGTGGAAGGCACGGTGTCCCTCGATGGGCGCAAGCGTCTGTGCTTGCCGCCGGGCATGCTCAGGTACTGCGGCATCGCCCATGGCGGACAGGCATTGCTGATCGCCGAACCGCAACATCGGATGCTCATCGTGCACTCCATGGCCAACCTCGCGCACATGGCGCGGGCCTATCACTCCGAGCAGTTCGAGCAGGCTCTTCGCAGGGGGATGTGACGGCGTGACCATCGATGATGATCTCGCCGCGGCGCGGTTGATCCTCACGCATATGGGCATCTCGCCCGAGGACCTCCTCGGCCCGGACCGGCGGGCGCAGACGACACCACTGTCGACCCTGGTGGCCACCGTGTCCGGTGTCGTACCGACACCGACACGCCGACTGTATGAACCCTATTGGCGCAAAGCGCTCGCGGCGTGGCCTGGGCGCCGCGTGGGCGAGGTCAAAACCACCGATGTGGTGTGGTTCGTGGAACATGCGAAAACCACCGCTGTCGTTCGCAGGTCCAGCCGTGGAGGCCACAGTGCCGCCGAGCATGCATTCGACGCCGTGCGGTGCCTGTTCCGCTACGCGGTCGCGGATCGCATGATCCACTCGTGGGACGACCCCACGCTCCACGTGACCAAACCCAAGCGCCTCACTTCCAATCGGCGAGCACTCGAGCCCGCTCTCGTCGAGGCCGTTGTGGAGGTCGCCTCCACGACGGGTAACGATCCCCATCTCGACGCACTGCTCATACGACTGCACATCGAGACCGCCATGCGCACAGGAGGGGCGTTGGCGCTTCGCCTGTGTGACCTGGATCCCGAGCAGAGCACGGTGTACCTGCGAGAAAAAGGCAATCGCAGCCGCTGGCAGCCCGTCTCACCCACCCTGATGGCAGCGATGCAGCACCACGCACACGCACGAGGCGTACGAGATCCCGACAGTGCGGTCCTGCGCTACCACACCGGCAAGCCGCTGACCGCCCGGCGTTACGACCACCTCTGGGGCCGTATCGGCCAATACCTCAACACAGTTCGCATCCAAGGAATCACCACCCATTGGCTGCGCCACACCACACTAACCTGGGTCGAACGCACCTACGGATACGGTGTCGCGCGCGCCTACGCGGGCCACGCCACCGCCAGCACCAACCGGTTCGGCGTCACTGCCACCTACATCAAGGCGGACATTAGCGACGTTGCCATCGCGCTCGCTGCACTTACCGGCGAACCACATCCACTCGCAATTGCCTCCACACTAACCGGACCGGGCTCCGCAGGTCCGGAACACGACAGCCACGCCTATTCCGACGACAGTTGCGATCCGCAGGTGCCGAGCAATGCTGCGTGACGGTTCTTGAGGGCGCGCAGGCGGCGTAGCGGAGGTCCGCTACGCCGCCTGCGCATGCCTATACCTGCTTCTCGTTCTGGCCCTTACTGCCTTCAAGCGGTACGTCTTCGGCACCGGGTTCAGCACTTACCTTCTCGTCCGGAGCGGTGGTGCGTCGGTACTGCGGGTGGTCGAGGTCCATCTGTTTCGCGGCGTGCAGGGGGAGGGGGAAGCGGGAGCGACCGTCCCAAAATTGGGCCTGGTGGGAGAGCTTCGCCGTGGCGATGGCGAGGGATTCGGCGGACACATCATCGGCGCACGCGAGAGGATAGATCTCGTTGGCCGTCATGGAGTACCAGTTCTGGGGCATCTCCCCCTTGCGCCGCTCCTCTTTCCGCTCGGAGGAGACGGAGGACTTGGCGTCCCACCGCGTGTACTTCGACCCCAGCCGGTTCGCACCGTCCCCGTCGAAGGCGCGAGGTACGTTGCATAGGATCCACACCGGGGTACCGAAATCCGTGGTGACCGCGTAGAGCGTTCTCGCGGTCTCCTTCTCCGCGGGTTCGCTGTCCTTGTCCTTGGTGATGTGGGTGGTGCCGACCGGCTGGAGAACCTCCTCATCGTCGATGTTGACGCGGATGACCGCGCGAGGTCGCTCGTCGGTGATCAGGGTGCTGCCGGGGAGCCAGTAACGGCACTTCTTGTTCTCGGGCGAGCCGCCCAAGTGCATGTTCTGCAGCCCGTCCCACATCCGTCGGGAGGCGAGGGCGTCCACGGTGACCACGTACGGGATGCCGTCGAGCTCGTCGGCCAGGTCGGCGAGGGCACGTTCGACGGTGTCGGCCGCGTCGTCCCAGCGTTGCCGGTAGGTCTTCCTGTCGCCGGTGTTCTCCGGGTAGATACCGGCGTGGAATGCGGACTGTGCGGTGCGGTAGGGCTGCCACTCGGGTCGGGTGGAGCTCCAGCCGAGCATGGTCCAAGTTCCGTCGTCGTCTTGCGGGGGCACGAGGGCGGACGCGGTGATGATCACCTTGGGTTGGCCGAACTCGCCCTTGCGTTTGTTCTGCTGTCGTACGTAGATGCCGACGTGGGCGATGCGGTCGACCGGGTAGCCGTCCTTCTCCGGCCGCAGGGCGTTGGCGATGCGGTCGTCGATGATGCCCAGCGAGCGGTAGAGGTCCAGAAGGGCCATCTCGGCGGGGTGGTCCTTGGGTTTGGGGTTTATGACGCCCTTGTCGTCCTTGCCGCGCAGGTACTGGGTGGGCACGCCGCGCTCGGCGAGGATTTTTTTGGTCTGGGGCTTGGCGTCGAGATCGTCGAGGCTCGTTCCGCTGCTGTCGTCGGTGTCGGCTGCGGTGGGGATCTCGGTCTCGCACCAGGCGCCGACGAGCACCCCGTCCGGGGGCGGCAGCGCAGCCCCGGTGGCGGCCAGCGCTGCGGTGCGGGTGCCGGTGGGTCCTGGCTTGAGGAAGTTCTCGGCGTGGTGGAACACCGCGGTGATGTGCTCGCCGTGCAGGCTGAACTCCGTGCCATCGTGCGGGTCCAGACCCTGGGGTTCGAGGTCGAAGGTCTTGCAGAAAGTGTCGAGCATCCGCAGGCGGGTTTCGTCTCGGTACCACAAGCAGACGATGCGCAGTGTCGTGAATCCGGCGGTCTCGACGGAGGTGACGATGGACTCCGGCGTCGGGAAGAGGCTGCCGCGCGCACGGATCGGCCCGAGCTTCTTCTGGTCCGGATGCTGGTCTCGTTCCGCCTTGCGGCGCTGGTACTCCTGCTTGGAGATGTTCTCCGGGTCGGTGGGGCGGCGCGGCATGCTCGCACGCACCTCGCGAATCTCCAGCGGCGCTGCCGTGTCGGCGAAGACGTTTTTGAGGTGACGGTGCAGGAGCCTGAGGTGGTGCATGCCGGTGCCGGTGCCGATGGGGAACGAGTAGTTCTTGGGCAGGATCGGCCAGACCTGCCCTGGGTTCTCGCGAGGGAAGCGGGCCGGTTGCTTGTTTTCCTTCGCGTCGGCGAGCAGCTTCTGCTCCCGCTTCGACCGCTCGTCGATGGTGCGCAGGATGGAGTAGTCCATCTCCAGCCGGCCGAGGGCTTGCAGGGCCAGGCGGTTGATGGTGCGGGCACCACCTCGGCCGTTGAGGGTGACCTCCAGCAGCGGGCGATCCCGACCGGGCTGCTCGGCCAAAGCTGTTTTCGAGAAGACCAGCGAGGAGGAGATGCGG
The DNA here is from genome assembly GCF_032460545.1 of Umezawaea sp. Da 62-37. GTDB lineage: Bacteria > Actinomycetota > Actinomycetes > Mycobacteriales > Pseudonocardiaceae > Umezawaea. Next base: position 9,521,886 of record NZ_CP135965.1, read on the forward strand.
GTTACTCGCGAACCTAGCAGCAGCACGGGGTTTTTGATGTTGGGGACGGTTTTGAGCCTCAGCGCAGTCCGGGACAGGGCGAAACGGCCACCTTGCTCGTTCTGCCACGGATCGTCGAACGCGACCAGACCGCCAGTGGAGTCGGACCGCAGCGTGATGGTCTTGTCGTCGCAGATCGACCAGGGTCGGGCGGCCAGTCGCTGGGACAGTTCCCAGACGACCGTGCGGTACAGCCAGCCGGGGGCTGCGGGCTGGCTGTCGTGGACGGGTCGTAGGTGCTCGGCCAGCAGGTACTTGTGCTCGGTGGTGTCGGCGATCCGCTTGGCCAGTTCCGGTGGTGCGGTGAGGTCGATCGTGCCGACGTCCTGTCCGAGGGCCAAGTGGTGGGTGAGGGTGAAGGCGCGGCGTAGCAGCGTGTTGTCGATCGGGTTGAGTGAGGCGAGGAACGGACCGCGACGGTCCGGGTCGAAGTGGACGTAGCCGCCGCTGATCATGCTCAGGACGGTGGTGGCGATGGAGTAGGGGGCTTGGGCGTCGTCGTTGTTGAACTTCTTCTTGCAGTGCAAATTGAAGTCGTCCCACAGCTTCCAGGTCACTTCGTCGAAGTGCCGGACGTGGACTACGGCGTCGCCGACCAGCTCGGGGGTGCAGCGCACGGCGAGGGTGTTGAGGTGTTTGCCGGGTGCGAGGTCGTGCTCGGTCACGTGTTCTCGTTCTCTCTCTCGTGCTCTCGGTCAAATGCTGTGGTGGCCGGAAGCGGGGGTTTCGATGCCGGCGTAGGAGAGGAACGCGTTGAGCGCTTCCCCGTAGAGGTCGTTCATGCGTTGTCGTACCTCGGGAGGCCACAGGGAGTGGATGCGTTGCAGGACGGTCTCCAGGTCGGCGCTCCAGGTGTCCTCGTGGAAGGCGTAATCCACCATGTGCAGCACGGCATCGGTGCCGCCGCGGCGGGCGCGCCCGGCGAGCTGGATCAGGTCGACGATCATGCCTGCGACGACCTCGTCCTGCAGCGACTTGTGCATCGCCGTGAACTGGGGGGCCGTGCGCAGCAGCAGCGCAAGTTGGTGCCAGGCCGCTTCTCCGGCCTCGGCGAGGACTTGTGACGGGACGGGCGCACCACCTGGCGGCAGGGCGCGCAGGCCAGCGGCGTTGATGCTGGCGTACATCTCGGCTGGGTCGTTGAGCAGCGCGAGGGGACGCACGCACAAGTACACCGACCGGACCGCCGAGCGGGTGCCGATGACGATGTTGAGTCCACGCGCGATCAGCGACAAGGGGACGACCAGGATCTTTCCGTGTTGAGGGAAGTCCTCGAACTCCTCGGCCGTCAGACGTACGGCGACGTTCTGCCTGGGCAACTCGGGGTCGGAGCTGTGCAGGTCCTCGGCACGCACGGCCAAACACAGTCCGCCGTCGTAGTGTCCGGCCCGGCTGATACCGCGGGCCAGCCACGCGCACTGCTGGTAAGAGTTGGCCACGACCAGGACACGGCCCCGGCCGTCCTTGCTGGCACGCTGGAGTTCGCGGTGGATGTGCCGGTCGTACAGGTTGCTGCCGAGCTCGATGAGTGCGTCTTTCTTGCGGCTGGGGTGGGTTCCGGAGACCTTGATGGGCTCGCCGAACAGAGGGTGGCCCTCGCCGTAGTCGATGCGGTGTTTGCGGGCCCGGATGGACCTGGCCTGGGCGTCGGTCATCCACCACCGCACCGGGGCGTGCAGGTGCTCGCGAACCGCCTGCGGGAAGTAGGCGGTGGCCGACAGACCCATCACCGGCCGCTCGACGCCCGCCAGGACCAGCGAGACGATCCCGCCCAGTTCGGCGGTGAAGGTGTGCGGGTCGCCGGCGATGGTCTGGGCGACCAAGGTGGCACTCTTCTCCTTGTCGTCGAGGCCGGTGACGCGGTAGCCGGTGATGGAGCGGCCCAGCATGCCCAGCGGCAGGACCGCGGAGACGGCGGTGGGCTGCAGGCCTTCCACGATCCGGTGGGCCGATCGCAGACCCGAGGACCGGTAGTCGTGGGCCTTGCCCTGCAGGAGCGCCAGCGCATCGTCCAGTTCGATCATGGCGGTCCGGGTGACCAGCAGATTGACGGCCTGGGCGCGTCGGTGCGGATCCTTGACGCTGTCCTCGAGGATACGATGCAGTTCGATCTTGACCTGGTCGAGCAGGTGCTCGCCGCGGGGAGCGACCAGCGCGTTGAGCGCTTCCCGCACGTCGCGCCAGTCGGGCTCAAGCAGGCTGGTCTGTCCGCTGAGCGGATCCAGACGCTGGTACCTGGCGGGCATGAGGGCGTTGAGCTTCTGGAACAGCTCCACCGGGATGGATGTCTCGTCGTCCGCGCCCTCGTCCGGCCACAGCAGCCGCAGCAGAACACGGTCGCGTCCACGGGCCAGGTGCCAGCGGGTGCTGGTCTGGTCCGGGATGCGCGCCTGCGCCCGGTCGTCCTCCGTGACGTGCAGGCTCAGGGCATTCTTGCAGATGCTCAACAGAAGGAACTCGGCCATGAGCCGAACGTGACTGACCGCGGGCAGCAGGTTGTGCTCGTCGTCGATCGGCAGCCGCTTGGCGTCGGTGTCGATCTCCTGGGGCGCGGCCGACCAGTGCCGACGCGAGTGCAACACGATCTCGCTGGCGCACTTGTCCACAGCCCGAGACTGGAACTGGTCGACCTCGTCGACCAGGACCGCGTGACAGGTGCGCAGCGCGAACTCGGCCGCGGTCATACCGCGCACGGCACGACCATCGAGGTTGACGCCGATGCGCAGGGTGCCCTGCATGAACACGTAGTGGTTCATGATGACGACGTTAGCCTCGGCCGACTCGTACACAGGGGCGTACTTCCCACAGGTGGGGATCCAGGGACAGGCCGCCGACCCCACGCCCTGGCGGTGCAACGACAGACATGGTTCGCGGCCCGGCGGATAGTCACCGGTGGCGTCGAGGAACGTCTTGAGAGCACACCCGTACGCCAGGGGGTCCACGTCGCGTTCGGCTCGCTCACCCCACTGCCCCGGCGCGTCAGGCTCCTCCTTGATCAAGGAGGCGAGCTTGATCGCCCGGTCGTGCATCCCGGAGGACGACATCAGATGCGCACAACTGGGCTTGTGCTTGATGACCTCGATGTGGTGCAGGTAGTCCAGATCCTCGCGCACGTTCCAAGTCAAGGCCAGACACGTCTTGATGTCCGGCAGGACGATCGCCACGCGCAGGTCGTGCGCGGCGAACCACGCGGCCATGACGCGGACCAGCACGCTCTTGCCGGTGCCGGTCGGCGCGTTGAAGATCTCCATGCCGCCCGCGGTCAGCCTCAACACCTCCTCGGGCGAGACGGTGTCGGTGGTGTTCAGCACGTCGAACAAGCCCTTGAGGACGCTGTGCAGATAGCGCTTGTCCTCCGTGTAGCGCGAGTCGATCTTCTCCGCGAGGTCGAGCAATTCGGGTGTGGGGATGCGCAGGTCGGCCAGGTACGGCGCGGTCGAGACGCTGGGCAGACTGGAGTGGTCGAGCGCCTCGGCGAACTGGGGGTAGGAGGGGATCGTCACCCGTCCGTGGACTTGGCCGACGTCCTTGACGAAAATCTCCCCGGTGTTCCACGTCCCCGGTCCGGCGAACTCCGCGGGCTTGGGGCGAGCGCTCGGGCGCCGGAACCGCGCGGTCAGACGGTCGACGTAGCCGAGCGGGTCACCTCCGAGCCTGGGCAGCGCGGCCTCGGCGGCGAACGGGTTGTCGCCCGCGAGTTCGAACGGTGCCATGACCGACGAGTCACCGGGTTCGTCGGAATTCAGCCGTGCCAGCAGGGAGCGCGCCGCCACCGAGAACTTCGCGACATCGGCGAGTTCACCGGGGGCGATGGAGCAGACCAGGGCGATCCGCTGCTTCTCGTCGTGGGGCAGTAGCTTCCAGCGGTCCCACGCCCGGTACTTGCCGGACAGCAGGAAAGCCGCCTCACTGAACGGCGCAGCACTGCGGGGATCCCCCTCCACGGCCTGAGGGAAATAGTGGGTCGCGAGGGCCAGCGCGGCATAGACCGCGGTCTGTCCGATCAGAAGGTCGCTCACGCCCAACTCACCCCGGCCTTCTCGCAGACCATCTCGCCGAACTCGGAGGCAGTGGCCACCTGCATGTCGTACTTGGCGCACACCCCCGACAGCAGTGGCACATGGCGACCGTGATGATCGGGCAGCACAAGCCAGTCGGCTCCGCCTCGGTCGCCTTGCTGGGCGTGGATGAGGTCGGCCAACGTCCTGGCCGAGGTGTAGTCCTTGATGTCGACCTTGAACGAGGTCTTCCTGCCCCGTTTCGGGCCCACCTCCACCAGCAGGTCGAAGGCGTCCAGTCCAGGCCACAAACCGACCTTCAGCCCTCGTGCGGCCAACTGGTCGTACAGCGCCAGTTCCGGCAGGCCGGGAATGGTCGTGTAGCGCCAGATCCCTCGCGTGAGGGCCTTGTGGCCTTCGGTGGGCAGCGCCGTCGGCACATCACCCAGATCCGGGTACAGCACCGCCTCACGTGCGCTGGGACGCGGTGGCGCGGGCTCGGGCAGCAGCCGCGGTGCGCCGGCGTCGTCCGGCAGCGGGAACAAGTAGGAGGCGCCCATGTCCGCGTGAGGCATGTGCCAGCAGCGTGCCGCACCCACGGTGGTTCCCGCATTGTTCCGCACGGTGATCCGCATAGGCCAACAGCAGATTGGGCAGGCGAACCACCAGCCTCGATAGACCGAGTCATAGGGAATGTCCCTGTAGAAGTCCGCGACCAGCGGCGGCAGTCGCAGTTCGGCCAATTCCTGCACAGGGCCGGCGGGACGGCGGATCAGGTCCCTGCGACCGGCCTCGTACACGGCCTGCTCGCCTTGTTTGCGCAACAGCGTGAACGCCGTCTCCTGATCCAGCTCCGACTGGAATTCCCGATCGCTGACCACAGTCGCGGTTCTGTCGAGCTTGTGCAATATTCGCAGCAGCATCTGCTGCTCGAAATCGAGGTCGAAGACGTCCTCGGACACCTGACCGTCCTGGTCGACGGCCCGCGTCCCCTCCAGGTCCAACGGTGAGACACCGTCTGGCAGCAGGACGGCCAGATCCCCTGTGAGCGCGCGTCGGAAGTCCCCGAACGACAATGGGCTGCCCGGACCGCGAGCCGCCTGCATCGCGCCGTGACACTCCATCAAGATTTCCAGGCGTTTCTCGGGCTTCGCCTCCGGCGCGGTCAGCGCCTTCGCCGCACGCAGGGCTGACCGGGTCACCAGATATCGGACCCGGACATCATCGAGTGCTTGTGCGCCGTCGTCCATGAAACTCGTCACGGCCGGGGAGCATAGATGACCCCTCCGACAATTCCTGAGACCGCAAAAATAGGGATTTTGTGTTTACGGTTTTCCGTCCGCGATGTCATCCAGGCCGGCGGTGGCGATATGCGAATAAAGTTCGCGATAGATGGGGAGGTATTCCGCGACATGACGTCGGCCCAGCCGGGTCAAGCGCCACCGGTACTCGGCGACGTGCGTTCCACCGGGCGCCATGACGGGCACCGAGTCCACCAGGCCGCGACTCGGCCGGCCCCCGGCCTTGCCGCGGTACCCGACACCGATGAAGAACAGCGAACGGCCGGCCAACCGGTCGTCCTCCAGCCCGGCAGGCTCGGCAGCCGCGACGCGCGCCACGACCCCCCAAAGCCACTCCGACAGTAGATGCGCCGCAGGACCCGGATCACGCGGTTCACCCAGCCCTGCCCTGGCGGCCGACCGGCCACGGCGCGTGATCTCCACCAGCACTCGCCCGATCGTGCCGACAGCGGGGTGTTCGACCGAGTCCTCGGTGATCGCCACCAAGCCCCGTCGCTCCAGTGCGTGCACCGTCGGTCCGGTACCGGGGTCGTGCACATCATGTCGACGCAGCCGCTCCTGCAGTCGGGTGTACCCGACCACCGACGGTGGGGCCTGCAGCGTCAACGGCAAGGCCCGCCACTGCGCCGCCTTCTGCGAGGGCAGCCGCTGGACCCGCCGCATCCACATTTCGGTCTCCCTCATGCGGTCCTCCCGCATGATCTCGCCGAGGTAGACCTGTTGGCGCTCGTTCAATGACTCCCAGGTCGCCAACGCCTTTCCGGACGCCTCCGGCTTCCGTTGTGTCGCCAGGATCGGGGCCTGCTCGCCGGGGCGAGTACGCATCCATGCGTCCATGATCATCCGCACCGGAACCCTGTACGCCTTGGCCAGCGGAGCGACAAGCCTCCCTGTCACCTCAGGCTTCTGCCAGTGCCGTCCGCGGACCGGTCGCCCGTTCTCCAACGCCGAAATCTTGGACGCGGATACGCACAGTTCCCGTCCTGCGGGCGATGCTCGCAGCAACTCCGTGACCCGCTCCAGGGTCAGTCCTGCCGCATATCTCAGATCGACGAGCGTCTCCTGCCCACGAACGGCACCCGTGAGCACTTCCGCTTCGCAGTCCAGCGCCGCCGCCAACCGCTCAAGGCGCGACGGCGTGGGGGTATGCCGGCCCTCCTCGTAGAAGAAGATCATCCTGGCCGAGACCCCGACTCTCTCGGCCAACTCCTCACGCGTAAGCCCTGACTCGACACGCCGCGCTACAAGCCGTGATGAGTCGATCCCACGCAAGGGAAGAGGCATGCTTGCATACAAGTCGACTGAAGACTTCATCGCAACCGTAGTTTCCGACGACGATGTCTCAACGTGGCGTCGCAGCTCGGTTGCGCATGAACTTGGGCCGTGGTGGACCGGTTGTTATTGCGGTTGGTGCCAGATGAGCTACAGGTGTTGGGCGAGTCGCTGATCCTGAATTTCAGCGGCATCCGTAGGGCCTGGTCGACGATCTGGGCGGAGCTACTTACGAGCGTCTACGCGTCGATCAGTAGGTATGAGTACCTGGAGCTGCCGCCGGTGGCCAGCCTGCTACTGCCCTATACCTCCTGTGAGGCCAAAGCGGATCGTTCAAGTTCGCTGGCCGAACTCCGCGATCTCACTGCTAACCCGCCTCGATGGAGCGGTGAGATGGCTGCGCACATCAGTGACGACCTTGGGTATCCGTGCCGCACGGCCAGCGCGGGAACTGGATGGCGCATGTGCGCGGCGAGCTGCCAGGCGGTACGGAGTCCACGCCGACGAACCACATGGTGAAGTGGTCGCCCGGCCGACCTTTCCGGCGCGGGCACCCCGGCGACCGCAAGCGTTCGCAGGGCACGAACGCGAGCGTGTCCGCCACCGCGCCTCGCATCCCAACCTCGCTGCACCTGAGCACGTCATGGAAGTCGGTGTGGGTTGCCTCGGATGCCGCAGATGCTGGCGGGGTCCTCGTAGGGGGTGTCGCGCCGGAAAATCATCACGTCCCCTCGGCATCGGGTCTGTGAGCGATCTTCCTGTCCTTGTTTGGCGACACGTTGAAGATCGAGGTGCGGCCGCTGATGAGACGCAGGTGCAGATGCAGATGTGTCAAACTGTTCGTGAGTGGCAGCCTCGACCAGGTGGAAGGGTGTGCAAGGCTCATGACTACGGCCCGCAGGCTCGACAACTACACCCTGGCGGACTGGGAGAGTCTGGACCCGCAGGAGGGGCATCGTGTCGAGTTGGTCGACGGACGTTTCGTCGTGAACGCGGCACCGGCGTGGAAGCACCAACGCGTAGCTGACCGGCTCTGCCGTCTTCTCGACGACGCCGTGTTCGCCGACGGTATGGAGGCCGCCACCGCCGTAGGCGTCCGTGTTCGCGATGGTCTGGGCTACGTACCCGACATCGTGGTGTCCACCGAACGGGTGGAAACCGCCACTGTGAGCGCGGATACCATCGCGTTGGCTGTGGAAGTGGTCAGTCCCTCGACCAAGAAAACCGACCGGCTGGAGAAGCCCGCAGCCTACGCAGGCGCCGGTGTCCCCAGGTACTGGCGAATCGAGATCAACGACGCTCATGTGACCGTGTACTGCTACCGGCTCGACGGTCAAACCTATGTCGAGGACGTCGTGCTCGACACCGGGGCAACCGGCACCGTCGCGGTGACCGGCACTGCGTCGATCACCTTCGATCCCGCGGATCTCAACGGTGTCCGCAAACGCTGATCTATCTCAGACATCCGCTCGAGTCGGCCACACGTGGACCCGCAGTCACGCTGGACTGGTCAGTGCGGTGCTGGGTGCCGCGAGCGCCTTACGGCTCGCGGCTGTCGGGGACGAACACGCCGAACCATGGGGTGCGTGATGAAGGCATATGGCGTCGACACCACGCAGCGCGTCGTCGACGAGCTTGAGGTGCTGTTTGAGTGGCGAGCTTCCGTCATGCCGCCTTGGAGTTCACGTACGAAGCGCTTTCGCTTGCTATTCCTCTGATGCCAGTCTTTAAAATTGACGTCAAGGTTCGGTAAGCAGAGCCTCAAAAGTTAGCGATTTTGATCGTACTTGCTGGTCGATACGCATCCGACGGCTATGGCTGGTGGCTCGGAGCAAAAGGCCAGCTCTGGCGGGCGAGCTTGATCGCCGAGTAGGAGATCGGTGCTTACCGTGCGCGCGAAGCGCATGCTGTTGCGCGGGACGTTGTAGTTGGTGAAGGTGCGAGTTGGGTTCGTATTCTGTTTTAATGGTCAAGTTTGCTGTCAAAATAGTCGGCGAATATCTAACCACACAATCTCTGTCTACGGTCCTATTAGGCAGGGATGAGGAGGGGATTGAGAGGGTCTTTCGGACACTCAGATGCGGGATGAATCCCGTGTTCAGGTGAACGCGGTAAGTCATAGGCAGACCGTAGCAGGACCTTCGGTTCAAGCCAAACACGGGATAGATCCCGTGCTTGCTCGTGTGGTGCGGACGCTTGCTGAGGCGAATCGAGCTCCGTTTTGACTGAACAGGTTTCGCTGAATCATGCGACACCGCATGTTCTTGCCGGGAGGTAAGGCAGTCGATAGTCAGGATGTGCTGTCGGCTAGCTTGGTGACACGAGCCGCTTTTATGGCCTACTCCAGGACTTCGTCGGTTCATTTCCGAGATGTCGTCGAAGCCCGCAGCGCCAGCGATTCCGACACTGCGGTCGGCCGCTGCCCGTAGCGCACCCAGCGCGAGATCGTCGGTGGTCGTGGGATGACAGTATTCGTAGTGAGGACGGTCGAGGCGTCAACCAACTCGACACGAGGTAGCTCGAATGGCCGCGTATCAGGATCGTCATGAGAGCCTGCTGGTCGAGTTGAACGCCGTTGGTGTTCTGGAGTGGTCACGCGGTGATCGGCGGCTCCCACGTCCAGATACTTAAGGGCAGCCCAGACCTGGGATGAGACCGGTCGGCCGCGCCAGGACGGGCTTGAAACACTACGGCCGGCCACCCGCTCGGCCGAGCGGGTGACGGCAGGGCACGGAGTGGTGAGTGCTGGCCTGACGTGTTAACAGGTTGTGCAGCACCTGCGACGTCACTGCCATGACAAGCGGCAGGCTGTGGGTGGTGGTTGCGCTGGTCTTCGTGGTGGGCGCGGTCTTCCTGCTGTCTTCCGATGTCGCCGATTCCGGCTCTTCGGTCGCGGCGGCTCCGTCCTCCACGATGCCCGTGTCAGCTTCATTGGACCCTGCCGACGCCGCACGCCTCGCGGACGAGGTCGTCAGCGGTGATGAGAGGCGGGTGCGCGAGGTCGTTGCGCTGCCGTCAGAGCAGGAGTTGGATCCGGCCGCGATAGCCGGGTTGGCGGCGATGGGCCCGTTGGCGTTTGACCTGGGGACTTTCCGCGACCGCGGTGACGGTCGGGCGGAGGTCGTTGCTCGTGACGGTGCGCAGATGCGGTGGCTCGTCGGATTACTGGTGGTCGGTGGGCAGTGGCGGATCGAGTTGGCGGAGCCCGCGTCGTGAGCCGGGTGGTTCGTGTCCTATTGGTCGTGCTGCTGATCGCCGTCGGTCCGACGCCAGTCGTTATTGCCGAAGCAGAGGAGTGCGAGTCGCCGCAGACTGTGGTGGTCCCCAAAGGCGGCTGGTCGGCTGCCCGGCGCCCGGTCGTGCTGGTGCACGGCTGGATCGGCGGCCCTATGACCACGGTGGCGCATAATTTGGAGGGCACGCGGATCGGCGACGAGATCAGCACGTTCACCTTCGACTATGGACGTCTTTCGGCGCACTGGGTGTCCGACATCGGCATCGCCGCCTGCCTGGCGGCCTATGTCAACACCGTGTCGAAGCAGTACGGATCCGCCGGTGCGGGTGGTGACGGTAAGGTCGTTGTCGTCGCTCACTCCATGGGTGGTCTGGCCGTGCGCTATGCGACCGATCCGATTCTGGTGACCGATCCGGTGAAGGCCGGTGTTCTCGCTCATATTGTCATGATCGGCACCCCGCACTTGGGTAGTCCCTTGGGCGGGACTCCGCTCGCGTGGGCGTTGGAGCAGAAGTTCCTACTGGATGACCGGACACATGTTGCGCCGCTTCCGGCGATGAGTGCCGCCCGCTGCCTGGCCCCGCACGACAAGGGTGCTGCGTTGCCCGCTGGGTGCGACCTGCGGCCGCCGTACCTGCCCCCGTACTTGCCCACGGGTGTGCCCCTGACTCAGGTCGCTGGCGACGTCACCGTGGATCGCAAGCTGTTTGGCCACACCCTGTACTCCGTTCCGCTGTTCACCGATGGCTCGGTACCCGTCATCTCCGCGCATGGGTATCAGACCTCCGGCGAACGCGGCGTGGAGCCTGCGAACCAGTCGGAACGCCAATACCGCACGGATGCCTGCCGGATCGACTTTGACTTGCTCACCCCGGCCACCATCGGCGTGGGCGTCGGTACGACCGTGTTGTTCGACTACCTGACCTTGGCCGCTGTCAAGCTTGGCGTGCCGACCCCGGAAGTGCTGGCGCTGTGGTTGGCCGCGGGTGTCTTCGCGACCTGCGGGCACAACAACCTGCCAGCCGATCCGCCGGTGCTCGAGTTGATCGCCGATGCCGTCGAGTCAGTTCCCGTGGCGGATCCGCATGAGGTCCGTTTCGACGGCATCGGCGCCTATACCCTCGCTCTGACCGGCAAGGACCTGCTCGCTGAGGGCTTCGTCGACCGGGGCAACCTGTACGGTGGTTCGGCCTGTGTTAGCTACGTTAAGGACGGCCAGGCGATCCGCTTCAGCGTCGAACCGGCTACCGGTCGCGTCCTGGCCATCAAGGCAGGTGGGGACCGCGCCCTGCACACCCGTATCGGCGGCATCCACGTCGGTTCGACCCTGGCCGAGGTGCGAGCCGCGTTTCGCGGGTCCACCTTCGACGAGCGATTCGCGTTCGACTTCGGCCAGCGCACCAACGGCGTCGTCGTCACCGGTCCCGGTGGGTCGATCGCTTTCGGCTTGACTGATGCACCCGCCGCCGATTACGCGTCGGGACGTGTGGCGGTCAACTACCTGGCAGGTGTCGGCCTGACCGGATACGCGCCGACGAACTCGGAAAGCGGCTGCTGACGGCCGCGCCTGGTGGGCGGGTGTGCCCTGCGCCGTCCCAACGGTCTCGATCGAGCTCGTCGCATAGGCCATTCCGGTTGAGTTTGCCGCGCCCGAGCGCACATCACCCTTCACAAGTCGCCGTCGGCTTGCGGGAACACCGTGAGCGTGCACGCTTTGCGAGCGACACAACAACTTGGTGCTCACGCACGTCAGCCATGTCCGCTCCGGTTCCATACCCGTGCGCAACCGCAGCCTCAATCACGTCGGCCATGTTCAGCGAAACCTTGGTGATGTCCTTGAACGTTCGGCCAGTCTGGTTAGCTGTGGCCTCCACCTTGTCCAGAAGGTCATGAAGGCGCGCTCGTTCACGATCAACCGCCATTCCGGATCGTCGCGTCAGACGAGCTCCCCAGCGACGGGTAGGAGCTTCCGCTCCTGGTTTACGTCGTCGATGACGATGTCCAAGGGCATGAGCTGTCCGAGGTTTAGGTAACGGCCTCGTTGTGCCAGTCGACACTCAACTGAGGGTTGCCAACCGCGGACGAGGTGCTTCATGAGCGTCCGGAACGAGCTTGACGTCGAGGCCAAGGTGCTTGCAGCCCTGGAGGACGTCACCATCATCAACGAGGCAGGTCACATTTTGGCCGCCCCTTCATGACTGCCTACCAGTTGGCGATCAAACTCGATCGTGCGCACCCCGAGGTGAAGGAAGCCCTGGGGTGGCACATTGGGGGTGTCGGGAATGGCAACAGCTTGGCGCAGTACCTCGCGAACCAGCTTTCGAAGCGAATCAAAAGTGAAGGTGACACTTGCCGAGTCGAAAGGGGCGTTCCTGTCCACGATGCTGTGACTGCCCTCCTTCATTTTGGAGCTGAGGGCCAAGAGATCAGGAGCAGCCTCACGGGTACAGGGGTCGACCTCTCCTTATACAGAAGGAGCGCACCTACCAGCAACTTCTCTGTTGGCTAGTCGATCGACAACGCCTGCGTGGCGGCACTCGAACGCCTGGGCATGTTGCTACTGTCGGCCAGCCGCACTCCCGACTCCATGCGAGGCATTTTTCTATGGCGCAAAAGGTTTTTGTTCAGCTCGTCGACGATCTGGACGGCACCGAGGGAGAGGACATCGAGACGGTGCAATTTGGTCTCGACGGCGTCACCTACGAGATCGACCTCGGCCAGAAGAACGGCGCGAAGCTTCGGGACGCCTTGGCCGACGTCGTGGCGAGTGCCCGGCGTACTGGTGGACGTGCGAGGCGGGGCAGTGTTGTGACGAGCATCGGCACCAAGCCCCCAGCAGCTGGCCACACCAAGGAACAGTCCAGGGCGATCCGCGAGTGGGCCAAGAGCAACGGGCATGAGTTGGCCGACCGCGGTCGCATCCCGGCGGGGGTCGCCAAGGCGTTCGAGCTTGCGCACAACTGACTGGATTCAGAGTTCAGCGCGCGTCGTGTCGGAAGCGACGCGCGCTGAACTCCTCTGTAGCGGTACCCAATGCTGCCTAGTGTTGTGTCCCGGAAGGGTGACCCTGTGCTCGCCGAAGATGTCATCCGCGCAGGTCAAGTAGCATGTCAGTACCCCGTTCAGGGCGTTACTCTGTTGTTGTCGTCGGTGGATGTCGAGCTGCTTGAGCAGCCCGCCCTGGATCTGGCGGTAGTCCCATCCAGTGTTCTCCGATGCCATCGGCATGATCAACGCCATGGCCGTGTCACTGACCGGTGCTTGCACAGCAGCCGGGGGAGTCGGCACACGAGGGCGGAGATGACCAGTCCCACTCGGTATGGAGGCAACGAGGGCAGCACGTCGCCGGCTGAACGCCGGATGATGGGCAGGTCAGACCAAGGGGCTTGGTCTGGGCGTCTCAGGCGTTTGACGAAATCGTGTACAGGCCGAGGATACCGAACTTGCTGGAAACGCCTGCGCTCCTGGCTGGTTCGGGTTGAACTCATTGCCTTGTGGGCATGGGCGAGATCTGACCTCACCCACTCGCCGCTGTCGCGAGGAGGTGAGCAACGAGATCATCGGTCAGGTGAGGTCGACCAACTGGGTTCTGGGAAGCGTCGAAGGCAACGTCACACAGGTCGGTGTCGTGCACGGCGACATCCACATGACGGCCAAACGACGTGTCAGGTCTGCCTACCTCGAACAAGTACGGGCTCTGGCTCCCGGCAACCTCGAAGGGCGGGAACTGGAACTCGCGGCCTTGACCGCCTTCTGCACCTCCGAGTCGACGGAGGGCGGGTACCTCTGGCTACGGGCCGACGCGTGGTCGGGCAAATCGGCGTTGCTCTCCTGGTTCGTCCTGAATCCACCGCCTCTGGTGCGACTGGTGTCGTTCTTCGTGACGTCCGGGCTACCTGACCAGAACAACCGTCGTAGTTACGTGGAGAACGTGTTTGATCAACTCCTCGACCTCGCGGAGGGGCCTTCGTACACCGACCTCACCGCTGCCAGTCGGGAGAAACACTACCGGTCGCTTCTCGCCACCGCCGCCGAGAAGTCCCGCCAACGCGGCGAGTACTTCACGCTGGTGGTGGACGGCTTGGACGAGGACCGGGGAACCGATGGCTCTCCCGATGCGTACAGCATCGCAGGCCTGCTCCCCGCTGCCGGTATTCGTGTGATTGTTGCCAGTCGCACGGGAGTGGATCTCCCGGAAGAGGTGCTGGCAGCCCATCCGTTGTACAGATCAGCGGTAGTCGAGTACCTGTCCCCGTCAACGAAGGCTGGAGCCGTGCGCGACACGATGATCAGGGACCTGAAACGGCTCCTCAGAGGCACGCCGGTCCAGCAAGACCTGCTCGGCTTCATCACGGTAACCGGCGGTGGATTGTCCGCGGAGGACCTCGCCGAACTGGCAGGAACCTCATCCTGGCAGGTGAAAGACGACCTCCAGACCGCAGCAGGGCGCAGCTTCATCCGGCGACCCGGTACCCCTCCGGTATACGTCCTGGCGCACGACGACCTCCTCAACCTCGCAGGCGACATGCTCGGCCCCCGCCTGAAGACCTACTGCCAACGTCTTCACATCTGGGCCGACAGTTACCGCGAACGAGAGTGGCCGACGAACACTCCGCGTTACCTGCTGAACGGCTACGGTGCGACTTTGACATCGATCGGCGACGTTCCCCGCCTTCTCGAGTACGTCACCGACCCTCTCAGGCACGAGCTCATGTCGGCCTTGACCGGACACGACCACGTCGCCTTGGACGAGATCAAAGCGGCCCAAGGACTTCTGCTGAGCCAGGCAGAGCCCGATCTGGTGGCGTTGGCCAGACTCGCCGTGCACCGCGCAAGTCTGTACGTGCGCAACCAGTGGATCCCGCCCCACCTTCCGGAGGCGTGGGTGCAGGTTGGTCAATTCGACAAGGCCGAGGCCCTCCTGTCCGGGATCGGTGACCTCGTCGTACGCAGCAGGGAGTTGAGGTCCACAGGGGAGGCCCTCCACGAAGCAGGTGAGCAGCGGCGCGCCGGCGTCCTGCTGGACGAAGCCGAGGCCTTGGCTTCCTCCTACAACCAGTACTGGGGCACGTGGCCGCACAGCACACTGGCCGAAGTCGCCATGCGGATCGGAGACCACGAAAGAGCCAGACGTGCCGTGAACGCGATTAAGCTCCAAGCCGATCGTGCCAAGACGTGTGCGTCACTCGCACGAATCGCACTCGACAAAGAGGGGCACGAAGAAGCCGACCGCTGGTATCTCGAAGCTGAGGAGGCATTCAACGAAGAAGACCCTCACGTCGATCTCACCGTCCTCGCCGAGATCACGGCAGCGGCAACAGCGCTGGGGCGCTCCTCAAGAGCGGCAGCGCTCGTCGAGCGCATACTCGGTGACGCTCCGTTGGTTGAATTCGACTTCCCTGGCCTGCCAAGTGACCCGACGTCCGTCAGGACCGTGCCGGAAAAGGACAAGTCCACGGCCGCTGACACACTTGCTGCCGTCGGGCTTGCAGAGGTGGCATGTTCTGTCGCAGCCAAGATCAGCGATGTCGACAGCCGCGAGGACTGCCTGGTTGTCATCACCAGGATCATCGCACAACAGAACCTTGACGAGGCCGAGCAATTGGCGAGGTCCGCGAGCGACGTCAGCTACCGCTCCTCTCGACTTGCCGCTGTTGCGGTCGCCGCGGGCAGGAAAGACGACCAGTCCCGCGCCACCCGGTTGCTCGTTGAGATCGACGACATGCTCCACGGACATTCTCTGGACCAGTGGCCGAGATTCGCGATAATGGCTACCGCTGTTGCCCTAGCGGACTCAGGAGCTATCGAACGTGCCGAGTCAATGGTCCACTCGGAGATGTTGCCCTCAGAACATACGGCAGGTGCGTTGTCGGTCGCGGTCGCCCTGATTCGCCGGAACGAGGTCGGGCGGGCGTCACGCATTGTCGCGTCGACCGAGAAGGCGTCCCGACTCGCCGCGGCACAGGTCGATGAAAGACGCCTGCTCCGATGGGTGGGGGTACTGGCCGATTTCGGAGAGTTCGACCGCGCCGAGCAGTTGGTTCGTTCGTTCCCGACCGACGTAGTGCGGTCGACGGGGTTGGCGACGATCACTGAGAGGGCTGTTATCAGGGGGGCTCTTGATCGTGCCCAACGAACGTTTCCCACGATCGACGATGCACGGTTGCAACGGCGGCCGCTTCTGGAATTGACCCGCGCACTGCTCGCGCAGGGAGAACAACAACGGGCTGTGGAACTCGCGATGTCGACCACGGCGCCCGCACATCGCGCTGCCGCTCTCACCTTCATCGCGGCCACGAGCAGAACTCCGAAGCTGCTGGACGACGTCATGGCAATCGCGGATGAGGTAGCTGGCACCTCCACGCAAGGAGTAATCCTTTTGCCCGCGCTTCGAGCTGCAGCTGATCTGGGCGACCGCGCTCGCGCAACAGTTCTGTGGCAACGGATACAAGCCGTTGTCGAGCATGCCAAACGACAACCGTTGGAGACCGATGAGCCGCTCAGGCACCTGCATTTACCTTCAAGGTTGCGCACATTAACCGAAATCTCGGACCTGGTCGACGGTCGATCGCGGTTCTCGGCGGCCGATGAAATACCGGATTTGGGTTTGTACGGGCCAGAATCCTTTTGGCATCGTGACAAACATCCGTCAAAGTGGGTGCAGCTGGCGCACGATCTCGCGACGCACGACTGGTTTGACCTAGTCGACGACTTAGTTGAGGTCGAACAGGCGACTTTCCAGGCGATCATGTCGGAACTAGATCGGCTTGGTCGTCGAGGGGTACTCCATCCGCGTGCCTTCCGGTAAGTGATCCATCTCGCCGCGCGCTTCGGCTCGACACCGGCGTCGACGACGACGCGGCCGGAGGGGATCCGGCGTGGTTGTCGGCCTACGACGCGCTGGATCTGGCGGCCGAGTTGGCGCACGTGCGGCAGATGGTGCGCGGCAGGGCCACCAACCTCAATCAGCTTGCGTGGGCCGCCAACAGCGGCTACGCCCCGGCCGTCGATGGGCTTGCGGTCGCCGTGCGCCGCGATGAGCGGGCGATGGCCAGGTTCGACGCGTGGCTGGATCTGCTGGACCCGCGCCGCTTGGTGCACCGCGCGCCGCCGCGTCAGTCAGGCCGGGATGCTGCCCAAGCTGCTGCCGCGCTACCACGGGCTGGCGGGCACCTTCACCTACCTGTTCGTGCCGAGCGCGCGAGCACATCGATCTGCACATGGTGGCCGTGTAGAACAGCACGGTGCCGGTGTTCGACGACACCGTGCGGCCCGGCGCGGTGGAGTGCCGCGAGCTGATACGCCGCCTGGACGCGCCCGCGTCGGCTGCGCGATAAGCAAATCCAGGCCGGTCATGTGCTGCACGTACCCATCTCCGTGCACGCCGAGGATGAGCTGCTCGGCGACACGGTGTGGCGCGGGTTCGGCGAGGAGTTCGTCGTCCGGCTCGGCCTGGACCGGTGCCGGTGGGTAGCCGTGCACCACGGCACCTCCGCTACGGGAAACGACCACATCCACCTGGTGGTGTGTTTGGTCGGCGAGGACGGTCGGGTCGCCCGCCTGGACCACAGCAAGCGCAAGGCCCGCGCCTGGGCGTTGGAGGTCGAGCGGCGGCTGGACCTGGTGCGCACCGGGCAGGCGGGCACGGGCACCCGCGAGCTCACTTGCACCGAACACGAACGCGCGCAGCGCACCGGTGTCAAACCTAACGGCGCAGCCTAGAACGGCGGGTGAGGGCTGCGGCCGCCGGGTCGACCAGGTCGGGGGGAGTTCGTCGACGTCCTCGCCCGCGATGGGTGCGGGTAGCGTCGCTGACCGACGGCGACCCCGATGGGCAGAGGGTGACCGGCTACCGGGTTGTCCTAGCCGAGGAGCAGGTGCTCGACACCAGCCCGGCTCTGCAGTGGGCGCCGGGCAGTTGGCCCGTGACCTTACGCTGTCCGAGCTGGTCGACTGGTGGCGCGAGGTCCAGGAGGTCCTTGCCAGCGACGCGGGGCTCGACTGGACGGAGAGGGCTGTCGACGTCGGCGATCCGCGGCGTGGGCGCCGGGTTCGACCAGGCCGACGCGGGGCGGCGACGCGCGGTGGACGATGACCCGACGGCATGTAATCACTGCGGCCGGGCTACTGGGCCGCCTCGACCTCGACGACCCGGTTCACCGGCACGCGGCCGTGGAGCAGGCCGCGCAGTTCACCGCGGTGCTCGCGCTGCGCTGGCCCGCCGATCGGGCCGATGGACATCAGCGGCACGTGGCCGACGCGGTGTGCCGCGCGGCCGACGATCTCGCGGCCGCGACCCGACTGTGGCGTCCCTCGCCGGCGCGCCGCTCGCAGCGACCCCGGCCGCTATTGCCGGTCCTGGCCACGCTCGCGCTGCACCTGGCGCGCACCGGCGACACCGAACCCGTGCTCGCCCTGCTGGTCTTGGCCGTACTCGCGGTGCTGGTCATCGCGTTGGCCGACCATGTCACCGGGACCGGGCGACCCGCGCCCGTGCGCGGCGAACCCGGCGCGCACCTGCGCGCGGCCGCCGACCACCTGCGCCCCTACCAGCGCCGCACCACAACCACCCCGACCGCCTCGACAACCACGTCGAAGAACCCGGCGGCGCAGGTGGTCGACGTCGGACGGCGGCTCGCTGCGTCGGCGGCCCGGCTCATCGGACGTCCGGTGCCGGGTGTCGACCCGCGTCGTGACGCCAACCCGACCCGACCCGGTGACCGTGGATGACGATGCCGTGGCCCGGTCGTCTTGGTCCATGGCGTCACGGAGTCGGGATCTGCCGCCCTGCCGCGCCAGCGGCGCTCGAGGGCCGGTCGAAAGCTCCACTTGGCTCACCCGATGACGCGGTCCCAGAAGCTCCACGCCGCGACGAAGGCCGCTCCGCCGGTGAGTACCGCCATCGCCAAGGAGTGGGTCTCGGCGTGGATCAGGAACCCGGCGCCGATGGCGCACAGCAGCGAGAACAGCAGCACCAGGGCGGTGTGGTCGTTGAAGTGAGGAGGGTCGGGCTTCTGGTGCTGAGGCATGACAGCGCTCCCTGGGGGGGTTGGGATGGTCGCTGAAGTCCTAGGGCTTCGGCGCTCCTCGTCCCCCTGTGAGAAAAATCTTGGGGGATGCCGGGGGACATGCCGCCTACAACTGCGACGTGACCATCGGAAGAAGTTCACGGCCCTCGGCCGGGGGAGAGCAGATGACAGAGGTGGAACCGGCCGGGGCTTCGAAAGCCGGTGGCCAGGTCGGACCAGGGGTGACGATGCTGTCGGACTCCGAACTCGCCGACGCTGTGGTCGAGGCGATCACCAGCGATGTCGTGGCCGAAGCCGAGCGCGACGTCCTGGGTGCCACGGCGGTGGAGGCCGCCGAGACCGACCGGATCACGCGACTCGCCCGCGACCGTCGACTGGTGCAGGTGCTGCGGTCCACGGGGTTCGAGGGGCAGGCTTTCGACGGCGTGTACCCCGGTTTCCGGAAGCAGTTGATCGCTTACGCCCTGCCGGTCATGGGCTCGATGGTCACCAGGGGAACGATCTTCAGGGAGAGCCTGCGGTTTCGAGGCCGGATCTCGAACGATGCGCGCACGGCCGCGACGCTGTGGACTCCCCCCGAGCGGCAGGAGGCGATCCTGGACTCCGTCATCGAGGGATGCCGGCTGTTCCTGGACTACGGGCTCAAGGGCGGAAAGTGGGACCACCGCCTGGGCGCGACCCTGACGACCTACTTCGTCGGCAGCTGTGTGTGCGGCTTCATCGCGGTCTGTAATCGCCGCTGGAAAGAAGATCAGGTTGAACGGGCCTTCATCCATTCGGCACCGCACCGCGAAGGTGAGGACGGGGTCTACGAGCAGGCGCTGAACAACCTCCCGGCCTCCGGGGTGGAGGGGAGAGATCCCGCGGATGTGGCGGTGCAACGAGACGAGATCCGGCGCATCGGGGTGAAGATCAAGAACTCGGAGATGCGTCAGGCTTTCGCCTTACAGGCGGACGGGAAGACGCAAGCCGAGGCCGCGGAAGAAGTGGGGCTCACGCGTAAGACCCTGGAACGCCGCACAGCCCAAGTCCGCAGCAAGCTGCGCCCGTCGACCATGACCAACCAGACCGAGGACCGGGGGTAGGGACACCGTGAAGATCAACGACACCTACTACGCCGCTCCGACCAACGCCAGCGACGGCGCGAAGACGTTCGCCGAGGAGTTCGGGGAACTGCTGGAGCAGTCCAGCCTCGGGTCGGCCAACGCGCGGGCCGTGCGGGCACTGTCGTCCCCGGATGACGTCGACACCGTGGTCGAGCGGATCGCCAACCCCGACCGAGGTTGTTTCGGCGACATCGACGAGACCCTGCTGGCGATGGTGCGCAACGCGGCGGCCGGGTTGGCCGTTCCGGCTCCCCGCGACAGCATGGCGAACACCGGGGACACCGTGGACTCACTTCCCCACGAAGAAGGGGTGTCGACCGACATAGCGGAACACACGCTGTCGGTCGAGAATTTTCGACGCGCGTTGGCCAGGGAATTGGAACCGCGATCGGACACCTGGATCCTGGGCGCCGAGGTCTCCTTGGGAATTCTGCAGTTCCTGTCGAAGACCGAGGTGTTCAGGTACGTGCGGCGCGACGTCGCCCGGTCGGTGGTGGAGGTGGTCTTCCAGACATCCTTGCCGCAGGGATTGCTGTTCCTGACCAAAGCGGTCATCGAATCCAGCAACATCGTCGACGAGTTCGTGGACACCTGTCTTCGTGCTGACCGTTACCATCGGACCGGGAAATACTTTCGGGCATCGATCGACGACGCATCCTCGCCCGGTGTGGAAGTACTTCTTCAGCGTCGAATTCCGGTTGACGCGATAAAGGACTCCGGATTCGTCCGCCTGGACCCGCTCATGACCGAAGGACCGTACTCGCGCGTGGACGCGATGCGTTTCGTCCACTGGAACAAGCCAGGCGAGTTGCGGCGAAATCCACGAACGATGTCGCCGACGCGAGCACGGGTCGACACTTTGATCGGAATTTTCGAGAGATGCGCCGCCCACTGGTTCACCCGAAACCGGAAAAGCGTTTCAGGGCAAGCCGGCGAGGCCCTGAACAGTGTGATGGCGGATTCGGTTTCGACCACTGTACTCGCCCTTCTTCACGGTGGCCCCAAAAGCGCGCAGGAGTTGAAGACGGCAATAAAGTACCGAGTTTCCACGGACAAAAGCCTACTGAAGCAGGTGCAGGTCCTCAACCGATTCGGCCTGATCGGCCGAGAACAGAAAGCAGGTAGAGACGGAGTCCTCCTGTTCTTGACGGATCATGGGGAAAAAGCTTTTTCCGATTGGCTAGAGTGCTGGCATCACCGAGGCCAGATAAAGTCGATGCTGCATTTGTTGGGTGAAACGTCTTCCGAGGTGTCCCAAAGTCCGAGATTGCCTCGGATCTGCGTTCTTCTCCTCGTGACAATCCAGTGCGGCGAGGGAACGACAGGATGGAACACATGGCGCGATCCGGTTCCGTCGGATCGCGCTGCAAAAGTCATCGAGAAAGGAAAAGACGAACTATGAGGTTTCCGATTCCCCGACGCAGGATCCGTACGACGACCCGAGGCTTCGTCACCATCGCAGAACGCGGTTCGTTAACGAGGACGGGTAGCGGCTGGTCCCGGCGAAGACCTCCCGTTCGACGACTGGGAACCGATGCTGTGCCGCGGCGCAGCCAGCGGTTCAAGCCGCACCGCTAAGGCCGTCGATGCCGGGTAGCGACCACATCCACCTGGAGGTGCAACTCATCGGCGAGGACGGGCGGGGCGCGCGGTTGGACCACAGCAAGCGCAGGGCCCGCGCGTGCGCCCTGCAGGTCTAGCAACGGCTGGGCCTGGCCCGCACCGGTCCGGCCGGCACCGACGCTCGTGAGCTGTCGCGCGCCGAACACGAACGCGCAGTCCGTAGCGGCGTCGAGTCGCAACGGCACACCGGGGCAGGGCCTCGGCCGCCGGGTCAAGTCGGCCGGGGGGGGGGGTGTCTCTATGTGGTTGTCAAGCGGCGGCTGCTGTGGGAGCGGGCTCGGGGTGCCGGTAGTGAGTGCCGGTGCGGAGCATGGCGAACAGCACGTCGCAGCGGCGTCGTGCCAGGCAGATCAGGGCGCCGTTGTGTTTCTTGCCCTCGTCTCGTTTCCGCTGGTAGTAGGCCCTGCTGGTCGGGTCGGACAGGGCTGCGAACGCGGACAGGAAGAACGCCCGTTTCAGCTTGCGGTTGCCCGACCTGGCGGGATGCTCGCCCTTGATCGAGGACCCGGAGTTGCGGGTGACCGGGGCGATCCCGGCGTAGGCGGCCAGATGCCCGGAGGAGGCGAAGCCGGAGGCGTCGCCGACTTCGAGCAGTATCCGAGCGGCGGTCCTGACCCCGACGCCGGGCATCGAGATCAGGACCTGGGCAAGAGGGTGCGCATCGAGGATCCCCTCGACCTCGGTGGCGACCTGTTTGCGTTGCGCCAGAACGGTTGTGAGGCTGTCTGCTAGTCGGGGCAGCACGGTGTCTGCCGCGGCCGTGCCCGGAACCGTCACGGTCTGCTCGCCCAACGCGGTCATGACCTCCTCGACCAGCCTGGCCCCCATGCGCGGAGCGTTCTTGGCCGCGATGGCGGCGAGCTTGCGTCGCCCGGCCTTGCGGATGCCGATCGGGCCGCCGCAGCGGGACAGGATCTCCAGCACCGCGAGGTGGGCGATTCTCGGGCCGAGGACACGTTCCAGCGCGGGGTGCAGGCCGGTGAGCAGGCCGCGGATCCGGTTGGACAGTCGGGTGGCCTCGCCGGCCAGGTCGTCGTCGAACCCGATGAGCACGTCCAACTCGGCCAGGGCGTCGTCGCCGACGTCGACCCGGCGCAGGGCATGGGGCAGGGTGCGGGCGGCGTCGGCGATGACGAAGGCGTCGCGGGCGTCGGTCTTGGCGGCGCCGGGATAGAGGTCGGCGATGCGGCGCATGGCCAGTCCGGGCAAGTAGGCCACATCCAGACCACACGCCCGTGCCACCGCGACAGGCAGGGCGCCGATCGTGTTGGGCTGGCCCACCACGACCAGGACCCGCCCATGGGCGGCGAGCTTGTCGAACACCTTCCGCAGTTTGGGTTCGGTGTTGGGCAGTGGTTTGTCGTGCAGCCGTGTCCCGGTCGGGTCCAAGCCGACGGCGTGGTGGTCGCCCTTGCCGACATCCAAACCCAGAAACACGTCGTAGCCGTTGTCCATCAACGGTCCTCACCTCGTGTGTCCTGGTCGCCAGTCACGCACCGACGGCCGGCAGCCACGTTACGACGAGACCTACCCCAGGGGTGGCCGTGTCCCTATCAGCGGTCCGGCGGTGCACCGGATCCGGTGACACCACCCCCCGGATCATGCGTTCGACTGGGGGCGTAAGTCATGCCGGATCCGGCGACCAGGGGTCCCATCGCTGGGACCACGAAAAAGGTAACGGGGGCGTCGACAGCCTGGATCGGGTCGGGGGTCCGCGTCGACCTCGCGCTCGACCCCGGCGGCGCCGCGCGGGTCGTCGGCTACACCATGGCGTTGACGCAGGACCAGGTGCTCGATGGCGAACCCGCGCTGCGGCTGGCCGGCGGGCAGTTGGCTCGCGACCTGAGCCTGCCGGACCTGCTCGACCGGTGGCGGGCGGACCGACCGCTGGTCGTGCCGGTCGACGACTTGCGGGACGCTCCGGACCACGCGTTCGTCGTGGGCGCGGTGGTTCCCGACGCGCGGTCGGACGCGGTCGCCGAGCCAGCGGCCGGTCGGGTCACGGTGCAGATCGAGCCGCGGTGGTCAACAGGGGACCGGCCGGTGCTCGCGGGCGTGTTCGTCCACCCGCCCACCCCGGCGCCCGACCGCCCGGCCGGGCCAGTCCCGGCGACCCGCTCCGGGACAGGAGCGGTCGTTCTATCAGGCTTTTCGAGCTCATCGGTTGGCTGGGGCAGTAGCCCAACAGGGAGGGGTCCCGAGCCTTGGGCTCACAATGGTCCCAGAGAATCCGGCGAGAGGGCGATCGGTGTTACGGGTGATCTGCGTGGCGGTCGTGGCGAGCTTC
The DNA here is from genome assembly GCF_032460545.1 of Umezawaea sp. Da 62-37. Taxonomy (GTDB): domain Bacteria; phylum Actinomycetota; class Actinomycetes; order Mycobacteriales; family Pseudonocardiaceae; genus Umezawaea. Next base: position 9,545,776 of record NZ_CP135965.1, read on the forward strand.
TCGGTCCTGCTGACGAGCGGCAGCATCGCATCGGCCGCCGCGCCGACGCCGTGCGCCGACGAGCAGCACGGCCAAACGTTCAAACAGACGATCCTCGTCAGTCACGCCGGTGGCGACATAGAGGAGACCACGGTCTTCCTCGTGTGCGCGCCCAGTGGCACTGTGTCCATCGTGGACGCCGAGGGCGGGACCTAAACCGACCTCGACGACTTCCGAGAGCACAACGATCTGTTCACGGCCGAGGACCGGCTCTCGCTGCCCAAGGACTTCCCGTCGGTGCAGCAGTCCCGACCCATCGTGCTGATCACGGTGTCCGGCCACACCACCAGCACGTGGGTGTGGTGGGTCGGGGGTGGGGCCGCGCTCATCGTGCTCGTCGGCGTCGCCCTCTGGTTGCGGGCCCGGCACCGCGCACGCACCGACCCGATGCCCGATGCCCACGACCCGACCACTGGTCCCGGCCGCCCAGCCACGTCGTCCCCACCAGACCCGACCCGGCCGCCAGCTCCCGAGCCTCCTAAGGCAGCCGGGCCAGCTCGCCCTTCGGATCCCCCGAGTCCCTGACCCCCACACCACCCCGGCCGAGTTGGGTGGCCACCGCGCCCAGCGCTCCGTCCATCTCCTCGCGGGAGACCGCGGTGGACTGGGTGTCGATGGCCGTCACCGCCGCGGGTCGACTCAGTCGAGGCAGCACTGCCAATTCTGCCGTCGTTGTTCGTGATCTTCACTTGATCAGGTGTCTTCACTGCTCCGAACGGGCCATCGTCCACTCGAACACCGCCCTCGACGCCCGCCAAGCCGCTTGAGTTCGGTGCGGCGGCTTCGTGGGGGAGCCGCAGGGGAACGAGGGGGACGAATGAAGCTGTTCCGCACCATGGCCATGCTCGTCGCGGCCATCGGCATCACGACCACCACGGCCGCACCGGCCATGGCCGACACCGGCGTCATCGCCACCTACCACGGCAAGCGCATCGACCTCAGCAAGGGCTGGCAGGGCGCCCAGGCGTGCGCCGAGTTCGCCGTCGGCGACGTCCGCTGCTACGACACGGCCGCCGAAGCCGACATGGCCACCCGCCCCGCGGGCGAGGTGGCGGCCAAGGGCATGTGGGACTGCCCCGGCACCTGGGTGTGCCTCTGGCAGGACGAGAACTACACCGGGCGGCGCCTGCAGTGGTCCGCGGCGGGAACGAAGAAGCTCGCGAACTGGGACTTCCGCGACAAGACCACCAGCGTCTTCCTCAACCGCGTCCAACGGGGCATGGAAGCCGTCAACTACCGCACCCTCGGCCTGGACGACCACTCCTTCTACTGCGCGTCCTGCGCCTACGACAACCTCGCCGCCTCCGGGTGGAACGACAAGATCGACGAGGTCAAGATCTAGCGGATGACCTCAGCAGATCCTGGGCTTCGCCGCGCCCGTTCGAGCGCATAGGCACCTCGGATGGCCACGCCGGGCTGCGGTCGTGTCACCGGTGTTCGCACGCTCGGATCGGTCTCGGCCCGCCGGAACGCAGCAGGGTGGCGGTGGGCCCCTCTCGGGTGGCCAGGTAGGCGTGGCACACCGGATCACAGCCAAACCCGGAAGAGCAGACCAGGAAAGCCCGCCTGGTTCTCGGCGAAGAAGTGCAATTCAAGGCTGGCGAAGCAGTTTTACCTCGGTGCGCGGGTTCACGGCGTGCACGCGCTCGATCCGGTCGGTGATCACCGGCCAATCCCGCTCGCGGGAAAGGACCACCACGTGTACAGCCGCGAGCGCAGCGGGGTCGTGGGTCAGGATGTCGGGCTCCGAGACAGCCGCGAGCAGCACGCCGATGTCGTCCGCGTCGCGCGGCAGGGTGGAGGAGCAGGAAGATGACGACGGTGTGGCGCATGGACCCGGTGGCGCGGCTGCGCAGGGGGGCCGTCGCGGTCCGTGAGCAGGGACAGTTTCGGCTGGCCAGCAGTGAGGTCGAGGTGCCGGTGGCGGGCATCGCCGACTGGTTGGAGGCGTCGGCGGCCGCACTGGAGTAGGACACCGGTGTCGGCGGTGCCGCCGCGGTGGCGTTCGCCGAGTCGCTGCCGCTGGACATCGCTCACGAACCGGTGGTCGCCGCCCGGCGGTTGGGCGGCAGCCGGGGCACCGGCACGGATCTGGGATGCACGCGCGGGGACCGGTTCGGGGTGGTCTCCGAGCTCGCGCCCTCACGCGGCGGGCGGGAGGCGGCGGTGGGGCGGCACGCCCGGCACGTGCGGCACACCCAGGGCGTCGACGAGGCGGACTTCCAGCGGGCGGCGGCGGAACGACGCAGCAGACAGCAGGCAGAACTGCGGCGCCTACGGGCGACCCGGCCGGTGCGCGATCCCTTCGCGGACCGGCCGTGGGACAGGCCCGCGGCTCGGGACTGGCACGCGCGGGTGACAGGCCGGCTATGCACTCCCGCCACTACGGTCACCTCCCGGCACGAACGCCACGAATACCCGGCGGGCATCGAGTTCACGCTGGTCATGAGCGATAGGGTCGGGGCTGTTCCGGTGCTGGACATGTGGTCCACGCAGGCAGCCTCGGTTCACGATGTCGAGTTGTTCACCGTCGACTCCGTCGAGGTCCTCGAGGTACTGGAGGTCCTCAAGGTGCTGGAGGTGCTGGAGGTGCTGGAGGAGATCGTTCCGCGGCCGGGCGACACGGACTTCCGCCTGGTGACCGACGAGATGCGCGCGCAACCGCGCGACCACGCCAAGGAGCAGGAGTGACCGGCTCGCACGCGATGATGTCGCGGCCCGGATCCAGAAGGTGTCGAGCCGAAAGCCGGGTGTGACGAGGAAGGACCGCATGACGGACGGCGGTGATCATGGCGTCCGTCCCCTGTAGCGCGGGGGCGAACCTGATGAACACCTGGGCCGGAACGGGTGGCGGGCAGGCTACGTGGACCGTCGCGCGGCTGGCGAAGTGCTCGCGGTGCTGGTGCGGTTCGTCGACTTGTCCGGCGCGGTCACCGAGCAGGATCTGCGCACTGCGGCCGCTGCGGGCATCGAACTGCTCCGCGACGCCTAGGAGATCCGTGTCGAGGTGAGGTTGGTGTTCCTGGACGTGCTGTCCCGCGGCGGGTTGTCCCCGGTGATGCGCGCGGTGCTCACCGCGAGCGCCGACGTCGAACCGTTGCGTCGCGAGGACGAGCTGGCCCAGTGGTGCGCGGCGCGATGTACGCGATCGGGTCCGGGGATCTGGAGTGGGTGGACTGACACCCTGACCCAAGCAGTTGGTATAGCACCGCCGAACGGCCATCCAGCGCGGGAAGCCAGGCACTCACCTCGGCTAGCTGCCGCCGCGTCCATCCTGCGACCCGTCGCTCGGCGTGTGCCCAGGCAGTACCGCTGGCACCGGCACCAAGGGCAGCACGTCCGGTGCGCTATCAGGTGCTGTGGTCTCCTGAAGGTGACCGTCGACAGTCCATCCCGTCGGCCATACACAGGACTCGACATGGTCCACAAATGACACGGCTCCCAACATCACCGCGATGCTGGTGAAGGTTGCCCCGTCGAACCGCGCGGTGCCAGTGAACTGCACCTTGGTAAAGGTCGCTTGTCGCACGGTGACGCCGATGGCGTTGAAGTCGATGAGGGTGGCTCCGGTGAGGTCGAGGTCGAGGTCGTAACCCTCGGCCCAGTACAGCAGATTGGTCGGCTCGCCGGTGGTCGTGTCGGGGTTAGGTTGGAGGTGGGGGTGAGGATGCGTTGCGCGGTGAGCCGGACTTCGCGTTCCTGTCGCACCTGTTCGGAACCGACAGCCGAGATGGGTGGCGTGAGGCGGATACGGCGTGCGGCTGCGGCGTGCGGCTGCGGGCAGGCCGGTTCGACGGGTAGCGGGCCGCTCGAGTGGTGGGGTGTATGGGCTGCGCAGGTAGGCACAGATCACGTTGATGACGATCTGGGGTTGGTCGGGTTTGGCCTGGGCGACGCGTTCCAGCGCGTACATGCTGCCGTGGCGGACCGCGGCCTTGTCCGAGCCCACCTGCCCGACGGCCTTCAGATACATCTCGGTGATCCGTTGTTCCGCGGCGTCTTCGCGATTGTGCTCTTCGACCTGCTCGACATGAGCCTGTACCCGTTCGCGCTGTGCCAGTTCCTCGGCGCGTTTCTCCAGTTCCAGTTCCTGGGTGCGTTGACGGCGGGCCGCGAAATATAGGGCGAACAGGCCACCACCGCCGACCGCAATCGACGCTGCCAGCTTGAGTACGTTCAGGTGCGCGGTGGATTTCTTGTCCGCGTCGGCGAACGTCAGCCCGTCCACCCATCGCCACAACAATACCGACGCGACAATGGTCATGCCCAGCACGAGGACCGCGACCACCGGCACCGTCCATCGCGGCAATGCCGCCCGCGCCGCCTTTGGAACCGGATGGGTGGCCGAGTCGCGCTCGGTGCCGACCGCGTCCGGAGGTCGCGCGTCGACCGAGGATGGCAGCGGTGGTGTCCGGGGCACGCCCTCGCCTGATGGAGTCGAATGGCTACGCACGACTCGATCATCACGTTGATCCCTGCACCCGGTCCACGACTTACGGGAAATCGGACCGATGGCACGGCACTCAGTCGCTGCACCACCGACGATCCTGTGTCGGCCTCATGTGCCATGGGCTTTCGATGTAGGAAAGGGCAGACAGTGGTATTCCTGGGCAATATCCGCACTTATGCGGATCACGTCGGAAGATTGCTCCATTCGAGTGGATCAACGTGAGGAGAGAGGTGAGCGGAGCCGTTTTTGTCGGTGGCCGTCCCTAGGGTTCGCGGTGCTCGTCGGGGGATGAGTGAACCAAGGAGATGTTGTGTGGGCACACAGTGCCAGTAGGAGACGTCAGCGGTGGCATGCGTTGGCCGATCATGCTCGTTCCACGGCGGTGTTGGCGGGCTGGTTCGCCCGCCCGTTCGGCGCGGAAGCCCTGGCCGCTGCGTTGGGATTGCTGCACGACGCGGGCAAATGCGACTGCCTGTGGCAGGCCAAGCTGGTCAAGGTCAGCGGTACGGACCAACCGGTCGGCATCAACCACAAGGATCTGGGCGCGATGCTGTTGCGGGAGCCTGCTCTCGCGGCGGCGATGGCGATTCTCGGGCATCACGGCGGACTCGGATCCGTCGCCGACCTCATGGCCCTTCAGCAGGGGCCCGACGATGCTGTCACCGCGCAGCGGTTCTTCGACGTGGTGCCGGAAGCGCGTGAGGTGGTGACAGGCCCGATACTGCTGCCGGCGTCGTGGACCGAGGACCCGTTGGTCGGCGAGATGGGGATCCGGTTGGTGTTCTCCGCGCTGGTCGACGCCGACCATCTGGACACCGCAGCGCACTTCGCGGACCGGCCACCACCACGGCCCGCTGCCGGGATGGACATGGCGGTCCTGTGGGAGCGGTTCGAACGTAACAGGATCGCGTTCCTGGCGGCCCGAGCACGGAAAAACCTCAGGCCCTCGCCTGTCGACGGCGTCCGGGCCGCGTTGTACGAGCAGACCGTGCGGCGTGCGATGGGTAAGCCGGGTGTGTACCGGTTGCCTGCCCCGACCGGGTCGGGCAAGACCATCACCGCGGCAGGGTTCGCGCTGCGGCACGCCGCCGAACACGGCATGTCCCGCGTGATCGTCGCGGTGCCGTTCACCACGATCACCGAGCAGAACGCCGAGGTCTATCGGACCCTGCTGGGCGAGGAGGTGGTGCTGGAGCACCACTCCAACGCCGAACTGGACGACCGCCGCTTCCGCACGGCCGCGGAGAACTGGGATTCCCCCTTCGTGGTCACCACCACGGTGCAGCTGTTCGACTCGCTGTTCGGCAACCGGCCCGCCCGGTCCCGCAAACTGCACCGGCTGGCCAACGCGGTCATCGTGCTCGACGAGGTGCAGTCCCTGCCGGTGGCGCTGCTGGTCCCGATCCTGGACGCGCTGCGACTGCTGACCCGGCACTTCGGCACCACCGTGCTGCTGGCCTCGGCGACCCAGCCCGCCTTCGAGTACCTCGCGGTATGGCGAGACCTGGAGATCCAGGAACTCGTCGAGGACCCGATCGCGCTGTTCGCCGGGTTGCGGCGGGTGCGCTACCAGTGGCGGCTCGACCCGCGGCCCACCCCCGCCGAGCTGGCCGAGGAGATCGCCGGACACCTCCAGGCGCTGGTCGTGGTGAACACCGTGGCACACGCCCGCATCCTGCACCGGCTGCTCGCCGCTCATTGCCTCGACGCGGTGGTGCTGCATTTGTCGACCAGGATGTGCCCGTTGCACCGCCGCCAGGTCCTGGCCGAGGTGCAACGGCTGCTGGGCGCGGGGGAGCCGGTGCTGGTGGTGTCGACCCAGCTCGTGGAGGCCGGGGTCGATGTGGACTTCCCGGTGGTGTTCCGGGCGTTGGCCCCGGCGGAGTCGCTGCAGCAGGCGGCGGGTCGCGCCAACCGGGAAGGCACACAGTCCGAGCTGGGCCTGGTGGTGGTGTTCGACGCCGCCGACGCCCCGGTACCGGCGTTCTACCGGGCAGCGGTGGACAAGACCAGAGCCCGATTCGGCCCAGGCCTGGCGGATCCGGACGACCCGGTCGCGTTGGCCGGCTACTACGCGAGCCTCTACACCGGACTCAACGTCGACGAGGCCACCCGCGGCGCCACGATCCAGGCCAACCGGGCGAAGTTGGACTTCCGCGCGGTCGCCGAAGGCCCGGTGATCGATACCGGCGTGAGCGGTGGCCGCGATTCGCGGTTGGCGTTTCGCATGATCGACGAGGACCCGGTCCCGGTCGTGGTCACCACCTTCGGCGACACCGGACGTGTGGCCGAGTTGCTGGACCTGGTTCGCGCCCAGGAGGGGCCGGCGCGGGAGGTGGTGCGCGAGTTGCGCGGCCACACCGTGGCGCTGCCCCGGCGGGTCGCCCAGTCCTCATGGGTCCGGGCGTTGTGCAGGCCGGTGATCGCCGGGAACGAGCAGTGGTGGGAATGGGTCGGCCAGTACGACCCCCAGGTGGGTATCGATGAAGGTTCGATCGGTGAGGAGACAGTGTGGTGACCGAGCAGTTCCCGCGTTCCCGTAAGGGGGCGCCGCCCGTGGTGGTGCAGGTGTGGGGGGACGCCGCGCTGTTCACCAGACCCGAACTCAAGGTGGAACGGGTCACCTACCCGGTGATGACACCGTCCGCGGCGGTGGGCGTGCTGGAAGCGATCTACTGGAAGCCGGAGTTCACCTGGAGGGTCGTCGCGATCGAAGTGCTCAACGAGATCAAGCAGTTCACCCAACGCCGCAACGAGACCACCGACTTGGCCTCCCTGGCCGATGCCGCCTCCGGGACACGGCGGATCGACACCGTCGCCCACCGGGTCCAGCGCAACGCGACCTGCCTGCGCGATGTCGCCTACCGCATCCACGCCCACGTCGACCTGCGCGCCCACTCCACCAAACCCGAAGCCGCCTACCGAGACCAGTTCCGGCGTCGTGTCACACGAGGAAGCTGTTTCTCCCAACCGTATCTGGGGGTGCGGGAGTTCACCGGCTTCTTCGGTGACCCCGACGACCGGCCCGCCCTGCGCCGCAGCGAGGACCTGGGGATCATGCTGCACACGATCCACCACGCCGCCGACACCACGCCACTGTCGTTCTCCTGGTTCACCGCCCGCCTGGACAACGGCGTCCTGCACGTCCCCACCCAAGGCATCACGACCGGCGAGGTGGGCTGATGCTGCTGCGACGCCTGGTCGACTACGCCCGACGCGACCCCGACAACGCGCCCTTCCGCCGGCGCCTGCAGTTCCACTGGGAGCTGGCCTTGGACGACCACGGCAGTCCACAGGGCATTGGCTTGCAGTCGCTGGTGCAGATCGACGAGAAGGGCCGGGCACGCGGATCGGAGCACACCGTGCCCGCGGTGGCCCGCACGGTCGGAGTAGCCCCCAACCTGGCCGCCGACGACATCCAGTACGTGCTGGGGTGGGCCGATCCCGCCACCAAACCCGACCGGGTCGCCAAGTGCCACACCGCGTTCGTCGACCTCACCCGACGCTGGGCCGAAAGCCCCGACGCGGTCGATGACCCTCTCGCCCGCGCGGTGGACGGGTTCTATCGGTCCGGCGCCGTGCACGAGGTCGCCCGCCCGGAGGAGTTCACCGCCAAACAGCGGGTACTGATCACCGTCAACGGTCGAGCCGCCTACCGAGCGGACTCGGCCGTGTCGTTCTGGTCGGCAGAGGTCGCCCGCCGCAAAGGCGGCGGCACGACCGGTCTGTGCCTGGTCTGCGGCACGGTCGGACCCCTGCTGGACACCGTGCCCGGCAAGATCCCCGCCCGACTGGTGCCTGGCGCGACCAACGACGCCGCGTTGATCAGCGTCAACGAACGCGTCTTCGGCTACGACCTGACCACCAAGTTGGGGTCGTCCCCGATCTGCCTGCCCTGCGGGGAATCAGTGACCACCGGCCTCATCCGAGTACTGGAATCGTCGGACACCGCGACCCTGCCAGGCCAGAACAGCACGATGGCGTGGTGGGTCACCACCCCGGTGAAGACCAACCCGATGACCCTCACACTCGGCGCCGACCCCGCCCAGGTCGCCACCCTGATCTCCTCGGTCCGGCACGGCCGTCGCACCGCCGCGGTGGACGACACCACGAAGTTCTGCGCCCTGGCCCTCGGCGGGAACGTCGCACGAGTAATGGTCCGCGACTGGCTGGAGTTGCCACTGGACGCGATGGAAGACAACATCGCCGCCTGGTTCCTCGACCACACCATCGCCCCGCGACACCAGCACGACACCCCGTTCCAGCCGATGGGGACGCTGGTGAAGGTGACCGGACGGTGGCTCAAGCGTGAAAAACGCTACGCCTTCCTCGGCGCCAAAGGCGCGGACCGCCCCGACGGAGTACACCGCGACCTGCTGCGCGCCGCGATGCGCAACACCCCGTTACCCCCGTCGCTGCTGGCCCACCTGGTCAACCGGGTCCGCACCGACGGACGCCTCGACACCCCGCGAGCCGCACTCATCCGCCTGGCACTGCTGCGCAACCCCGCGACCACGGAGAAACCCATGCCCGGACTCGACCCCACCAACACCAACCCCTCCTACGTCAGCGGACGCCTGTTCGCCACCCTGGAAAGCCTCCAATACGACGCCTCCGGCGGCACCCTCAACACCACCTACGCCGACCGCTACTTCGCCGGCGCCGTCACCAACCCCCGCTCGGCGTTGATCAGCGGCCGCAAGGACGCCAAAGCCTGGCTGCGCAAACTCCGCCGCACCAAACCCGGCGCCGGGATCAACCACGAGAAGACTCTCGACAGCCTCTTCGAACTCCTGGACGCCGACACCGGCATCCCCGGACACGCCGGTCTTCGGCAGCAGGCGCTATTCCTGCTGGGTTACCACCACCAGCGCGCCCACCGCTTCACCACCATCCAGAACGCCATCAACGGCACCACCGAGGAGATCCCCGCATGACCACACCCCACCTGGACCCGTCCGTGCGCCACGACATGGTGTTCCTGTTCGACGTCACCGACGGCAACCCCAACGGCGACCCCGACGCCGGAAACCGGCCCCGCACCGACGACGAGACCGGTCAAGGCCTGGTCACCGACGTCGCACTCAAGCGCAAGATCCGCGACACCCTCGCCCTGGCCGCGGGCGACGACCCCCGGTACGGGATCTTCGTACAGGCCGGATATGCCCTCAACCCACGCCTGGAAGCCTCCTACAAGGCAGCGGGCCTGAAGCTCGACGGCAAGATCGGCAAAGAGGACGCCGACCTGGCCCGCGCGTGGTTGTGCGACCGCTACGCCGACATCCGCCTGTTCGGCGGCGTGCTGTCGGTGGGCAAGACCCGAGCACTCGGACAGATCCGCGGCCCCCTGCAGGTCGGCATGGCCCGCAGCATCGACCCGGTCTTCCCCGTGGACCACGCCATCACCCGCGTCACCCAGACCAGGCAGGAGGACATCGACAAGGGCGAGACCACCGAGATGGGCAGCAAATGGACCGTGCCCTACGGCCTCTACTGCGCCGAGCTCTACTACTCCGCCACCCGCGCCGCCCAGACCGGCGTGGACGCCAAGGACCTGGAACTGGTGTACCGCAGCCTGGAGATGATGTTCGACCACGACCGCACCGCCACCCGCGGCCGCCTCACCCCCCGAGGCCTGTACGTGTTCAGCCACCCCGACGCCTTCGGCGCCGCACCCGCCCACAAGCTCACCGAACGCGTCACCATCACCCGCACCAACCCCACGAGTGATCTCCCACCCCGGGTCTTCGGCGACTACGTCGTGTCGGCACAGGACGATGGTCTACCGACCGGGGTCTCTCTCACCAAGCTCGTCAGCTAGAACCTCGGGCAAGTTTCAGACTGGCCGGACAGTGCAAGCCAAGGATCCTTGAAAGCTACATAGTGGATAAGACAGCGCCCTTAGGGTTAGCGGGACGACTTCGCATGGGTGGACGAGCTGATCGATGATCCGACGTCGATCAGCGTCAACCTTCCAGGCAAGAGAAGGCCGCGATGGCTTGTGGCTAGGCTGTTCGTGCCTTTTCCATGGCAGCACCAGTCCTCCGGGCCAGTCTTCCGGACTGGCGAGGATCGCAACTTGTTGTAGACGTCCAAGATCCAGCGGCGCTTGGGCAACGTCAGCCCTTCGGGACTGGCGAGGATCGCAACGCCCACCAGATCATGCAGACGTGGCACGTCGGTTGCAGCGTCAGTCCTCCGAGACTGGCGAGGATCGCAACCGGGACTGGCTCATCCACACGAGGAGGCCCCGGCAGCATCAGCCCTTCGGGACTGGCGAGGTTCGCGACATGACCGCCACCGCGCGCGTCGATCTGCGCAAGGAATAGCGCCAGCCCTTCAGGGCTGGCGAGGATCGCAACGACGAGGTGATCAGGGGTTTCCGTCACAGCCTCGGCGGACAGCGCTGGCCCTTCGGGTTTGGCGAGGATCGTAACGGGTCCATCCACCCTTACTGCTGGACCCGCAGTCGCAGGCAGCGTCAGTCCAGGAGGAGTGGCAAGGATCGCAACAAGTGGCAGGACTACTTAGACGTGTGGGCGGGGCGTGCAACGTCAGCCTTTCGGGATTGGCGAGGATCGCAACTGCGTGCCGGTCGACTGCGCGGTCAGCAGGAAGACAGCAGCGCCAGCTCTTCGGTACTGGCGAGGATCGCAACGAGCGAGTAGAGCGGCAGTTCGAGGCGCGGCACCCGTAGCGCCAGCCCTTCGGGACTGGCGAGGGTTGCAACCACTGGAACGGCGCCGAGGCCAAGCGCAAGCTCGTGCAGCGTTCAGCACTTCGGGACTGGCGAGGATCGCAACTGGCAGGTGCCGACGTGCGTGCAGTCGTCCAGGTGCAGCGCCAGCCCTTCGGGACTGGCGAGGATCGCAACAGGTCGGTGGTCATCTCCTGCACCGCCGCGGCCGGGCAGCGTCAGCCTTTCGGGACTGGCGAGGATCGCAACGGCATCGGGGGTATCGCCCCACGACCGCCCGGTGCCAGCAGCGTCAGCTCTTCGGGACTGACGAGGATCGCAACAGTCATGACGCCTGCCAGCTGGTGATGAAGACCGGCAGCGTCAGCCCTTCGGGACTGACGAGGATCGCAACTGGCAGTGGACCCGCGAGGCGGACGCCCTGATGGCCGCAGCGTCAGCCCTTCGGGACTGGCGAGGATCGCAACACGACGGTCGCGTAGCCCTGGTCCTCGGAGACCATGCAGCGTCAGCCCTTCGGGACTGGCGAGGATCGCAACGGGTGATCTTCCTCCGGTATGTTGCATCTGTGCATGCAGCAGCGTCAGCCCTTCGGGACTGGCGAGGATCGCAACTGGCGAGCGGATACCGACATCACCGGCTCCGTGCGCAGCGTCAGCCCTTCGGGACTGGCGAGGATCGCAACTCGGAGTGGCCGACCCACGCACGGACCCACGTCGCAGAGCGTCGCTGGCGCATCCCTGGCCGCGACGGTGGGCCGCCTCTGGAACAACACCCCCGATGAGCCCGAGCCCGTCATCGGTGCCGCCCCCGGCGCGGCAGGCGGTACCGACTGGCTCGAGTCCGAGGCTCTGGACAGGCTGGAGGCCGTGATCGGGCACTGGCGGGCCGCCGACGACGCCCACGGCGGCGCCCTGTTCCGCAACGCCGTCGTGGCGCAACTACGCGCCGTCTCCCACGACTTGGCCGACTGACCGGTCACACCGTTGACCACGCGGCTGTTCGCGCTGGTCGCCGATCTCGCGGGCCTGGCGGGATGGATGTCCCACGACACCACCAGATTCGCCGCCGCACAACGCTACTGGGCCTTTGGCGTCATGGCCTCACGTCGCGCCGGACAGCCCGGACGCGGCGCGGAGTTGATCTCCCGCATGGCACACCAGCGGGTCTTTTTCGGACATCCCGCCGACGCGTTGGAGCTGCTCGACGTCGCCGACCGTGTCGCTCGTCAAGCCGACCCCGACCACCGGCTGCAGGCGATGCTCACCGCCCAACGCGGCCGGATGCTCGCCGCCACCGGCGACGCCCGCAGCGCGCAGTACTTCCTGGCGTGCGCTGGTGACCTGCTGGCCACCGCCGAACAACACCGCCAACCGGCGGCCGACTGGATCTCCTACTTCACCGCCGCCGAACTGGTCGGTACCACCGCGGTGAGCCGACGCGACCTGCGTGAACTCCACGACAAGGACATCGGACCCGCCAGCGCCGCGTTCGCCGACGCCGTGCTGCTGCGCGACCCCGGATACGACCGCTGCCAAGCCATGGACCGCGTCGGCCACGTCGCGGCCCTGCTCAACGAACGGCAGCCGGAACAGGCCTGCTCGGTGGCCCACCAAGCCCTCCACGCCGCCGCCGGACTCGACTCGACCCTCATCCGCTCCCGGATCCTCACCCTCACCGACGCCGCCGGGCCGTTCCAGCGACACCCCGACGTGCTCGCATTGCGGGAACGGGCCAACGGCATGGCCGTGGCCCCGACCGTCCCGGCCGCCTGAAAGCACCGGATCGGCTTGTCCGGCCAGGCGAACCGTTTCCGATCTTTCGGTGACGTCGGGTTCAGGCCGGTGCTCCAGGCCGCTCGCCGGCACCGGTCGCAGGACGCCTGGTCCTCGTCCAACGCAACGCGAGCGGCACAGTGAGGAGTTGCCGCACCGAGGCCGACGACCCGGACGACGGCGGCTGGCCGGAACCTGTCAATGGCGTTGAGACAGCTCAGGATGCTTGTTCTGGGTCGTGTTCTGCCTTCTCGTCTTCCTGAGGTGGTTCGTTGATCCAGGCCGCTGCGGGCAGCCGGGGCGGGGTCGGTACGCGGTGGAACCGGTCCGGGTTGGCGGTGTAGGCCGCGTGCAGGACTCGGGCGCGTTCGGCGCAGACGGTGGCGGCGGTGCCGTCATGGACCGACGCCGGGGTGTGCAGGCCGATCCCGCTGTGGCGGTGTTCGTGGTTGTAGTACTGGAAAAACCGGTGGCTGAACGCGCGGGCGTCGGCGATCGACCCGAACCGGCCGGGGAACGCCGGGCAGTACTTCAACGTCTTGAACTGGGCCTCGCTGTAGGGGTTGTCGTCGGATACGTGCGGCCTCGAATGCGAGCGGGTGACACCCAGGTCTGCCAGCAGCATGGCGACGTTCTTCGACGTCATGGAGGTGCCGCGGTCGGCGTGCACCACGCCGGGGATCGTCCCGCCGTTGGCGGCGATGGCGTCGGTGATGAACCTCGCGGCCAGCTCCGCGGTCTCGGTCGACGCGACCATCGCGTGCACGACCTTGCGGGAGTAGATGTCGAGCATGACGAACAGGTCGTAGTACACGCCCCGATCGGGTCCCTTGAGTTTGGTGATGTCCCAACTCCAGACCATGTCGGGTGCGGTGGCCACCAACTCCGGCTTGACCTTCGCGGGATGGGTGGCCTGCGCCCGCCGCTCACGGACCTCGCCGGCCTGGCGCAACAACCGGTACATCGTGGAGATCGAGCACAGATAGCGGCCCTCATCAAGCAGGGTGGCCCACACCTGCGCCGGGGCCTTGTCCACGAACCTGGGTGACCGCAACACGTCCAGCACCTGCGCGCGTTCTGCCGCGGACAGGCTCGCCGGGTGCGGCGCCGGTGGACGGTGCGGTCCGGCCACCGGTGGTGTCGGGTTGCGACGGCGGTACAACGTCGCCCTGGACTTCCCGACCAACGCGCACCCCGGTTTGGTGCCCAGCAACGGTTCCAGCTCGTCGAAGGCGTTACCGATCAGCTTGTCGACCTGCGGTCGGTGTCCGTGCCCTCGGAGATCGTTTCCAAGAGCCCTTGCAGTTTTCCCATGATCTCCACCACCGCCTGCGACTTCGCCAGCTCGCGGGCGAGACGCTCGTTGTCGGCACGGAGCCTGTCGGTCTCCTTCTCCGCCGCGGACCTGCCTTTCGGGCCCGAGGGTTTCGCGGCCAGGGCGTCCAGGCCGCCCGCATCGCGACTTCGGGTCCAATCGATCAGATGCGAGTGATACAGCCCTTCCCGCCGCAACAACGCGCCCTTCGCGCCGGGCTCGGTCAGACTCTCGTATTCCTCCACGATCGCCAGTTTGTAGGCGGCGGTGAACGTCCGGCGTTTCGGCTGACCCGCACGAGGTCCCTGTTTTTTCTTGCCCATCGGATCATCATCGGCCCGTAGATCGGCGGTACTCAACGTCACAGTCCCAGGATTCCCGTCTTCGCCCTACATGTTCCACAGAAGTCTTGGTTGGCTCTGTGTCTCACGCCAGTCTGACAGAGAGGGGGCCACCGACGGGGGGTCGGTACTCCTGGCGTGGCCGCGGCCGACAACCCAGATCGTGCCGGACGGTGGTTTGGCAGTCCTCTGGTCTAGCGGTTGCGCCTCACCGGGCCAGTGGAATTGTCCCGGACGTCCTTGAGCCAGGCAGGCCCTCGCCTGGGACTGATCCACTAGGTCGAACGCAGGCGGTGAGTTCTTGGCATGTGCCTGTTGTCTAATCAGGGGCAAGGGGGATAGCACCCACCGGTGGCTCGTGTGGTGGGTGCAGGTCGAAACCCTTGCCCTGGGGAAAGGCGCACCCCCGCCAAGCGCGTGGACGATGAGCAGCGCAGGAAGGCTGTCCACCGTTATGTGCCGTGTTCTCGAGCCGCACACGAAGCGGTCGGCCCGGCGCGTCTTCTACCGGAACTGCCTCTAGACCTGCTTGATCGAGGTGTCGAAACTCGTTGTGGGGGTTTTGGGGGTCTTAAGGCTCTTAGTACTGAAGGCCGCTAGAAGGACGGCCCGGCTGGAGGGAGACCCCGGTGTTGTGGACGGAGATCCCGCAATGGCTGGCGGTGGGCGTGGCGTTCGTGGTCGGTGCCCTGGCATCACGGCTGATCACACGCGCGGCCCGGAGGGTAGGACACGCGGTGGCGTCGGCGGGGCGGCACACGCTGCGGGTATTACGTTTTGCCACGGTCCCCGCGGGCGGGACGCTCACCGAGCGTCACCACGACGGGTCGACCTGGACGGTCGATCGCTCGCCCCGCCCCAAGCGGCGGAAGCGTGGACGGGAAAGGCGACGCGGGTGACAGAGGACGACCTCCCGGTTCCGGGCAGCCTGGAACCCCAGGGTTGGGCCGCAGCGCAGGAGACCTTCTTGCGCTGCGGCCCGAAGTTGACCACCGCGCTGGCCGTGATGCTGCGATCACACGCCGACGCGGAGGACGCGGTGCGTGAGGCTCTCTTTCGCCTGGCGAAGAGTTTGCCGACTATCCGCGATCGCTCACCCCAGGCGTTGGACGCTTGGCTGCGCAAGACGGCCGTGCGCGTGGCGTTGGCCGAGCGGCGCCGGACACGACGGTGGATCCTTGGCGGTCTGCCCGACGAGCTGAGCGAGATGTGGCGGGCAGCGTCGAAGCGGGCGGCACTGTCCCTGTCGCCTGATGAGCAGGCCGCGGCGGGCGAAGCGCTGCAGTTCGTGGCCTCGTTACCGGGCATGCAGCGCACCGCCTACGTGATGCGTCATGCCCTCGACCTCACCGTGGCCAAGATCGCGGAGGCCATGGGGTGTTCGGAGGGCAACGTGTATACCCATCTCAAACGGGCGCAAGACGCGATCGACAAGAAGTTCGCCGCACCGGATAAGGCACCGCAACAGTCGAAGACCAGGATCCTTGGAAGGGGGCGAGGGGAATGACCGGTAAGCCCGAGGAGCACCAGGTGCCCAAGCCTGTGGCGGACATGTTTCGAGTGCTGCAGCAGGGGATGGTCGACGAACGCCGTGAGGCGAACCTACTCGACGAGGTCAAGTCGAGGTTGCTCGCCGAAGGGCATCCGACGGCGGAGGGCACCCAGCCTGCCACGGTTTGGATCTCTCGCCGCCACCACGCCGCAAGCTCGTCCTTCCCCCGAGGAGCGCCGTCAGCGGGACAAGCTGGCACACGGCGAACGGGCGCGTGAAAGTCCCGAACCGGAACATGAGCATGGTGTCGATGGTGGGCGCCAACGGAACCCGGCAGATCGTCAAGCGTGGACTCGGCGTGCTCCTGCTGCTTGCGTGGTCGGTAGCGGTGATCGTGTCTTTCGTTTTGTGGGACAACGACCTCCCATTTTCGCTGATCCACATGCCGTTGGGGTTTTTGTTGGTCGGTTGGGAAATTCGCCAGTGGGCGAGGCACAGCCTCGATCGGATGCCAGCTGCCACCATTGAGGATCACGACACTGGATCTGGCCGTGGCGGATCTGTTTACGGTCGCGGCCTGCCTACGGCGAACGGCACAGGTAGCACGGTAAAAGGCATGGGTAGGCGTGATGGTGATGGCGGGGGTGATGATCACGTTCGTCGGTGACCGCGGGCGGCGCAGCTAGACCGTTCGGGTTACGGTCGGCCGATGGCGGAGCAGCCACGTGGCTGCTCCGCCAAGGGATAGTCGGGAGGTGAGCATGGGGCGTGTGGCCCACGGCGAGAACGCTGGCGTCCCGGCCTGGGTCTCGCCGATGCTCGCCAAGGCCGACGGCGGCCGGTTGCGATCCGGGCCGTCATGGGCCTATGAGTACAAGCTCGACGGCTACCGGACGACGATGCAGGTCGCGGCGGACGGAACGACGGTGCTGACCAGCCGCAACGGCATTGACTTCACCGACGAGTTCCCCCGCCTGGCTGGCGTCCTGTCTGCTGGTCTGCAGGGTCGGGCGGCCGTGCTCGACGGCGAGATCGTCGTCTACGACCCCGCCGGACAGATCGACTTCGGGGCGTTGCAGGAACGCTGCGGCCGCTACCGCAAGCACAGCACTTCCCTGCAACGCGACGAGCCGTTCGAGGATGTGCCGGTCCGGTTCCTGGCCTTCGACCTGCTGCGCCTGGGTGACGAGGTGCTGCTGGGAAGGTCGTATGACGAGCGGCGGGCGCTGCTGCAGACCGTGCCGATGCCCGACCCTCGCTTGGTGTCGGTAGTGCCCGCGGTCACCTTCGATCAGCTCGTCGCCGGCCGGCTCACACCGCGGCACCTTCTCGACCGGGCAGCGGCCGCTGGATATGAAGGCCTCGTTGCGAAGCTGCGGACCTCGATCTACGAGCCGGGGAAACGGCCCGAGTCGTGGATGAAACACCCGGTGGTCCAGACGCAGGAGGTGGTCGTGTGTGGCTGGCGGCCGGGCCAGGGCCGCTTCACCGGCACGGTCGGCGGTCTCCTGCTCGGCGCGCACGACCCCGACACCGGCGACTTGGTCTACTTCGGCGACGTCGGCACCGACCTCACCGAGGCCGCCCGGCACGAGCTGAAAGCCCTGCTGACGCCGCTGGAGCGGGACGACCACCCGTTCGCGGCGGCCCGCCGCGCGAGGATGTCCGGCGCGGTCGGTGGGTAGAACCGAAGGTGGTTGGGGAGGTCGTGTTCCGGCAGCTCACCCGTGGCGCGGGCAGGCTGCGGCACACCGCGTGGCGCGGGCTGCGCGACGACCGCGACCCCACCGAAGTGACCGCCCTGCGCTCCGCGCAGACAACGACGTCGCCAATGCCGACTCTCGCCGCTCCTGCGGCACCCGTGGTCACGTCAAAGGCCAAGCCAGCCGCAGACTCGAGTGCGCGCGTCACCGTGCGGGCGGGCAAGCGCATCCTCACGCTGTCCAATTGGGACAAAGTGCTGTACCCGACCGATGGATTCACCAAGGCCGAGGTCATCGACTACTACAGCCGCATCGCCCCAGTGCTGCTGCCGCACCTGGCCCGGCGGCCGATCACCACCATCCGGTTCCCCGACGGCGTCCACGGTCAGCAGTTCTACGGCAAGAACGTCCCCGCCGGTGCCCCGCCGTGGCTGCCCACGGTGCGTTTGCCGTTCACCGGCACGCGTGGCGGTAGAGGTGGCGGGACGGTGGAGTACTTGTTGTTCGAGGAGTCGCCAGCGTTGGTGTGGGCGGCCAACCTCGCCGCTCTGGAGCTGCACGTGCCGCAGTGGACCCTCGCCCCCGGTCCGGCGCGGGGTCTGCCGGACCGGCTTGTGTTCGATCTCGACCCCGGCGAGGGCGCCATGATCGTGGACTGCGCCCGTGTCGCCGAGCGGCTGCGCGGCGTCCTGGTCGAGGACGGTCTCCTCCCGGTCGCGAAGACCAGCGGCTCGAAGGGGATGTAGGTCTACGCCGGAGTACGGGTCGGGCAGCCCGAGGCGACGTCGGTCTACGCGAAAGCGCTCGCGGAGCGGTTGGCGCGCGAGACCCCGGAGCTGGTGGTGTCGAAGATGACGAAGGCGTTGCGCGCGGGCCAAGTGCTCATCGACTGGAGTCAGAACAATCCCGCCAAGACCACCGTGGCGCCGTACTCGCTGCGCGGCCGGGCACGGCCGACGGTGTCCGCCCCGATCACCTGGGGTGAGGTGCGGGCCTGCCGTCGCGCCGAGGACCTGGTGTTCACCGCGCCCGACGTTCTCGACCGGGTCGACCGGCTCGGTGACCTGTTCGCGGAACTGGCCACGACTCGCGCCGAACTGCCCCTGCGCTAGCCCATAGGCTCCAGCTCCACCACATTCTCGCGATCATGGGCACGGTGCTTCGACGGGACGCCAGCCGGTTGAGCGCGCGGGGCTGGACTGCCCTAGACGCCTTACATCCAGCACGCTGCGGTCGGGTGGTGCCGCGCTCGATCATGATGGTGCGCACCTCCGCCACGTTCCGCAGCGCCTTGGAGGCGGCTCTTTGGAACGATCTGGATGGACAGGAGGCGGTTTCCGGTCGGACTGCGACGTATTCCCCAGATGTAGACTGGCGGTCATAGTCGATTGTGGCCACCGGCCGCGTAGCGGTCCGAGGTGATGTCGGCCAGTTGGACAACCTCGGCGAGGTGGTGGTCGGTGAAGCCGAGCATCCCGGCGGCGGGACGTCGATCAGCAGTTGGTGCGGAGCACCGCCGAACAACCATTGGGCGCGGAAAGACACGACAAGTGCTTACTCCGGTGAACTGCCGCCATGCTTACCTTGCGACCCGTCGCTCGGTTCGGGCACGGCCAACACCACCGGTACCGGTACCAGTCGCAGCATGTCCGGTGCTTTTCCAGGCGCCGCGGTCCCCCGGTGGTGATCGTCAACCGTCCATCCTGTCGGCCACGCACATGAGTCGGTGGGTGCTTCCGCAGCCGTAGCTCCTTTCATCACTACGACATCGGCGAAGGTCGCCCCACTGAACCGTGCGGGGCCGGTAAAAGTCGCCAAATCGAATTCTGCATACCTGATGAAGGTCGCCCCGCCGAACTGTGCGTCGCCGATGAAGGTCGCCCCGCCGAACTGTGCGTCGCCGATAAAGGTCGCTCTGTTGAACAGCGCGTCGCCGGTGAAGGTCGCCATATTGAATTGCGCGTCGCTCGTGAAGCGAGTCCTGCGGAACTGCGCGTCGCGGGCGAAGGTCGCCTGGTCGAACCAGGCGCCGCCGATGAAGGTCGTCCCGTCAAACCGCCCCTCGCGCATGAAAGTCGCCCTCCCGAACCAGGTGCTGTTGGTGAAAGTTGCCTGGTCGAACTGCGCGTCGCGGGTGAAGGTTGCCTGGTCGAACCACGCGTCGCGGGTGAAGGTTGCCTGGTCGAACCACGCGTCGCCGGTGAAGGTTGCCGCGCCGAATCGCGCATCGCCGGTGAAGGTTGCCCCGCCGAATCGCGCGTCGCGGGTGAAGGCCGCCCCGCCGAATCGCGCGTCGCGGGTGAAGGCCGCCCCGTCAAATCGCGCGTCGCCGGTGAACTGTGCATCGGTGAAGGTCGCCTGCCGAACAGTGAGACCGGTGGCGTCGAAGTCGATGAGGATAGCGCCGGTGAGGTCGAGCTCGTAGCCCTCGGGCCAGTACCGCGGGTTGGTCGGCAGGCCGGTGGTCTCGTCGGTGTCGGGGTGGAGGTGGGCGGTGAGGATGCGCTGCGCGGTGAGCCGGACCTCGCGTTCCTGTCGCAACTGCTCGGAGGCGATAGCCGGTGTAGGTGGTATGAGACCGGTGCGGCGCGCGGCCGCGGCGCTAATGGTGACACGGCGAGCTGCGCTGCCGCGTCGAGTAGCCGCGGGCAGTCCGGTCCGGCGGGCGGCGAGCTGCTCCGGCGGCGAGGTGTAGGGGCTGCGTAAGTAGGCGCAGATCACGTTGATAACGGTCTGCCGCTGGCCGGTGTTGTCCTGCGCGACGCGTTCCAACGCGTACAAACCACCGTGGCGGACTGCGGCCTTGTCCGAGCCCAACTGCTCGACCGCCTTGGTGTACAGCTCAGTCACCCGTCGGCCAGTTGCGTCTTCCCGGTTGTAGTTGTCGACCCGCTCGGCGTGTACCCGGTTTTGCTCGGCGATCTGTACCGCGTGTGCTTGGACCTTCTCGGCGTGCAGCCGGTTGGTCTCGGCCACCAGTTCGGCGTGGGCTTGGGCCCGTTCGCGTTGTGCCAGTTCCTCGGTGCGTTTTTCCAGTTCTAGTTCTTGGGTGCGTTGGCGGCGGGCCGCGAGGTACAGGGCGAACAGGCCACCGCCGCCGACTGCGATCGACGCCGCCAACTTCAGCACGTCCAGGTACGCGGTGGACTTCTTGTCCGCGTCAGCGAACGTCAGCCCGTCGACCCACCGCCACAACAACACCGACGTCACCACGGTCACGCCCAGCACGAGGACTGCGACCACCGGCACCGTCCACCGCGGCAATCCCGCCCGCGGCTTCCCCGGCTCCGGAGCGGCGGCCGGGCTGCCCTCGGAGTCGACCGTGCCTGCAAGCCGCGCGTCGATCGAGGATGACGACGGTGGCGATGTTGTCGAGGCGGGTGATGTCGGCTGGGGTAACGGGCCGGGACGACGGGCAGGCTCATCGGTCACGACCTGATCATCGCCGACGCCACCGATACCGTTGCCGTGCAGACGCGGCTCGTTCGGCTGGCAAGCCGTACGCATGCCCGTCACGACCCCGCACCACATCGCAATCGACCATCGGCCGATGTCGCCCAAACCTCGACGACGTCATGGCAAAAGATGGCGTAAGTAGGCAACGGGCAACACCTGGTGCACTGATCGTCGACCGCCATCGTCGGTAGCATGAACTGCGCTATCTGTCTCATCACCACCTGCGTCGTACCGGCGGAGGTGGTCCGGGAATGGCGTCGGTCGGGACAGGTGCGATCACGGCGGTGGCGGCGTGATGGCCCGGCTGGTAATGGCCCGCGAGGCGCTGCCTAGCCTGGGCATGCCCTCGGTATTCCTGGCCGGGCCGACATCGACGCTCGCGGCGGACTCGTGGCGGCAGAGCGCGGTCGGCCCTGCTGGCGAATCTGTGGCGCGGACCGCAGGAGTTGGTGGTGCTCTCCCCGAAGTCGCGTGACGGCGTGCGTGCCGAGACCTATCGCGAGCAGGTGATTTTTCGCGCGGTCGGTCGTGTCCCGGCGCTGGGCGTCGGATTCCGCCGTGCCGCAGGAACTCGTGCTGGGAAGGTGCGTTGATGTCGGTCGAGCTGGTCTTCGCCCGTGAGCCCGCTCAGGCTGATCGGCCGTCGGTGATGCTGCTCGGGCCCACGCCGGTGGCCGAAACGGTGCCGTCATGGAGGCCGCAGGTGATCGAGCTGCTCGCGGCCGGATGGCGTGGTGTCGAGCCGCTGGTGGTCCTGTCCCCGGAGTCCCGAGGTGAGGTGCGGGCGCGGAGGTACGAGGACCAGGTGGCCTCCGAGCTGAAGATGATCGAGGCGGCGGATGCCGCCATGTTCTGGATTTCCCGCGACGTGACCCTGTTGCCCGGCTTTACCACCAACGTCGAGTTCGGGTTGATCGCCGGGACGAGCCCGGAGCGGGGTGCTGGGCTGCCCTCCGGACTGCCCCAACCCCGAGCGCAACCTTCTCCGAACTAAAGCGCGGACCATTGAAAAAAGCTCTCGAAGCATAGCCTCGAGAGCTTCCTTGGTCGCTGGTCGCGGGTCCGCGTCTTGACCTAAGGGTGTCTGTGCCTTGCTGGTGGGTTCTGGTCGCTCAGAGCAACAGCAGAGACCGCACGTTGTGCCACCAACGCCTCAACTTGGGAAAGCGGGTGGCGGGAACGGGTTGTGGTGGCTCGGTCGGGCCAAGACAGTGAGGGCCGTGCGATCGAGATGCACGGACCAGTCTCACCACCAGGCGCAGGAGCATGATCGTCAGCCGAACGATCGACTTGGTGAGAAGCAAACCGTGAACAATGCCGAGGATCACCGTAAGTAGTGGTCCCCACGGAGCCGGCAACTCGGCGAGTGCCAAGTAGACCGGTCCCCAGAGAAGCACGGGGGCCCAAGCCACCCAGTGCTCCATGTGTCAGCTCTGCGCGGACCCGGTCTGTGCGTTCGCCATGCAACCTCCCAGAGGCCAGTTGAGCGGTGAGCTGCATCCTGACCTCCCGTGAGTCGGACTCGCGCCGTAGCGCCCTTCACCTGCCTCAACGTGCGGAGTGCGTGTGAGGTTCCCACTGGCTGCCGCCTGGAGGCGCGGTCGGTGGTCGTCGCGGCGCTTGGCGTAGCAGTGGTGTCGTAGCCTGCGGCGGGCGTTGTCCGTCTTCCGGGCCGGTGCGCGGATCACTCATTCGAGGGCCGGTGGTGGAGGGAGACGGCGCAGGACGGCGCCCTGCACCACCGCCTGGTGCAGGGCGCGGATCTCGTCGTGCTGGGCGGTCAGGCGGCTGACCGCCGGGTCCCGGAACCTGCGCAGTTCCTCCAGCTCGGTGTTTTGCCGGGCGAGGCGTCCGCGCAGGTGCCGGTTGTCGGCGGTGAGCCGGATGATCCGGGCGTCGCGCGGGTCGGTGTGGTGCTGGTGCGCGCGTTGGGCGTTTTCCGAACTAACCGAGGTGTGCCGATCAGTCGAGTTTGGACGGGCGACGATGAGCTTTGAGTCGTAGCATTCTTGTCCGAGGTGATGCCCGGTGGCAGCGGACGATGACCAGGCGGTTCAGGCGAGGCTGTCCAAGGTGTTCACGACGGTGAAGGCGTGGCGGACGCGGACTGAGATGCCTCAGCCGGAGCCTGAGCCCGGAAGCTCCTTGGCCGGTGACGATCAGGCGACCAGCCCGCTTCATGTTTCGCATGCGGTCGTGGGAGTTCTAGTGAGCGCGGTCGACCACTTCGAGACCGTGCGCCTGGTGGTGCAGGAGCAACATGTGCTGCCTGCTCGTGGCGGATTCACGTTGTTGCGGGCAGCGCTGGAGAACGCCGCTGCGGCGGTATGGCTCCTCGGCCCGTCTGACCGGCAGGACCGGGTGTTCCGCCAGCTGCGTTGGGAGTGGGCCAACGTTAACGACGGGAACAACATCTTCAAGTTGATGGGCGAGATGTCGGAGGACGAGACTCACGCGGCTGACGTCAAAGCCCAGGTGGAGACCCTGCGCAAAGCCCAGAAGACGCGATTGCAGGACCTGGCCCGAGCCCACGGGATGACGCCAGCCCGGGTCGGCGACGTCATCGCCAACCCGGACGGGTTTGGTCGCATCGTCGAGACAGCAGGCGATCATGCGCGGGGGTTGACAGGCAAGCATGCGAAGTGGGCATGGATGACGTGCAGCGGCTTGGCCCATTCCCGCAGATGGACCGAGTTTGCCTTCCTCGAAAAGGAGGTGATGCCGGGCGCGACGGATGACGTGGGCGTTGCCAAGATCGGCGCCACCGAGGAACACCTCGCGGCGATGGCCGAGGTCGCCGCCCAGATGCTGACCGAGGCATGGCGGCTGTTTGACGAGCGGCGTGGATCTCTCATCGGCTGACCGAACAGCCACTGCCCTCAAGACCTACCGTCGGCAACCCGGCGCGCTCGCGCCGGGTTGCCGCCAGCATTCCAGGGAGGTCGTGTTCGGCGACCGGCAGCAGGGGGGCCTGTGTCGTGAAAACGAGGCGGTGGCGCATCCGGCAGCAGACTCTCCTTGGTTTTCCGCGCGCTACAGGAAGCCAGATCAGCACGCGGGGATCTGGGGCCCCGCACCGTTAGTTCAGAGAAAATAGAGCCCGACACGGTTGATGCGGTGCCGGTCGTGGACGTCCAACCAGGCGTGAGTGAGGGCCTGCCATATTCTCTGAACTAACACCGGACGCAGGGCCGCGATCTGACGTATCCGCTGGTGACCCCTGCACGAGTAGGTCCTGAGGACGGGGCCACCTCCTGCGCGGTGCCCGCACCCGCGGCTTTTACGCGAGGGGAATGCCGCCCTCGGCGTGGACGACCTCACCGGCGACCTCCGGAAACACCCGACGGGCGCGCTCGATCACGTCGGGGCTGTTGTCGCGCAGCAACGCGGCGGCCAGGGCTTGGGCGGTCCAGGTAACCATGACGCCGTGGCGTGGAAAGGATGGACTGTGGGCGGGTCCTGTTCGCTCGGCAGTCCCTCATAAGGGTGATTCGAGGACTGTTGGGGATGGCGAGCTGGCGAACAGGGGTAGACAGAGACGACCTATCCCATGATCCACAGGAGAGCTTGTGTCCGGATACATCACCGTCCCTCCCAGCCGCGCCGCCCGGGCGAGGCTGGGTGAAATTCCCGGCGCCGGAGACATCCAGTACGAGCCGCAGAGCGTCGAAGCCCCCAGCGGTTCGATGCTCCCCAACGGGGACGGTGCTCGCTTTCCCGAGCTGAACGAGGACAGCCTATGGGCAGATCATTTTTTCACGGTCCCGGCGGGCGCCCCTGACATCGAGTTCAAATGGATGCTCGTGACGCCCAAGCGCACTCGGTCGTTCAAATATTTCATGGACCTGAACGCCGACAACAAGCTCTGTGAGTTCAACTGCTACGGGGCGACCCCGTCGTCCATTGTGGAGCACATCGTTCCCCTGGGCGGGTGGACCGGCCGTCGGACCATCCTCGGGGTGTGGGAACTCGCGGACAGCCCGAACTCCTACTACCAGGCCGTCGACCTCCTTATCGAGTAATGCGATTGAGCCGCGAGTCCCTCTGCCCACCGCCCGAGAGCACACCATCGAGTGGTCCATCCCGGACGGGTCGAGCCCCACCAGCCCGCCGGGCTGCCCGTAACGGCGGTGCCCGCGCTCACAGCCCGTATCAGGATGCCGAGGCACCCGGTGGGCGGACGCGGGGTCCTGCCGATGGGCTGGCGGTGCGCCCGGCGATGTCGGCGAAGGCCGGCAGGCCGAGGGTGACCGTGGTGGAACGTCGGCTGCGGTCGTCGAGTTGGGCCAGTTTGTCCTGGGCGGCGGCGAGGCTGACGCGCAGGCCTTCGGCTTCGCCGAGCCAGCCTTCGCGTTCGGCCTCGTCGATGCGGCCGGTGAGGTTGTCGCGGATCTCGATCAGGCGCGGCCGCTGGGTCTGGTCGACCCGGAGGACGGGGCATCGCACGCAGCTGTGCTCATGTTGGCAACTCGTTCCGTAGGCGCGCCCGCAGTCGCCCAGGGCGACTTTGCGTTGCTCGAAGTGGCCCAGGAACTCAGTCCATTCCTCCTCGGTGGGGACGCGGTACTCCCCGCCGGGGCGCAGGGCCCGGCGGCGGGCGATGAACGCGCGGTGGCCGTTGATGGCCTCCTCGGGGTAGACGGCCTTGTAGCCCATGGTCGTGTTGATGTCCTGGTGCCCGAGAAGCAGCTGCGCGATATGCGGCGGCATCCCGTTCATGGTCGCTTCGGTGGTGAAGATCCGGCGGAAGTCGTGCGGCTGGTAGTGCAGTGGCTGCCCGGTGACGTCGATGATGGCGGAACCGGTGAGGATCTCGGTGATCGACTTTCGGATCAACTGGTCGGACACGACGCGGCGCTCGCCGCCCAGACGCCACTGGAACAGCAGCGGCGCCGGCGGCAGCCAGATCCTCTCCGCGACGTCGTAAAAGGGGACCAGGGGAACCGCGCCGCTGTCGCCGCGCACGCGGTGGATGATCGCGCTGAGGACGTCGGCGAGTTCCGGCGCGACGACCAGGAGTCGTTCCCGGTCGTTTTTGGACGGAGCGATCTGCAGCAGGGGGATGAGTTCACCGTTGGCCGGCACCCGATACTGGGTGATGCTGTGGTGGCTGGTCTTCAGCATCTCCTCGATCCGGACCCCGGTGTGCCGGAGGAACTCGACCGCCGCCCACCCCCAGAACGCCCGCTGTTCGTCCAGCCACAGATTCCGCCGCCTGCCGTCGGCGTCGCGGACGTAGTACGACCGATCGGGGTGGTTGACGTTGTTGCTGTTCGTCTTCGTGAAGTTGTCGCCGAGGACGGTGAACGACGAGCCCGCCGGGACTTGTTGGAGGGCATGCAGCCTGGCTTGGGCATCCCGTAGGTGCTGCTCGGCGGCGCGGACCAGGGCGGGCATCGCCGGCAATCGCTCCCGGGTCCGTTGGTCCATCTTGGCTTTGCGTCGGGAAGCGTGCTTCCTGTGGTTGGCCTCGTCGCTGTTGACGGGGGTGGGCGCGGCCCAGGGGCCCCAGCGGACCGGGTCTTCCGCGGCCCAGTGGGCGATGTCGAGATAGAACCCGCGGACCACGGCCAGGATCTCGCCGTAGTTGTCACGTGGGCTGCTCACCTCGCCGATCGAGCCATCGGGTTGTCTGCGGCGCGTGACCTTCGTGCGCAGCCGCTGTTTCCAGGCCACCGCAACGTCTTTGGACAGGTGCAGGGACTCGATGCCTGAGTGGTGGGTTTCCAGGTTGGCCCAGAAGTGCAGTGTGAGTGTGCGAGCGACTCCCTCAAGGCTGTTGTAGTCCAGGGCAGGCTGGCGTTCGGCGAGGTAGTCGACGAGCAGGTCCCGGACCGGCCAGCATTTCAGTCCGTAGCGGTCGACGAGCTGCTCGACCGTTAGTTGCCCGGTGAGCACGGTGAACAAGCGCAGCGTGGCTGGAGCATCCGCGGGAAAGGTCCCGATCCCCTTAAGCAGGGAGTAGAACACGATTTTGCTGCTGCCTCCCTTGGTCACCGGCTCGACCGTCCGCAGTTCGAGGCAATCCCCGACGGTGATGTCGGAGACCCCGCCGCCCTTGGCGAGGACCATGAGGGCGATTCTCGTGAAGGCCAGGTTCTCCTGCATCGACGACGACCCGGCGAGCCGCGATTCCTCGGCGAGTCGGGCGAACCCTGCCGGATCGCGGTGTTCGCCCACCGCCTGGCGCCAGTGCCGACTGCGGGCGGCAGCCTCCAGAAGGAAGGCCAGGTCCGGACGGATCACGTCCGCCAGCAGCAGGCAGAGCAGCCCGCTCTTGAATTCCGCCGGTCTCGGTTTCTCTCCCTGTTCGGCCAACCAGACCGCCGGAGCCGTCAGCCACTGCGTCCCCCACGACGTCGCGCGGCTGGCCTGCCAGCGTTGCTGCCAGGTGGCTCCGGGGAAGGTGCCCAACCAGCGCAGCAGGCTGCGGGCTCCGTAGCGCCGGTGGTTTTGGGCGCTTTTGTCCGCGGCCCGTAGCGGGGCCCGGTCGATGCGGTCGAGGATTTCCTCGAGGGTGGCCGACGTCGAGGGCCAGGCGTCGGGCACAGTGCGGGGCGGGAACTGCACGAGCAGTTTCCGCCCCGCCCCGCCTCGCCGAGGTACTCCGAGAGCGGTTTGCACTGCCCGAGTGTGTCGGCCGGGCGCGTGGTGCCGGTGGTCATGGCTGGTGTCCGAACAGGACGCGCAGGGAATCGGGGTTGTAGTCCGAGACCGGTGGTACCGGGGGCGGCGCGGTTCTGCCTTCGGCCCGTCGCCGGTGGTGAGCCAGCGCGCCCGCGATCACGTCGTCCGACGTGGGGGTCGTGTAGAGCTGCGTGGTGCTCAGGCTCGCGTGGCCCAGGATCAACTGGACGTCGGTGATCGGCATTTCGGGATCGTGGGCCATCCGGTAGGCCCCGGTGTGTCGCAGATCGTGCAGCGAATAGTTCGAGCCCAGCAGGGCCTGCGCCCGGTTGAGCATCTCCCGGGCGGCCGGGTAGGCCAGTGGACGCCAAGGACGCCGCAGCGTGCACCACAACGGCTCCTGCCGGCCCTGGGGAGCGCCCTTGCGCCACATTTCCTGCTGGTAGAGCCGCAACCACACGAACGCGTCCGGCGAGGCCGGCAGCCACTGGAACGCCCCGCTGCCCTTACGGATCACGCCGATGAGCTGCTCGCCGGGGTCGGTGTACCGCTGGGGCACAGTGAGCAGTTCCTCGGCGCGGGCGGCCGTGGACACCCAGAACGCCAACAGCGCACGATCACGGTGGTACTTCAGCCCGCTGAACAGCGCGGTGAACACGTCGTCGGGGATCCGCTTCGGGATGCGCCGGGGTGTCCTCGGCCGGTAGCGGCCCGTCCGCTCCTTGACGAACGGGTCGAGCGGGTTGTGGTGGGCGTTGGGTCTGCCCGCCCGCCGTGACCGGTCCAACGGGAAGGGATTGATGATCGGCCCGGTTCCCGCATCCCGGTGGTAGTCGTAGAACGCCCGCAGCACCGTCTCGGCATGCGCGCGAGTGGACGCCGCGTACTTCCTGCCCGGAGCCGCTTTGCCGGTCACCGGGTTCACACGGCCTACAGGCGGCGAAGCAGCGCGGCTGGCGGCCGCAGGATCCTCCCGACGCCGCCAGTGCGTCCGGACGGGCTTGTCCGCGATCCGCATCCACCGCATGAAGTCCCGGGCTTCCACCTGCACGGCCCGGTTCCAGACAACATCGACCGCGTGGAGAAACCGCCACCACCGCAGCAGATCGTTCCCGTAGGAGTAGACCGTCGCCGTAGACGCATCCAAGGCCTGAAGCTCCGCGAAGTACTCGGCCACCGGGATAACAACCGCACCATCCGCGTCGATCAGCCGGTAGGGCTCCCACACCTTCCCCGTGGCTACCAACTGTCCGGTCTCAGGCAGGACAAGCCCAGATAGATCCCGCTGATCACCCTTGGAGCGCATGAGGCGAAAGCTAGCAGGGACCCACTCTGACCTGCAAAAACACCTGTGCTAGTTCAGTTAACACATAGCCAGGTCGCCACCCGGTCGGGGTCAGTCACGGACACCGGCGTCTCCACGTGGATCAGCGTGGTCTCCTGCGGGGTGGGCCGGGTCAGGTGGAGGTGTGGGGCTCGCTGCCGACCCATTGGGCCGGTCTCGATGTGCATCCATTTCGCTCCATCACGTGGTTCTGAGGTCGGTGTGCCCGCCGAGCACGAGCGGCGCGTGGCCTTGCACGACGAATGCGATGGCTGTGTCGCCGCCGCTGTGGTGGACCGTGCCCGTCATGGTCGACACCCGCGCGTGGCGAGGTAACACGTTGCCTGGGGTCACGATGGGTGTGCGTGACCCCTGCTTCGACGAACCCGACCGACCCCGCCGTCGATCCTCCGGCGGGGCGGGCGGCCTGGCTGCGCCACGCGGTGGCCCGACGACCTGGGGCGGGTGTGGTGACCTGGCTGCTGGCCACCGGTGGTGTGGCGATGGCCTTGTGGGCGGTAGGGCCTTGGTCGTGGTGGTCCAGGGTGTGGACCTGGTTGGGGCGCTGGTGGCAGGTGCCGATCGCGGTGCTGCTGCTGGTCGCCGCGGTCACCGTCGCCGCCCGGCGGTCGGGCCCCATGTCGACGGTGGGCGAGCCGGACGGGGCGGGAGCGGAGGTGATGCGACCGCTGACACCGCGGACGATCCTGTTCGGCGGGCTGACCTTGCTCGGAGTCGGGATCACCGCAGCGGTGGTGCTGCTGGTCAACTTTGCCGGGACCGATCCCCGTGACCGGCTCGACGCGATCCGCACCGCGGCCACGCTGTTGGTGGGCACCGGAGGTGCCGCCGCGCTGCTGTTGGCCGCCCGACGACAACGCGCGGCTGAACTGACCCTGGCCGTGCAGCGCAAGGCAGCCACCGACACCGCCCACGACGCCGCGGCACGGCGGATCACCGAGCTGTACCTCAAGGCGGTCGAGCAGCTCGGCTCGGACAAAGCCGCCGTGCGCCACGGTGGCCTGTACGCGCTGGAACGGGTCGCTCAGGACAACCCCGATCAGCGGCAGACCGTGATCAACGTGATCTGCGCCTACCTGCGCAGCCCCTACACCCCACCGTCCGAGCAACCCGCCGCCCGCCGGACCGGACTGCCTGCGGCCGCACGCCGCGGCACCGCGATTCATCGCGCCGCCGCCGCACACCGCACCCACCTCACCGCACCGGTACCGACTCCCAGTTCCGAGCAGGTGCGACAGGAACGCGAGGTCCGACTCACCGCACAACGCATCCTCACCACCCACCTACGCACCGACCCCGGCATGACCACCCACCAGCCGACCACGTCCCGGTACTGGGGCGAGGGCTACGACCTCGACCTCACCGGTGCCACCCTCATCAACTTCCACGCTACCGGCCTCACTGTCCGACAAGCGACCTTCACGAGCGCGACCTTCTCTGGCGTCGCGCTGTTCGACGGGGTGGCCTTTTCCGGCGATGCACTGTTCGACGGGGTGGCCTTCTCTGGCGTCGCGCACTTCGGCGGGGCGACTTTCTCCGGTGTCGCGCTGTTTGGCGGGGTGGCTTTCTCCGGTGTCGCGCGGTTCGGCGGGGCGACTTTCTCCGGTGTCGCGCTGTTCGACGGGGCGACCTTTTCCGATGTCGTGCACTTCGGCGGGGTGGCCTTCTCCGGCGACGCGTGGTTCGTTGGGGTGGCCTTCTCCTGCGACGCGCACTTCGTTGGCGTGGCCTTCTCCGGCGACGCGCACTTCGGCGGGGCGACTTTCTCCGGTGCCGCGCGGTTCGGCGGGGCGACTTTCTCCGGCGCCGCGCGGTTCGATGGAGGGACTTTCTCCGGTGTCACGTGGTTCGACGGGGTGGCCTTCTCCGGCGACGCGCACTTCGGCGGGGTGGCCTTCTCCGGCGTCGCGCACTTCGGCGGGGTGGCCTTCTCTGGCGATGCGCTGTTCAACGAAGTGGCTTTCTCCGGTGTCGCGTGGTTCGACGGGGCGACCTTTTTCGGTATCGCGCTGTTCGACGGGGGGACCTTCACCGGCGAAGCGCTGTTCAACGAAGTGGTCTTCTCCGGTGCCGCGCGGTTCGTCGAGGCGGCCTTCTCCAGTGTCTCGCGTTTCGTCGGGGCGACTTTTTTCGGCGCCGCGTGGTTCGTTGGGGTGGTCTTCTCCGGCGCCGCGCGGTTCGCCGGGGCGACTTTCACCAGTGTCGTGCACTTCGGCGGGGCGGCCTTCTCCGGCGATGCGCTGTTCGGCAGGGCCTCGTTCGCTATGCCTGCGTCAATGAAAAAGGCCACGGTTCAGGTTCAGGTCATCCCCTTGTCTGCCTGGCCACCCGGTTGGACGGTTAATGAGAACCCTGGCGTCGACGCCGTACCCGGCGACGAGCGCGTGATGCTGCCGCTGGTGCCGGTACCCGAGGTGATCGTTCATGCCCCGCCCTCCGCCACCGCAATCGGCAGGGAGATAGCCCGGTGAACGCCGTCGGTCGCCATCCCGTGAACGCTGCAGCCGGTGGTGACCGGGCCACCCCTGCGACTGTAAGGGTGGTCGCGGTGCGCGAGGTCGACACGACAAGGCCCGGCCGACCGGGGTGGTCGACCGCGCCGCACGGCGCCGATCCCGATGAAGGGGGTGTCGGGTCAGGTGATGGTGTCGTACTCGCTGTCGACCCACTGGGCCAAGCCCTCCAGTCCGGCGAGGCAGTAGGCCTGGTGGGCCAGGTCGTCGTGGCCGCGGTCGCGGGTGGTCCGCGGCCTGCTGCGCGTAGACCTCGCCCAGTTGCTCCGGGGAGCCCGTCGTGGCCCGCACCTCCAAGGCTCGGCGCAGCACGAAGTCGGACTCCACCAGTTCGCCCAGGCCGCGTTGGGCGCGACCCGTCGTGGTCAGCACTGCTCCGCGAACTCGACGGCGGTCTGCGAGGCGCGCATCGCGTCGGCCAGATCCTTGAGGCTGATGCGGGCATGGGCCAAGCGGCATGGGTGACGGCCCCGCGCACCAGATACTCGCGAGTGCGTGCCGAGTTGCCGCAGCACGACGATGATCTGGCACGAGCACTGCTGATCGGAGCAGATGAACTCGCTGACGCAGGGCGGTTGCGGCGGGTGATGGGTGGCTGCGGTCGTTAGGTGACCAGGCGCGTGAGATCGAACTGAGTGGCCGGTCGATGCCTTCGCCTGCGTGCTCTGTGGCTACTCGAGAAGAATCGCTGAGAGGGGTGGGTGGTCGAGGCTGCTCAGTGTTCGGTCGAGCCAGCGGGATTCGTCGGCGTACCAGAGCACAGGCTCCATCCCGCGTCCCAACGGCAGGATGATGTTCAGGTTCGTCGTGGGCACGGCGAAGGTGAGTCGACTTCTCCGGCCGGGCAATGCCCGTTGCAGCGCAACAGGACCGGCGGTCAACGTCTCATTGGTGGGCAGCGGACTGATCAACCGTGAGGTGGCACGGGTCGAATGGACCGTGTACTCCTCGACCGACCCCGAGGTGCGTGGGGTGCCGTCGGTGAGGAGCACCCCACGGATGTGAGGAGTGCCTTGGAGCAGGATGGCGATGTTGGTGGCCAGGTCGTCGAGACGGTGCGGCAGTGACTTCGTGCTCCAGTCGGTGAGCTGGAACAGATCACCGACGTCGTCGACGCGGATCCACGCAGGTGGCCCACCGGCCGTCTGCCGGATCTTCTTGGCGAGGCGAGGCGAGTCGCGACACGGCCCCACAACTCGCCCTCCAGCAAAAGCCCTTCGTACACGCTTCCCGAGGGTTGCAGGGCGGCCGGATAGACCTGCGCGGTCGTTCCCTGATAGTCATAGGTGCGCGGAGTTCCGTCAGCCCCTGTGCCCGCGCAGACCTGGGCGAGTTCGTCGGCCCAGAGTGCTGCTGCCGTGTCAACGAGAGGCTCGTGCGATCGCACTACGATCGAGACGTCGTGCTCGGGTTCCAACGTGAATCGCGTGCTCTGGACGAAGTGGGACCACCGCGTGATCTCGTGTGACTTGCGGTCGTGCGCCAACGTGATGACCTCGACCGCGTAGTCCAGACCACCTCGGCTCAACCCCTCTTGGTCAGACTGGTGTGAGACACCCTGTGTCAGGGTGGGTTCATGATCGAGGGCGGGATCGGAGATCCTCATGACCGTGACCTCGCCATCCGGCAAGCAGCCCAGACCCGTCCCTCACGGCCGCTAGGCCGATCCGGTACCGCGTCCGTCCCGGCGGGTGTTCACCCCGCAGTACAAGGCGGACATGGTCACCGAATACGAGAACGCCCCCAACGGAGAAAGGCGCCATCCTGCGGCGCGAAGGCCTCTACTCCTCCCACATCATCGAATGGACCAGAGCACGCGACGCAAGACGCCTGACCGGTGACCCCGCAAACCCCGGCCCCTCGACACCATCACCGAGGAAATCCGTCGAACAGATCGAGCTGGAGAAACTGCGACGCCAGGACCAGAAGCTGACCTCCGATCTGACCAAGACCCGGATGGCACTCGACATCATGGGAAAAGGTGTGCCACGAGCACGGGACGCTGCTTGAGGTAGTGAGCAGTTGATCGTGGTGCTGCACGGAAGATGAAGGATGTTGGCCCTTCGGAGTCGCCCTGCGGGGGTGATTTCAAACCGCCTGCTGCCGCCTTGGCCGAAGACCGTGGTGGTGAGCGACGCAGGAAAAGGCGCACATGATGCGTCAGGTGGGGATCGTGGAAGACGGAGCGCAGCCCCCAGCATGTGGGGGTCACTGTTGACGCGTCGTTACATATTCAGGTGACATCAGAACCGGGCACTACTTTTCGGCCTGGGATAAGCCTGGCGGGTGTCCGCTTATTGGCCAGGCGGTGTCCGGCGTGGAGGTGACGTGAGCCCGATCTGCTGCTTCCGTGCGGAACGTGGGAAGGCATACCCCGATACTGACAGCGAATTCGTCTCCGGGTGAAGCGCTGATGAGAGGGAGCGTCCCAAGTGGAGATCCCACGAGGGATTGAGTACCGATTCGAGGTGTGCCGGCGGACTGGCTCGTAGTAGTGGTGAAACTCCTGCTGGGCGCGGTGGGGGCGGAGCGAAGGGGCCGGATTGTCCGTGGTTCGTGTGTCCGGTCAACCAGGAAGCTGGGAGGAGCTGTATGGACGAGCTGAAGTCATCAGTGAAACCGTTCGACATTTCGAAGCGGGAGGTTTGGGACGCATACCTGAAGGTGAAGGCCAATGGGGGTGCTCCGGGGGTGGATGGGTGCACGATCGAGGAATTCGAGAAGGATCTGAAGAGAAATCTCGCGAAGATCTGGAATCGGATGTCATCGGGCAGCTATTTCCCGCCCCCGGTTCTGGCGGTAGAGATACCGAAACCAGGCGGCACAAGAACGCTCGGCGTGCCCACTGTGGCTGACAGAATCGCCCAAACGGTGGTGGCCAGGCATCTGGAGCAACGGGCGGAACCGTTGTTCCATCAGGATTCCTATGGCTATCGACCGGGGCGGTCGGCGTTGGACGCGGTTGCGGTATGCCGGAAGCGATGCTGGAAGAAGGACTGGGTGGTCGATTTGGACATCCAGAAGTTCTTCGACAGTGTGCCGTGGGACTTGATGGTCCAGGCGGTGGAGGCTCACACCGACGCTCGTTGGGTGCTGCTGTATGTGAAACGGTGGCTTGCTGTGCCGTTGCAGCGGCCCGACGGGACCTTGCTGCAGCGAGACCGGGGAACCCCACAGGGGTCAGCGGTGTCACCCGTATTGGCGAATCTGTTTCTTCATTATGCGTTCGATACGTGGATGTCCCGGAACTTTCCGGGTGTCACTTTTGAACGTTACGTCGACGATGCGGTTGTGCATTGCGTCAGTGAACGTCAGGCGCGCATGCTGGTCGAGGCGATCGGGGAACGGATGGTCGAAGTCGGGTTGCGGTTGCATCCGGACAAGACCAAGGTGGTGTACTGCAAGGACGGGAAACGCAGTCGGGATCACCCGGTGACGTCGTTCACGTTCTTGGGGTTCACTTTCCACGCCCGCGGGGCGCGGGGCAAGAACGGGGAGATATTCACTTCGTTCCTGCCCGCGGTCAGTAAGGATGCCCTCAAGAAGATGAGTGCGCAGGTGCGAGCCTGGCGGCTACATCTACGCACCGGCCGTACTTTCGCCGAACTCGCCCGGGAGATCAACCCGGTCGTGCGCGGTTGGATGCAGTACTACGGCGCGTTCTACCAGACTGCGCTGTATCCCTTGCTTAGGCGTGTCAACTACTACCTGATGCGCTGGGTCCGCAAGAAGTATCGGAAGGTCAGGACCTTCAAGAAGTTCCACAAGCGATGGAAACAGGTGACCGCTACGTGGCCGAACCTGTTCGCTCAGTGGAGATGGGTCCATTCGATCTGGTGATCAGGATGATAAGAGCCGTATGACGGGAGACTGTCACGTACGGATCTGTGGGAGCCCAGGGGTGCGATTCCCCTGGGCGACCCGACCACACGCGCTCTTGCAGGAACTCTCCGAGAGCGAACAGGACGACAGACCGCCCGGGAAGTCCTGACCACCACGTTCGCCGACCTGCGTGCCGCGGACGTCTCGGTGACGAAATCCTGTGCCCTGACGGGATTGTCGCGGGCGACGCACTACCGACACCTCAAGCCGAGCGGCCCGGTGCACGGGCCGTGGCCGGCACGGAGGTCGCCGCCGCAGGCCCTGGACGCCGATGAACGCGCCTGGGTACTCGAGATGCTGACCGGGCCGGCCTACCGGGACCTGGCGATCCCGCAGGTGTGGGCACGGGAACTGGACCAGGGCCGGTACTGGTGTTCGGTGTCCACGATGTACCGGATCGCCCGTGCCGTGGGTCAGGTCCGCGAACGCCGTCGGGTGGCCACCCACCCGGCCAGGGTCCGGCCCGAACTGCTGGCGCGTGGTCCGGGTGAGGTGTGGTCCTGGGACATCACCGCGTTGAAAGACATCCCAGGGGCGTAGATGTCAAGCAGCGAGGTGCTCGGTGTGATGCGACCAAGCGGTCGTTTCGTCGTAGTGGGTGCCGGTTTTGAGGCATCCGTGCAGGATGCCGACGAGTCGGTTGGCGAGCTGACGCAGAGCGGCATTGTGACCGGCGCCGCGGGCTCGGTGCCGGTCGTAGTAAGCGCGTGCGCCGGGCGAGCGGGTGAGCGCGCTGAAGGCCTGGGTCAGCAGCGCGTCGACGAGCCGGTCGTTGTGCACGAACCGAGCCAGCGCGACCTTCTTCTTGCCCGAGGCGCGGGTGATCGGTGAGGTCCCGGCGTAGTTCTTGCGGGCTTTGGCGGTGGCGTAGCGGTCGGGGTCGTCGCCGAACTCCGCGAGTACCCGAGCGCCGAGGATCGGTCCCAGCCCGGGTTGGGACAGGACGATCTCGGCGGCCGGGTGCGACCCAAAATGGGCCTCGACCTGGCCTTGCAGGGTGGTGATCTGGGTGTTCAGGGTGGTCAGGACCGCGATCAGGGCCTGGACGGAGGCGGCGTAGGCGGTGGCGACGATCTCGGGTTGAGCGAGGTGTTCGGCGCGCAACGCGGCCTGGATCACCGCGGCTTTCTCGGCGATGTTCCTGCGCCGCGCCCGTTTCAACGCGCCGTTGATCTGCGCGATGGTCAGCCGGGCGGCCCGGACCGGGGTCGCGGCCTTGCCGAGCAGTTCCAGGGTGTCGGCGGCGTCCAGGTCCTCGAACGCGATCAGCGCGGCGGGGAAATAGTCCCGCAGTGCGTGCCGCAACCGCTGGGTGTGGCGGGTCCGTTCCCAGATCAGGGTCTTGTGGACGCGGGCCACCACCTTCACCGCCTCGACCTGCGCGCTGTCCCCGGCCACCGGCCGCAGTTCGTGGCCATGGGTGCGGACCATGTCGGCCAGGACGTGGGCGTCACCGGCGTCGCTCTTGGCCCCCGACACCCCCAACCGGTCACGGAACCTGGCCGCCTGCAACGGATTCACCGCCAACACCGTGTAGCCTGCCGCGACCAACGCCCGCACCCACGGGCCGCGGTCGGTCTCGATCCCGACCAGGATCTCCACGTCGTCGGCGTCGTCGCCGGCCACGTCCCCGACGATCGCGTGCAGTCGGGCCATCCCGGCCACTCCCTCGGACAGCCGGGCCTTGGCCAGTCTGCGGCCGGAGCTGTCCATCACCTCCACGTCGTGGTGGTCCTCGGCCCAGTCGTCTCCCACGAACAGTCGCAACGGTCCTCCCGATCTCGATGCCGATCACCCGCGGCGGCCGGCCGGAGAACCATCAGCGACCTAATCACGCAGTGCTCACGCCGACCAGCGCGCGTGGCACGACATCCCATCAGCGATCGGGTCTTCCGGCCTGCCGGCAGGGGCACTGTCTTTCAACAGGACTCAAGCGTCCAGGCCAGGAGAGTGCTCACCTGCCGGTCGGTTGCCAACCAGGAGTGTGCCGGATGGCTCACTCCTAGAACTGATTAGGCCCGGTGAAAGGGGTTTGGTACAAGTGCTATGTCGTGTTGGACATCTTCTCCCGCTATGTCACCGGGTGGCTGGTCGCGGCCGCGGAGGATGCGGTACTGGCCAAGGACTTCCTGGCCGATGCCATCGCCCGCAACGGTGCGCGGCCGCACACGATCCACGCCGATCGCGGTGGCGCGATGGTGTCCAAACCGGTGTCGGAACTCCTGGTGGGCCTGGGTGTCCTGCGGTCGCATTCCCGTCCTCGTACCTCGAATGACAACCCGTATTCCGAAGCGCATTTCAAGACCTTGAAGTACATGCCCGACTTTCCCGACCGGTTCGGATCCCTGGCTGATGCCCGCGTGTTCTGCGAGGGTTTCTTCCTGGCCTACAACCATGAGCACCGTCATTCCGGCATCGGAATGCACACTCCCGCGTCGGTGCACTTCGGGACCGCGGGGCAGATCCACGACCAACGCCAAGTCACTCTCGACCAGGCCTACGCCCGGCATCCGCAGCGTTTCACGCGCCGTCCTCGCCCACCCGAGCTGCCCGAGGTGGCCTGGATCAACCAGCCCGTCGAGCAACCACAACCGGCTCCCTAGACGCAACCTGTCTCATCGAACTTGACAACTACCGTTCGATCCAGTAGTTCCCGGCGAGACGACACGAAGTCGTCGATCACGAGGCCGCTAGGGCTGGTGAACGGTACGTCGAGCCGGGCTGCGTGCAGCTGCTCGATGTACGCGGCGCCGTGGATCCGTCCCAGAGCTCGCGCGAGCACGCCGAGGTCAATGGGTCCCGCTTGTCGGTTGCCGAGGTGCTCGAACACCAACCGAAGCGGCCCCGCCGATCGCAGTTCCGGCACACGGACACCCGAATTCAGCGCCGCCAACCACTTCCGATGGGCACGGGCCGCTATGGCACGGTGCGGATCCCGGTAACTCTTGACGAACCCGGAAGCGGTCATGGGCATGCCGCTGTCACATAGGTGACGGTGGAGGTCGTGGTGACCGGGTGGTCGGGGAGCCGCCGCCGGAGTTCGTCGGCGAGCGCGCCGGCCTCGCCGACGAGGTGGCCGGGCAACCGATACTTCGGGGAGGTGGCTAGGTACTCCGCGAGGTGGTCCAGCCCGCTGAATCGGAAGACGTGCTGCTGGTGCACGACGTGTCCGACCTGTAGCGAGGTCGCCGCGATCTGGGCCGCGTTGGCGCTGTGGAAACTCTCGTACAAGCTGGGCTGGCTGGTCGCCTGGGGGGCGAGACCCGCGTCGGCGATCAGCTGGTCGATCTCGTGATAGCTGTCGGCGGACTTGGTCGCCACGACCGCCCGGCCACCGGGTGTGAGGCATCGGGCGATCTCCGCCATGACGTTCTCGGGGTGCGTGGAGTGGTAGAGGCAGAACGCGGCCACCGCGATGTCGACGCTCGCCTCCGCCAAGGGCAGGTGGTGAAAGTCCGCACGCACCGTCTCCACGGCGAGTCCGGCATCCGCCATTCGATCCGCGACGGTGGCCAGCAGAGCCGGTGACTGATCGACAGCGATCAACCGCTTGGGCGCGAGCCGCTGTGCGAGGTGCACCGTGGTGGTGCCGCGACCGCAGCCGATGTCGCAGACCACCGCGGCATCAGGGACGAGCCGGGCGGCAAGGTTGACGATCGTGGTCGTGGCGTCGTCGCCGCTGATCTTCGCGGCGTGCAGCGCCCCGGTGCGCTGGGCAAGCCGTCCGGAGGTGGCGTACAACGGTCCGGCGACGAGGTCGGGGTCGGTGAAGGGGGTGGCGGGCATGGACGGATCGCCTCCCTGAGGGTGAGGTCAGGTCCGGGTGGAGGATTCCGCTCGGAGATGCGCCATGAATCGGGCGGCCTGCCGACGGCTGGTCAAGGTGACCAGGCAGGCGTTCTCGCCGTGTTCGACCACGAGGGCGCGGACGCGGGGCCGCATGGATTTGCGGTATCCCCAGATGTAGCGGACGAAGTTCCAGGTGATGCGGTCGTAGACGCCGTCTTTGGTGTGTTGGCCGCCCCGGTAGCGCCACCTGCGCTGTGCGATCCCGGTCAAGCAGGTGATCGCGTGCAGGTCGAGGAAGATCACGGTGTCGGCGCGAGCCAGTCTGATAGGCAGGGTGCCCGCGTAGTTGCCTTCGAGCAACCAGCGGTCCTCGGCGACCAGCTTGTTCTGCAGGGCCGCGAACTCCTCGGGAGGCAGCGGGTTCCAGTCGACGTCGTAGTAGATGCCGTCCAGGTGGGTCAGCGGGAGCTGGTAGGCGGCGGCGATTTGATTTGCCAGGTAGGTCTTGCCTGACCCACCGCAGCCGATGATGGCGATCCTGTCCATGCGCCGGGAGGGGCCTGCCCCTGCGGAGGCCGGCCGGTCACGACGTCACCTGTGAGGCGGTACGGGTGGACAGCAGGCGGTCGAGGACGTCGAGTTGGCGTGAGAGGCGGAACACGTCCAGCGCCTGTAGACAGTCGGCGATCAACTCGGCGTGCTCGGCTGTGCCGGTGATGTCCTGGAGCCGGGTGAGCATGGTGGTGACGGCGGTGCCGTCGGCGACGTGCAACCGCGCCGGTGTGAACAGTTCGGCGCTGCGGATGCTGCTCGGGGTCAGTGGCAGACATCCGGCGAGGACCGCTTCGAACAGCCGCTGGGTCATCTGCCCGACCTGGGCGTACTGCTCGGGCAGCAGCAGCACGGTGGCCAGGGCTCGTCCGTGGATTCCCTCGACCTCGGTGAAGGGCACCCTGCCGGTGAACGACACGTGCGGCCACGCCTCGGTCCGGGCCCATTTTCCGGCCACCAGATGCCGGTGCACGGCCGCGGCCGGAGCGAAATAGGTGCTGAAGGCGGTGTCGCGGTCGTACTGGTTGCCGACGTAGGCCAGCGGCACGTCCCTGATACTCCGTCCATGTCTACGCACCTAGTGGTGTCCGCCGAGGACGTCATCGACCAGCAGCCTCGAGCGCAGTTCGAGGCGTTCCTCGACGAGCACCGCCGTGCGCTCAACAGCTGCTTGGACGGGCTGACCGAGGAACAGGTGCGTCGATCTTTGGTGCCTTCCCGGACCACGCTGCTGGGCTTGGTGAAGCACACGACCTTCGTCGAGAAGGTCTGGTTCGACGAAGCCGTCACATGCCGGTCGCGCGCCGAGATCGGCATTCCTGCGACACCGGACGAGTCATTCGTCCTCGACGAGGACGACACCATCGTCACCGTCCAGCGAGCACACCGCGACGCGTACGAGGTATCACGCCACGCGACCTCGTCCCTGGGGCTGGACGACCTGGTCCACGGCAACCGCCGCGGTCCGCTCCCGCTGCGCTGGGTGTACCTCCACGCACTGCGCGAGTTCGCTCAGCACTGCGGGCACGCCGACATCTTGCGCGAACAGCTCATCAACGAGTAGCGCGCCGCGTCAGCACATGCCGCATAGCGGCCACGGCACCAATTCATGCCGATGGCGTGCGTTCGCAAGCCTGGACCACCGGTGATCCACCTGGGCCAGGGTGTCGAGGTACCCCAGGTGTCAGGTTGGTGCCGATCTGGGCGCGGTGGTTGGTGTGGGTGAACACCTCGACGGTCTGGGTGGACCGGCGTGGCGGTCGGTCAGGGTCTGCTGTTCACCGGGGCACTGGGTCACCAAGGGGAGTGCAACCCATGGGTGCGCGGGACTGTCCACTCCTGGATCCAGTCGCCTGTCGTGGCCGGTTTGGACACCGCGGCAGCGAGGACCTCGTCCAGCGGTCGGTGATCGGCCCTGATCTCGCGCGGCGTGACCTGTAGCGGTGTCAGTATCACGGGCGGGGACACCAAGTTCGGACAGCGCGCCGTCGCCAGCCGCAGGCACCGCTCGTGCATCGCCGTCGATATCAGGACCTCGTAGTGGATGTTCACCACGACCCAGGCTGCGCTGGGGAGCGGGCTCCCGCACACTTGGCACGCCCACCGCAGTTGGCACTCCTGGTGCCGCCGCTCGTCGACCAGTTTCCACCAGGCGCGACCGGCCACGACCGGTGTAAGGTAGGGGTGCGGCACCCCGTCGAACAGCGGCCGCGGCCACCCCGCGCCCGGAGCCGGGACGTCCAGACCTGCTGCGACCAGCCGCTCATGCGCCCGCCAGATCGGCACGGTGATCCAGGCAGAGGAGCACTGCACGTTCACACATGTGAGCTGCCCGTCTGCCAGCTCCAGCCCGCTGGCGCA
Organism: Umezawaea sp. Da 62-37; assembly: GCF_032460545.1. Classification (GTDB taxonomy): domain Bacteria; phylum Actinomycetota; class Actinomycetes; order Mycobacteriales; family Pseudonocardiaceae; genus Umezawaea. The sequence goes on from NZ_CP135965.1 coordinate 9,587,612, forward strand.
GTCGGTGCACGGCATCACGATCGGCGGGTGGTCGCCGTCGGACATCGGTGCGGACATGATCCTGTGCTCCTCTTTCACCGGTGGGTCAGTCGCGGTCGAGTGCCCGGTCGATCCGGTTGGCCGCGTCCCGCCAGGAACCGGTGTCGTAGCTGGGCTTGCCGTCGTGGCCGATGCCCGCGTCGGTGCGCAGGCCCTCGGCCAGGGTCCGACGGAGGACGGTGTCCAACTCCGTCGCCAGCGCGGCACGTGCCGGAGCCGAGAAGGTGATGCCCGGTAGCGCGGTTAGCGTCGCCTCAGCCTGCTCGGCCAGGCTAGCGAGCGCCAAGAGCTGCTGGAGCGTCTTGGCGAAGTCGGTCGCGGAACGGTCCTCGGTGGTGGTCATGTCCACTCCTGGTCAGCGGCGGGTTCGGTCGTTCCGGGCGGTACTGGGGGCTGCCAGTCGCGGCAGAGTGCCAGCGCGGGGTCGAGCGGGTCGACGCCGTTGGCGATGGCCATCGCCCGGTAGGACGGGTACAGCTCGTGGCCGCCGTCGTCGACCAGGCTCTCGTCCGGTCCGTCGGTGCGCACGGACAGGTTGTGCTGGGCACCCCGCAGCAGGAACCCCGCACAGGTCAGCGGCCGAGCCTCGTCGCGGGAGTTGTGGCAGGCGAACCGGACATCCGACAGGTCGTAGGCGGTGCGGGCGGAGTGCCGGAACACCGACGGCGGGAACTGCCCCGTCATCGCGTCCTTCCGCCACGGGCACGCCATCGCGTCCTCGCCATGGGTCTCCGGACCGCACACCACAGTCTGGAACCGGACCCGTGCGCGGGAACGCTGGCCACGCCCCACCCGCCGCCGCCGTGGACCGCGATGGCCGGGGAGTCACCCTCCGCGGTGCCGCGGTCGGCCACGTGAGGAAGTTCGTCCTGGTCGGTCACAGCGGTTGCCCCCTCTTCTGCCAGCGGACACGAATCATCGCGATGGGTCGCAGCCCGACGATGTCGTACTCGTCGTCGTTGGCTAACCCGCCCCCGATGAGATCCACCCGATCATGCCGCGCCACCGGATAGATCCCCACCGAGGACTGCGCGGTGTAATGCGGACACACCGCGGCGGTCAGCCGGGCACAGGCCGGCGAGCACAACGCCCCGCCGTACATCACGACCATCGTGTCCGCATGGTCCCGCGGCACCAGCAGGTACACCTCGTCGCCGCGCGGCCGCCCGCACAGCTGACACAGATCCTCCACCCGCATCCGTTCGGCACGCCCGGCGTGGAACTCCCACGGGTTCCACGCCCCGTCGACGACGTCGGCGGCCCAGGCCGTCGGACGGGCAGCCGGAGCACCTGGTCGCAGCGCACCGTGGTCGGTGACGTCGGTCGTGCACGGTGACGGTCGACGTGGCCAGCCCGGCAAGTACGGGTCCGCTGATCTGCGGGAAACCTGTCCGGTCGTCGCGGCGTGCACGGCCGACGCCGATGGCGGTGGCGTCCTCACCGTTCATCGACCTGGTCTGCGGCGCCCCACAGTTCGCTGCCCACCGTGGTGAAGACGGGGCGCCGCGGGCCGGAGGCTCCGGCCACGGTGTCGGGCCAGCGCTTGCGCACCGCTGAACGAGAGGTTCCGAGGGCGTTGCCGATCGCCTCGCCTCCGGCTCCGGTCCGGCCCGCGAGGCCCACCGTGCCGGCGATCAGCTCGTCGGCCAGGTCCCGCACGTCCCGCATCGCCGCCAACACGGCGAGCACCGCGGCCCGTTGACCGGCCCCGTCCAGGGATTCGGCATCGAACGGGCTGCGGGGCAGGTCGCCTTCCATCAATCCGGACAGGGTTCGAGCCTGGTGCCAGGAAAGTTCGCGCACGGCGTCACGCAGACGGTCCACTTCCTCATCGGTCGGCTCCCGCCGCCACATCACGACCACAGTTGTAAACACTACTCCCCAACTCCGAGAATGTTGACCGAGATACGGGCGGGCGTGAGGGTGACTGCCGTCGCCAGCCGTCACCAGCGCCGCGTCCGGTGCACGATGGGCTCCAACAGTTCTACACCGCAATTTTCCTTGGACGGCAAGGAAGTCGTATGCGCATAGGATGACCCACTCGTGGTCTGCGAGACCAGGATCGGCGATCATGTGCTGGGCGTGCGGGTCGATCGGACGCTGATCGTCAGCGGGCCGTGCACGGCATGCCTCGACGACCGCCCCTTGTCGTGTCAGCCTCGCAGTGGATGGCGCCAGTCCTCTCGCGGGTGTGGTGCTGGATGGCGGTGTCGAGCACCGATCACCAGGTTCAGGTGGGGTCGCCGAAGATGTTGCGGCAGTCCGGCCAGGAAGCGCGTCGCAGTGGCGGATGGAGTCGGCCGACCTGATGTGCGACCAGATCGAGCACCTGTCCCAGACCATGTGCAGGACCACCGTGCGGCTGGGCGTGGTCCCGTGGTCGGCGGACACGAATCTTGTTGCGCTGCAAGGGTTCCAAGTCTACGACGAGCGCGTGGTGACGATCAGCGTGCTGACCGGGAACGCCACGATCACCGACCCGTACGACGTCCGCGAGTATGTCGCGTTGGTCGACAGGCGGGAGCGGCTTGTGCAGGCCCAACCGGGCACACGCGTCGCCGAGCAGTCGGTAGGCGCGGCCGCGACTAGCCGGGTTGGGCGGATGGGCGGCGGCGTCCAGAGCCGCCTGCCACATGGTGAGCGCGTCACGTCGGTGCCCCCGCCGAGTGTGGAAGATGTGCAGGTGCCAGACGGCGTGGTGGCGGCCGAGGGCGGCGGCGCGTTGAGTGGCTAGGAGTGTTTGTTGGCCGATAGCGCACAGCGTGACACCACGAGACCGGCTCGCAGGTCGTCGGCAACCCAATTCACCCGACCGCACCGGCTCGCTCCGCACGACGACGGTCTCCCGGCCGGAGCCATCCGGCCGCCGCGCCGCCGGCAGTTCTACGACGCCTCGCCCCTAGCCCGCTGCTTTCATCGGGAATTGGCGCGAGAGTGGCCATTCCATGGAGAAAGGTGCTCTGAGCTGCAAGGATAGGGCTTGTCTAGGGCCATGTCCGCGCGAGTTCAGGAGCACCTTTCTGGTGAGCAAGCCTACCGGGTCCTATCCATCGTTGACCATCGACACCGCCGGAACCGGCGTGGTGTCCCAGGCAGGCGCGACGCTGCTGGTCGAGACCGTGCGCAAAATCGGCCTGGACCGCGCACTGTCCACGGCATTGGGACGGTGGCGGGCACCGACCGCGATCCACGACCCCGGCAAGATCGTGTGCGACCTGGCGATCACATTGGCCATAGGCGGCGACTGCCTGGCCGACATCACGACCCTGAGAACCGAGCCGGCCCTGTTCGGCCCAGTCGCCTCGGACCCGACCGTGTCACGCCTGATCGACACCCTGGCCACAGACGTGGACAAAGCCCTCGCCGCCCTGGACCACGCCCGCGCGCACATACGGGCGCGAACCTGGACACTCGCCGGTGATCACGCCCCCGACCACGACATCAGCCCGAACAACCCGATGATCATCGACCTGGACGCCACCCTCATCACCGCCCACTCCGACAAGGAGCACGCCGCGCCGACATTCAAGCGTGGCTACGGTTTCCACCCGTTGTGCTCGTTCGCCGACCACGACACACCAGGCACCGGCGAACCACTCGCGGTCCTGCTCCGGCCGGGCAACGCCGGCTCGAACACCGCCGCCGACCACATCACGGTCACCCGCAACGCGCTGCGGCAGTTGCCGTTCACCGCCCGAGGCGGACGAGTCGGCCGCAAGATCCTCATCCGCACAGACGCCGCGGGCGGCACCCACGAGTTCGTGGACTGGTTGCAGACCAGGAAACTGGGCTACTCGCTGGGGTTCACCCTGCCCGAGGACGCCGTCGAACGGATCGCCCGCATCCCCGCCACCGCGTGGACCCCGGCCTACGACGAAGAGGGCGCGGTACGGGAAGGAGCGTGGGTCGCCGAGGCAACCGGCGTGCTCGACCTGTCCTCCTGGCCCACCGGAATGCGGGTCCTGGTCCGCAAGGAACGACCCCACCCCGGCGCGCAGTTGCGGTTCACCGACGCCGACGGACACAGGCTCACCGCGTTCGCCACCAACACCGTCCGCGGACAACTCGCCGATCTGGAACTGCGCCACCGCCGCCGGGCCCGCGCCGAGGACCGCATCCGCACCTGCAAAGCCACCGGCCTGACCAACCTGCCCCTGCACGGCTACGCCCACAACCGGATCTGGGTCGCGATCGTGATGTTGGCGGTCGAGTTGACCGCCTGGACCCAGATGCTCGCCCTGACCGGGCACGAAGCCCGCCGCTGGGAGCCCAAACGCCTGCGACTACGCCTGTTCTCCATCGCCGGTCGGATCGCCCGACACGCCCGACGGGTCCATCTCCGACTCGCCGCCCACGCGCCCTGGTCCTGGCTACTGCTCACCGGCCACCAACGCCTGCACGATCTACCGCTACTGGCTTGACCAGCCATAACCCGCCCCTACGAGCAGTCAGCACCACTACCGGGCAGTGGAACCCGGCGACACCCGGCCGACAACGGGCCATCTTGGCCATCCCGAACACCGGAAGGAGGACCCATAGCAACCACCGGCCACGGTCTCAAGCCGGGCCGTCACCCACACGAAAGATCCGGGCTAGTGCTCTAATGACGCCTCGCACGTTGGATCATACCGAGAAATGTCCGTTTTGCAGTATTGGATCCGTTTGCCCACTGACGAATTCTGTGCCATGACGAATTTTGCGCCATTCGAGCGAATTCGTTGGAAGGTGCGAGCGGAGCTGCCCGGTCATACGTAAAGTTGCCAATTGATGAGCGATGACGCTCGCCTGCCACAAAGGGAGTGTGAGTAGTGTGGTTCATGGCATGTGCCCCCACCTCGGGATTCTGCACTGTGCCATCCTGATCTACGTAGACACTTGTACGAACCAATCCTTGCGGGCAAACCCGTTCTCGGAGGGGGTATCCATCGGTCTTGCGCGGCGTAATAAAATTTAAACCAAATGGGGGATGTTAAACCGGATCGGGAGATTTAGTGGTGGGCGACACCATGTCTTGTATCGGGCGGATTGCCATATCGGGTCATGTGCCCGCCGGCGCCCAACAGTGATCGACGCGGCAGTGTCCAACGTAATAGCTATGCGTAAGTGGCGTCGGACGCGGGACGACACCGGCGGTGGCTTTCGGCAACACGCGGCATCTGAAGCGCGGATGCGCAGCCCAAGTGCCCGGTGAGACTGCTCCCGAAGGGTTCGCACCCGAATGCATTCCCGCAATGACGGTCGGATTCACCTGAACTGAATCGAAAGAGAAGCACATCGTGACTATTTCCACCCTTGGGCTGCACACTCAGGAGCTTTTCGAGCAGGGCTACACGCTGCTCAGCGGCATCACCACCGACAAGGAGGCGGCCGAGGCTCTGCGTGAATTCGGGACACTGATGCCGCAGTACGACGGCGAGCTGCGCTACCAGGTCAAGGCCGCCCCCGGATTCGAGGACCGGCGCTACTCCAAGAGCACTAACACCATCCCGGTGCACACCGAAGCTCCCGGTTGGAACCCGCCACCCCGGTATCTCGCCCTGCACTGCCGGGTCCAGGCCCAGTGCGGCAGTGGCCACACCGAACTCGCTGACGCGTACGACTTCGTCGCACGCCTCGGTGAGCCGGAGCGCCGGGTCATGTCCGACAAGAGCATCGACTGGGTCGGCCACAACACCGGCGGCACCGGCTCGAACGGGATCCGCCGACCCGCGGTCGAGCGCACTGCCGACGGCAGGGACATCGTCCGCTTCAGCTACAACCTGCTGACCGCTGGTCACTACGACCCTCCGGTCGACGCCGACGTGCCGCCAGAGCAGTTGCCATTGGGCGCGCTCGGACGCGATCTGGCTGTCCGCGCTGAGAAGTTCTTCCGCACGAATAAGGTGTCCGTCCTCATCCCGCAGCACTCCGTGCTCATCTGGGACAACCAGCGGATGCTGCACGCGCGCTCTTCCTACACGGACGTGCGGCGCCATCTGACGCGCTACTGGCTCGGCACGGTCTGAGCATGACCACTCACCGTCGTCACCCGTGGGTCGCACAGCCGGTGCGACCCCGCCCATCAGCCTTGCCCGCACACGGGCAACGGCGCCGAGCCCTTGAAGGACAGTGTCATGAGCGGCAATCCTCCGGCCACCGACGGCCTCGACCAGGCAGCACTGTGGGAGTTTTCGAAAACCCCGCTTCCGGAAGGCGTTCCGAGCTTCGACCCGAACGACGTGGTGGAGAGCGCGGTGATCCGCCGACTGGTAGGCAACTGGCATCGCCGGGCCACAGTCAAGCGCGACGAACCCGACCTTGACGAATTGTTCGAGCCCGAGCGCGCCGACTACCCCGAGAAGATCCTGCCCTTCCACGACCATCCGACCTACCTCGCGCTTGACCCCGCCAAGCGTTCCGAACTGCTCAGCTGGGCCTGGATCGCGTACAACCGGCACACCGTGATGGCCGAGCAGAAGGTCGCCAACCCGGCTTTCGCTCTTGTCATGGAGGGTGAATATCCGGGCCTTTCCGGGGAAGCGCTCAACCTGTCGCTGGCACAGGCGATGGTCGACGAGCAGTACCACACGCTGATGCACCTCAACGCGAGCGCGGTCACCCGGCGCCGCCGGGGCCACGCCATGCCGGACGACGCGCTGCCGCTGTCGTACACCGCGCGGGTGCACCAGGAATTGCGCGACAAGGCCGCGGAGCGCTGGCAGCAGTCACTGACGACGCTGGCTTTCGCGACCGTCTCCGAGATCTCCATCAACGCCTATCTGGACCTGCTCGCCGACGACACCGAGATCCAGCCGATCAACAGCACCACGGCGACGCTGCACAACCGGGACGAGTACTGCCACGCCTCCATCTCGCATGTCCTCGCGCAGACGGTGTACGACAAGCTGGATGCCACCCAGCGCAGGTTCTTCCTGGACATGCTGATGGAGGGCTTGGACGCGTTCGTGACCAATGACTACTCCACCTGGCGCCGGATCGTCGACCTTAGCGGAATCGCGGGCGGCCGCGAGATGCTCATGGACTGCCAGGCCGAGTCGGGCCGCAAGCGGCTCGTCCGTGACTACACGGGACTGCGCAAGCTCGTCGACGAGCTGGGGGTGGCCGACCAGGTGGATTTCGACTGGTCCCGCTCACACGTCACCGGGTAGCACGCCCAGCAGACGCGGCGCAGATCCCACCACCAACGATCTGAGACGGCTTCGGATGAAAACCTACAGCCACAGACGCCTGGCCGACCTCGCCCGTGACCGCGGTATGCCCGATGACTACCTCCGTGATCTGCGGGTTGTCTCGTCCGTACTGCCCTTCAAGGTGAACGAATACGTCGCCGACGAGCTCATCGACTGGTCCGCCGCACCGGACGACCCGATCTTCCGGCTCACCTTTCCGCATCGCGACATGCTGCCGCCGGAGATCTTCGACGGCATCGCCGCCCTGCACGACAGTGACGCGTCGCGCGAGGTTCTGAGCAAGGCCACCGCCGACGCTCAGGAGCTGCTCAATCCGCACCCCGGCGACCAGCTCGAAGCGAACGTGCCGATGCTGGACGGGCGGCGGCTCGACGGGCTTCAGCACAAGTACGCCGAGACGGTGCTGGTCTTCCCCTCACAGGGGCAGACCTGTCACTCGTACTGCGGGTACTGCTTCCGCTGGGCTCAGTTCGTCGGTGTCGCCGAGCTCCGGCAGGCCCTACGAGACCCCGCCGACCTAGTCAGGTACCTGGGCGCTCATCCCGACGTCACCGACGTCCTGTTCACCGGCGGAGATCCCATGATCATGAAATCCAGCGTGCTCGAGCGCTGGGTCGAGCCGCTGCTCGACCCGGCCGTGGAATCCGTCCGGACACTGAGGTTCGGCACCAAGGTGCTGTCCTACTGGCCCGCCCGGTTCACCACCGACTCAGATGCCGACGATCTTCTGCGCCTGTTCGAGCGCTGCGTCGCCGCCGGTCGTCACGTGGCGGTGATGGCGCACTTCTCGCATCCGAACGAACTGCGGACGTCGGCGGTCCGGGAGGCCATCGCGCGGGTGCGGTCCACCGGCGCGGTGATCCGCGCACAGGCACCGGTGGTCGCCCACGTCAACGACAACGCGGAAGCCTGGTCGCAGATGTGGCAGCAGCTCGTGGAGCTGGGCGTCGTGCCGTACTACATGTTCGTGGAGCGGGACACCGGTGCCCGAAGCTACTTCGGCGTCCCGCTGGCGAAGGCACTGGACATCTACACCGGCGCCATCCGCGGGGTGTCCGGACTCGCCCGCTCCGCCCGGGGGCCGGTCATGTCCGCGGCTCCCGGCAAGGTGCTGCTTGACGGTGTCAGCACCATCGCTGGGGAGCGCGTCTTCTCGCTGCGGATGCTGCAAGCCCGTGACCCGCAGCAGGTTGGATGCCAGTTCTTCGCCGCGTACGACCCGAAGGCGGAGTGGTTCGACGACCTCCGCCCCGCTCTCGGGTCCTGGCTTCCTGGACGGTCGTCCGCGACGTCGGAGCTGCGGTTGGCGGGTGCTCGGTGAAGGTCACAGCACACGAGATCAGCCTGACCCAGCGCCACCTGTGGCGCTCCGCACGGGAAGCCATCCCGGTGCACCGGGCCGTGGTGGTCGAGGTCGAGCAGGACGGCCTCGCCGGGTACGGCGAGGCTTCCGTCTTCATGACCGACCACTACAACTCGAGCCTCGACCAGCTGCACACCGACCTCCGGCGACTCGCGCCGCTGTTGGCAGGACTGAGCCCTGACGACCCGACGGCCGTCTGGCAGCGGCTGGCCGCCGAGCTGCCCGACTCGCCTTTCGTGCTGGCTGCACTCGACGCGGCGGTGCACGACCTGCGAGCCCGACTGCTCGGCATCCCGCTGTGGCAGGCTCTCGGCCTCGGCCGGCCCCAAGGGCTGCGCTCCAGTTTCAGCATCGGCCTCGACGCTACGGAGGTGATGGTCGACAAGCTGCGCGAGCGACCGGGCTGGTCCGCGTACAAGATCAAGATCGCGGACCCCGGCGACCCGACGATCCTCAAGGAACTCCGTCGCCATACCGACGCACCCTTCTTCGTGGACGGCAACTGCGGCTGGGAACTCTCCCAGCTCGTTCCCGCGCTGCCCCAGCTGCGGGATCTGGGAGTGGAGCTGATCGAACAGCCCTTTCCGCGTGCCGCGTGGTCGGATGCCCGGACCTTCAAGGAACTCAGCACCATCCCGGTCATCGCCGACGAGAGCATCACCTCGATCGCGGACCTGGACGCCTGCACCCAGGCCTTCGACGGCATCAACGTCAAGCCGATGAAAGCAGGCGGCATTACACCCGCCCTCGCCCTGTTGCGCGCCGCTCGCGACCGCGGTCTGGTCACCATGCTGGGTTGCATGCCCGAGTCCGCGGCGAGTGTGTCCGCCACGGCCCATCTCGGCAGCCTGGTCGACCACTTGGACGTCGACATCGTCGATCTCCTCGAGGTCGACACCGGACGGGGCATCACCGTCGATGGCAGTGGCCGGGTCACGCTGCCCAGGCGCCCCGGATCCGGCTACCTGCCCGATCCTGAGGCCCACGGCTGGCACGTTCGGGCGGCTTCCGCCACCGAGGTGCGCCCGATCCGCCACCGCGTGCTGCGGCCAGCACAGCCCGCCGACTCCTGCGCGTACCCCGAGGACGACCTCCCCGGCGCCCGGCACTTCGCCGCACTGCACGAGGGCAGGGCAGTCGGCGCCGCCTCGCTATACACCGAGGACCCGCCTGCCGAGTACGCCCCACCGGGCCTGCTTTCCAGAGGGTGCAGGCACGGTGGAGGCAGGCGACTGCGAGGCATGGCGACTCTCGACCAGGTGCGCGGAACCGGCGCGGGCATCGCGCTGCTGCGCGTCGCGCTCACCCACGCCGCGTTGGACGGCGCGGACGGGGTCTGGTGCAACGCTCGCAGTTCCGCCGCCGGGTTCTACCGCAAGCAGGGCTTCGCGGAACTGGGTCCGGAGTTCGACATGCCCGAGATCGGTCCGCACTTCTTCATGTACAGGAGTCTCCGATGATCGCGGACAACCGGGCCGCGGCGTCCGCGGGCATTTCCGTCGGACCGAATGGCGACCGGACGATCGGGGCGGACCGTGCGCGTTCGCTCACCAAGGCGGCGTTCACCGAAGCGGGCGTACCGGTCGCCGAGGCCGAGCAGGTGGCCGACGCGCTGGTGGACACCTCGCTGCGCGGTATCGACACGCACGGCCTGCGACTGCTCCCGCAATACCTCGACGAGCTCGCGACCGGCGTCGCCAAGGCAACCGCGCGCCCGACTGTCGTGCGCGACCAAGGAGCCGGACTGCTGATGGACGCAGACGGTGCGCTCGGTGTGCTGGCAGGCTTGTCCGCGGCCGGGCTCGCGGCCGAGCGCGCCAGGAAGTTCGGTGTCGCCGCCGTCGGCATGCGCAACTCCAACCACTTCGGCGCCGCGTCCGTGTACACCCGGCGGCTGGCCCGGCAGGGGCTGGTCGGCATCGCGGTCACCTCGGCCGCGTCGAGGGTGGCGCCGTACGGAGGCGTCGAGCCGCTGTTCGGCACCAACCCCATCAGCGTCGCCGCGGGGAGCGAGGGCGAGGAGTTCGCACTCGACATGGCCACCAGCCAGGTCTGCTTCGGCGAGGTGAAGCAGCGCAGCGCACAGGGACGCCGACTGGACGAGGGCTGGGTGACCGACCACAGCGGGCAGGCCACCCAGGACCCCGATGCCGCGTACGCACTCTCGCCGCTCGGCGGCTACAAGGGGCAGGGCCTGGCCATGGCCGTCACGCTGCTCGGTGCCGTCCTGACGGGTACCGCGCCCGACTGGCAGCTCGCCCAGGTCGGCGAGGGCGACCGCGGGCACAGCCGTGGCGTCGGCCATCTGGTGCTCGCCATCGACCCGGCCGCGTTTGCGGGCGAGGAGCAATTCACCGCGGGACTGGCCGACCTATTGACCACCGTGCGCACCGCCAAGCCCGCCGCAGCCAAGCCCGTACTGGCCCCTGGCGACCCGCAACGCGCCTACGAGCGGACCCGCGGCGTCCGCGGCATCCCACTCGACGCACGGACCGCGGACGTACTGGTCGAACTGGCCGGACGCCTCGGCGCCGCAGGCCCTACAGCCACCTCGGAGGAGGGGTCCGCGTGATTCTCGTGCTGATCAGCCCACGCAACGCCGGGCTGCCCTACGCCAGGTGGCTGCCGGAGGAGGCAGGCCGGTTGGTGGCGGTCACCGCGACCGGGACGACGGTCGGCGACGGCTTCGCCGAGGTCGTCACCGTCCCCTACTACACCGACGACGAAGCAGTGCTGGCCGCGGCACGGGAGGTGGCCCGCCGCCACCGGCCGCGCGTCGTGCTGGCACTGGCGGAGGTCGACATCGAACGGGCCGCCGCGCTGCGGGGTGAGTTCGGGTTGCCCGGACTGGACACGGCCGCCGCGGCCGCCTACCGGGACAAGGTCCTGATGAAGGACTACGCGCGGGCCGCAGGCCTCCGGGTACCTGCCTTCGTGCCCGTCGGCGACGTCCGCGACATCACGGCCTTCATGTCCACCCATCCCGGCCGGGTCGTGGCCAAGCCACGAGGCGGCTCCGGGTCCACCGGAGTGCACGTGCTGGACGATCCCGCGCAGGCCGCCGGACTCGCCACGTACGTCAGCACCGTTCCGTACGAGGTCGAGGAGTTCGTCGAAGGCGACATGCACCACGTGGACGTCTTCCGGGTGGACGGTCGTCTCGTCGCGGCCGTCGCGTCCCGATACACCGGTGCGGGCTGCCTGTCGCACTGGACCGACGCCCCGTATGGCTCCCGCAACCTGGACCTCGACGACCCGGTCCACGAGCGGTTGGTCGCGGAGACCTCGCGGCTGATCGACGCCCTACCCTCGCCCGACACCCTGTGCGCGCACGCCGAGTTCTTCGTCACCGACGCCGGAGAGATCGTGTTGTGCGAGGTGGCTGCCCGTATTGGCGGCGGCCCCATTCCCGCCATGCTCAGCCACGTCCTGGGCATCGACCCGCGCGAACTGTGGACCCGCGTCGAATGTGGACTGCCCACGGACCTGGACGCCGTACGCGAACGTTGCCACACCGCACCTCGCGCCGCCTTTTACGGCATCCCGCCGCGGCATGGCCGGGTGCTGCGCCTACCCGACGAGCCACCGGGCACGCACGACTTCGTCCTCAACACACATGTCGGAGACGACTGGAGTGGTGACCGCTACCGCCTCCGCAAGTCCGGGGACTTCCTGGCCACCTGGATCGTCACCGACCCGGACGCCGCCGCGCTCGACGCCAGGCTGGATGCCACCGCTGACGTCGTCAGCGCGGGCTTCGGCTGGGAGCACGCCGAGAAGTCCGTCATGGGAGATGCGCGATGACCGGAACCGAGCCCGCCGGCAGCCCGTACAAGGGCCACCTGCTGCCTCCCGGCAGCCGTCCGTCCGTACTGGACTTCGCCGGACTGCACGCTCCGGACCTCGTCTGGGACGACGAACGCTGGCTTCGCTTCACCGAACGGACCGACCTGCACGAGGTCCACTACCTGGAGGTGCACGAAGACGGGACGACCGTGGCCATGGCGACGTTGCTGCTCTCCCCGGAGGCGGGTGGACTGCTGTTCTACGACCCGCCACGGTTGGCGGGCACCGCGGGCCCGATGGCCGAGCCGGAACTGCTCGAGCCTGCAGACCGGCAGCGGTGGGATGCCCTGACATCGACCCTGTCCGACAGCCGCCCGGACCACTACCCCTCGCTGGCACTGGCCACCTTCGGCTCCCACCACGGCGTGGTGCACGCCCCCGACCGCACCGCGGTGCAGCGCCGTGCGGTCATGGCCGCACTGCCCGCACTGCTCGAGCAGGCGGCGGCCGAACTCGACTGCCGCAGCATGGCGTTGCTCTACGTGGGTGAACCGGACGCCGAAGCGGTGGACACCGCCGCGGCCGGAGCCGGCTACACCGCGGCCCTCCTCGGCGCCGACGGGGTGTACGAGCTGGCCGCGGACAGCTGGGATGAGTACATCGCGGGAATCAGCGGCCGCCGTCGCAGCAGGCTGCGCAAGGAGCTACGGGACTACGCGGCCGCCGGATTCCGCACCGTGGTCCGCGAGGGCCCGGACGCCATCGACGACGACGTCGTCGCCCTCCAGGTCGCCCACCGTGCCAAGTACGGCCTACCCGGCGGCGACGACCGAGTGCGCCGCGACTTCGCCGCCATCCGGGAGGAGATCGGGGACAGCTGCCTGTTGCTGGGCTCCGAGCGTGACGGCGAACTACAGGGTTTCGTGCTCCTGCTGCGCACTCGCGAAGCCCTATTCGCCCGGACCGTGGGCTTCATGCCCGAGGCCCATGGGTGCTACCTGGCTCTCACCTACCACGAAACGGCCCGCTGGGCGGTCGAGCACGGAATCCGCCGAGTCCACTATGGACTCGCCGCCTACGAGGCCAAGTTCGCCCGTGGCTGCGAACTCCAGCCGCGCTGGGCCTGGTTCGCCTTCCCCGGCGAGCGGACCGACACCTTTCGCGAGGTGCTCACCCTTCAGTCGCGGAGCATCGAGCGCCGCCTCGCACTGGTCGGCTGCCCTGCCGTGCCCGTTCCCTCCCGCCGCACCTGACCACCTTCACCTCACGGAGCCGCACGATGAAGCTGACCCCCACCAGCACCATCTGGATGGACGGTGAGTTCGTTCCATGGGACGAGGCACAGGTCCACGTCCTGACCCCGAGCCTGCACTACGGATGGGGTGTCTACGAAGGGATTCGCGCCTACGAGACAGCCGAGGGCCCCGCTGTCTTCAGGCTGCGTGAACACCTCCAGCGGCTGCACGACTCGGCCCGCGTCTACCTCATGGATCCCGGCTGGAGCGTCAACGAGCTCACCGAGGCCAGCCTCGAACTGCTGCGCCGCACCGACCTGACGTCCGGATACCTGCGCCCGATCGTCTACCTCGGCTACGGGACCATGGGCGTCGCACCCCAACTGGACAGCGCCAAGGTCGCCATCGCCGCCTGGCCCTGGGGTTCGTACCTGGGGGAGAAGGCAGAGCAGGACGGCTGTCGGCTGGTGATCAGCAGCTGGCAGCGCAACGGCGTCCACTCGGTCCCGCCGCTGGCCAAGGCCACCGGCGCGTACGTCAACTCCGCACTGGCCAAGGTCGCCGCGATCCGTTCGGGCTACGACGACGCCCTCATGCTCACGCCGACCGGGCACGTGGCCGAAGCCTCCGCCGCGAACATCTTCGCCCTTCGCGACGGGGTCATGACCACCCCGCCGGTCAGTGACAACATCCTGCCCGGCATCACCAGGGACACCGTGATCACGCTGGCCCGCGACCTCGGCTACGAGGTCAGGGAGCAGAGCCTGACCCGCAGTGAGCTCTACGTCGCCGACGAAGCCTTCCTCACCGGTACCGCCGCCGAGATCGTTCCGGTCACATCGGTCGACGACCGCCCGGTCGCCGCCGCGGGCTGCGGTCCGGTCACCAAACAACTGCGTGAGGCCTTCCAGGACGTCGTCCACGGCCGGAACACCGATTACCGTCGTTGGCTTTCCCACGTGTGAGGACGACTATGAAGGCAACAGACCTGATTCGCCCCACCCAGTCCGTCACCGCCTCGGTCACCGACGCACTGGCCGTCTTCGAGGACGCGGTAGCCCGGCTCACCAGCACCGCCGCCGAACTGTCCGCCGACGACACACCATGGGCCGTCGCCCAGCGAGAGGAGGCTGCCGACCGGGCGGTCGACTTGCTCGCCGCCCGCGCCTGGTACGCCAAGCCCAGTTCGTCGCTCGGTGACGTACAAGCCGTCGCACATCGGTGTGTTGCCTACGCCGTCGTCGCCGACACAGTCCTCGCAGGCGGTCGGGACAGCTCCGACCGTTCTGTTCAGCACCGCCTGACTGGCCGCGCCTTGCTGCTGCTCACCCTGCCCGAGCACTTCGACGCGGTCACCGGCCACGTCCGCCACCTGCTTGGCGCCGCACCGGAGGGGCGGCTGCTCGCCGCCTGGCGAATGGTGGACGAGGCGCTCGGCACCTTGGACACCACCCGCCACGAGTGGGTGGGAGCAGACCCCGCGGTCGTGGCCGCGGCGGGCTGGGTCCTCGTCGACAGGATGAGCCGTCTGCTGATCGCCTCCGCCCTGGTCTCCCAGGCGGGTGCGGCCGGGCAGCCGAGCCAGGTCGCGGAACTACTGGTGAACGCCGCTCGACGGTACGCGTGGAACCACCTGCGTCGTCCGGCCCCGGAGGCGGCGACGCCCACCCATGTTCGTCGCTCCGCCGACCTCGTGAGCGCGCTCGCCCCGCAGACCCGCCGAGAGCAACAGCGGTGAGGAGAGCCCTTCACCGGGCGGCCGGGGTGCTCCTGCCGAGCAGTCCAGCGGGCCGGACGCTGGCGATCGGCGCCGGTGTCGACTCGCTGGGCACCGGGATGTTCTTCGCGTCCTCCACCCTCTACTTCGTCGGGATCGTCGGCATCCCGTCGGTGAAGGTCGCGCTCGCCACCACTCTGGCAGGTGTGTTCGCGCTGCTCGCTCCCGTGCCACTGGGCAGGCTCGCGGACCGGCTCGGGCCGGGCCGGTTCTACGTGGCCCTGTTGCTCCTGCGCGCCGTCGGCTACAGCTGCTACGCGTTCGTCTCAGAGTTCATCGGCTACCTGGTGCTCACCGTGCTGCTCACCGCAGCCGACCGGTCGAGTTCGCCCATCCAGCAGGCCGTGGTGACCGCCGTGGTCGGGGACCAGGACCGCACGCGCACGATGGCTTCCATCCGCGCCGTCCGCAATGTCGGTCTCACCATCGGCTTCCTGCTGGCGGGACTGATCTTTGCGACCGGCAGTCGCACTGTGCTCACGGCTGCCTTCCTCGCCAACGGCGCGTCCTTCGTCGTGGTCGCGTTCACCGTCCGAAAGGCGCTGGCCAGCGCCGGTGCCACCGTGCGACTCGGCAAGACACCAGCAGGCGGTTCAAGTCCGCCGGACTCGGCGGAACCGGTGCGCTCCCCGTTCCGCGACACCTGGTTCATGGTGTTCACGGTCGGCAACGGTGTTCTCTCGCTCTACGACACCGTGCTGATCGTATTGCTGCCGATCTGGGTCATCGAGCACACCGAGGTGCCCCCCGCCTGGGTGCCGGTGTTGATGGCCATCAACACCGTGCTGACGGTGGTCCTCCAGGTGTACGTCGCCAGGTTCGCGGTCGGCACGGCCGCGGCGATTCGACTGCTGGTGGTGTCCGGCATCCTGATGTCGGTCTGCTGCGCCTTCTTCGCCGTCGGACAGGCGGCCTCCACCACCATCGCGGTGATCGCCGTCGGAGTGGCGGTGGTGGTGCTCTCGGTGGCGGAGAACCTCCATGCCGTGGCCGCCTGGGAGTTGTCGGCCGAACTCTCACCGGAGCGCGCCCGCGCCCGCTACCTCGGCGCGTTCAGCCTCTCCCTCACCGGCCAGAAGGTCATCGGTCCCACGCTGCTGGTGGTCCTGCTGATGCCCGCCGGCCTGCTCGCCTGGCCCGTGCTGGCAGGCGCCTTCGGTGCGGCCGCCGCGGTCACCCGCACCGCCGCCCGTCGCTGCCTCGCCGAACGGGCAGGTAGTACCGAACTCGCCTCCAGCCCCCCGTCCCCAGCACACTCCAAGATCGACCGAGGTGAACAGTGATGACCGAGCGCGTTCTCGTCGTCGGCAGTGGCCGCGACCTCCCGACCCGTGTCCGCCAGGCGCTGCCCGGTACCGAGACCTCGGTGATCTGCCGCCTGGAGTTCGTCGCCAAGCTGCGCGAGCTGACTGAGCACACCAGGGTCATCGCGGTCCGGCACGACGCCGCGGATCAGGAGTGGATCGAGTTGGCCGCCGCTGCCCACGCCCGGCACCCGTTCACCCGGATTGCCACGTTCGGCGAGCGGGACCAGGACCGCTGCGCCGCCATCGGCGAGGCCCTCGGCCTACCCACCCACAGTCCGCGCACGGTGGCCCTGGTCCACGACAAGCAGGCCATGCGGGCCCGGCTGCGTGAGACCGGTCTGGACGCCACCCCCTCAGCCCTAGTGGCCACCCTGGGAGATCTTCGCGCCTTCGTCCGGGAGCACGGTCTGCCTTGTGTGGTCAAGCCGGTCTCCGGCGCGGGCAGCGCGGGCGTCAGCCGGGTGACGCGCGAGAGCGAACTGGCCGCGGCCTTCGAGCGGGCAGCCGGCAGGCACGAGGGACTGTCGGACTCGGGGGTGCTCGTGGAGCAGTTCCACGAGGGCCCGCAATTCAGCGTCGAGGCGTTCTCGGAGCTCGGCGAGCACCAGGTCGTCGCCATCACGCGCAAGTACTCCGATCCGGTGAGCTTTGTCGAGCTTGGCCACGTGTCACCCGCGGAACTTTCCACGTCGCAACGGGACGAGATCCACGTCTACACGCAGCGACTGCTGGACGCCCTCGGTGTCGAGTCCGGCGCGACCCACACCGAGATCGTGCTCGGCGAGGCGGGCGTGCGGGTGATCGAAACGCACGTCCGAATGGGTGGCGACGAGATTCCGGCACTGGCGCTCGACGCGACCGGTGTCGACATCGCCGAGTGCGTCGTGCGCCAGACAGTCGGGGAGAAGGTCCTGCCCGGCATTCGCGCCATCCTCGCCGAACCACGTACCCCGCGCAGCTCGGCGATCTGGTTCGCGGCTCTGCCCACCGCAGGATTGCTCGGCGAGGTCACCGGTCTGGACGAGGCCCGTGGGACTCCAGGCGTTACCGAGGTGGTGCTGCTGGTCGGCCCAGGGACCACGATCGGCGCTCTTGAGTCCTCCGACTCCCGTGTGGCCAGTGCCCGAGCGCTGGGTCAGACCGCCGACGAGGCACTGTCCGCTGCCCGCGAAGCCGTGGCACGCCTCGAATTCCACCTGTGCGTACGGGTCGTGGGTGAGGTGACTGTGTAGGCCCTACAGACTGGCGGGCTGGTCGTAGAACGCGGTGACCTGGGTCAAGATGTCCGCCGGTGGCTCCTCGACGGTGCAGCGCCCGCCCAGTTCGACTCTGACATCGTCCACCGGACGTGTCCGGATGACCGACCGATGACGGCCGTGCAGCACCTGCAAGGGCCGCCCGAGCTTCAGTGTCAGCAACATGGACGCGCTGCCGCACGCCTCGTCCTCGCCCTTGCCGATCCGTGGCGCCCACAGCCTGGCCCGCACCGTGCCTGCGTCGGGGTCGATCCAGGCCCAGACCTGGGTGAAGTCCTCACCCGCGGGTAGAGCGGACAGATCCTCGATCTCTTCGGGGGTGTTCATTTCGTAGTGGCGCCACGGTTTCGACCAGGCCACAGGCGCAGTCAGCCATACGGTGCCGTCATCCGTCCGCCGGCATTCCACGAGGCCGGCCGTGGGGGTCAGGTCCCTCACCACGAATCCGAGTCGGTGCAGGACCTCGACCGTGCCCAGCAGGGGATGCCCGCCAAACCGAATCGGCTGGCCGTAGGAGCCATGGATGCTGACCAGCCCCCGAACAGGATCCTGGACGAAAACCGTCGCCGGAACACCGAGCCGATCGGCCAGCGCCTGTCGCTGCTCGCTCGTGACAGCCGCGTGCTCCGGCTCCATCACCACCAGCGCTGGATTGCCGTATGCGCCATCGGCGTTCACGAAGGCTCGTGCGAGTAAACAGGTGACCACGCACCCGGACACTATCAGCTGAATATGCCGCTCCCACCCCGAACCAACCTCGCCAGCGAGCTTGCGCTGGTCGCGACGACCGCGTTCCAGGCCCGCACCGACTTGCTGCTGCACCCACTGCCGGGCCTGAGCGTGGACGAGATCGTGGACGGGGTACGCGATGAGGCCTTCGTCGCCCAGCACACCACCGGCCGCCCCTTCTACACCGCCATCTCCTACCTGTTGGTGAGCATGGAATGTCTGATCGGCGCCGCCTACACCAAACAAGTCCACGCAGCCGGACTGGCAGGCGCGGCCCGCCCGGCGATGGGACGCCTCGACGCGGACTTCGCCGATTGGCGTATCGGCCGGTTCTCCCTGCACGCCCAACTCTGGGTCGACCGCAACTTCGCCCTCGACTACACATTCAAATCGCTGGAGAAGGTGTTGGACGGGCCACCATGGCAAGCGGTGCGCGCCGCGCGCCTACTGCTCAAGGACGCGGCGTTCGACCTGTTGCAGACGATGGTCGCATTGCTGGCCGAATTCCCGGTTGACCGCCCGTATCCCACCGTCCTGGACGGCGTTCTGTTGCGGGCGCTGGAGTCGGCGATACATGGGCTACGGGTCCGCGTCACCGACACCGTGCAGGCGTTGGCCGCCGTGCTGTCCGATGAGGACTCGGGCCTGCTCGTCGGGACGTACACCCTCTGGGCGGCAACACAATCCTGGGATCTGATCAACGCCGCCGATCCGTGCGGCACGTGACCTGCGACGCCGGGGCAAGGACCCGCTCGCCCCGGCACGGGATCACACCGATTCGGGAATGGGGACCCAGTTGAACTCCGGGCAGAACCGCGCGTAGGTCACCAACTTTCACTCCGCGTAGTCCTGCATGCGGCCTGAAGACCGCAGCAGGTGCTTCACCCAGGTGTGAGCGACACGCTCCCGCTCGGTCATATGCGCTTCGATGTCGTCGAGCATCCGACACGCCACGGCGAAGTCCTCCACCGTCAACGCGCTCAAGTCCACCTCCACCCCGCCGACGGTGAAGGCGAACACCAGTCGCGTGGTGGCGGGAGCACCCTCGGAGAAGTCCGCCGCGGGAAACCGCGTTACACGCTCACCCTTGAACACCGCGTGTCCGGCCAAGGCGGCGACCAACACCTCACGCTGCTCTGCGGGGTAGCCGATGCCCAAGTCCAGATCACTGGCTTCCAGATTCAGCCCCAACCCGAACGAGCCCACATCACGGGACTCGTGCCCGGTCCACGTCCGGATCAGTGCCGCGGCTTTTTCGCGCACCACGAGCAAGGCGGCGTCGTGGCGGCGTCGTTGCTGGTAGAAATGTTCCGCCCGATCGAATTCCCCGACCGGGAACCTGTCAGGATCAGCCCATCGAGCTGCTAGAACACTGGCGAGGTCAAGGGTCGACTCGATGTCAATATCGGTCATCGCGGCAGGCTACTGGACCAGGCGGAGACACCGAAGAGTGACATCGGCGGGGTATCGCAGTCCCTGCCCGCCACCATCGCCACATGTGAAGGAGTTCCTCCGATTGTGCGCGGGTGAGTGGTGTCGGCGGTAAGCCGACACGATGACGTGCATGTTGAGTGGTACCCCGAGCGGTGCATCCCGTTTTGAAAGCGTTGCTGCGATCCAACTTGAGCCCAGGCGTCCGCCGTGGGTGACGCCGACACGCGTGGCCGGTCAGGCGACCTCGGTCAGGATGCGGTTGGACAGCAGCACAGCGACTCCGAGCTCCCGGCTGAGGCCGCGCAGCAGTTCCGGATCTCGACCCCCGCCGGGACCAGCCCATTGGCTGGCTCGCCGAAGGCTGGCAACTCCGGTCGGTGCACCACGCCTGTGACGGAGTGCTCGGCCACAAGGTGACGAGGTATCTCGCGCACCTTATGTCCGATCCGTTGGTGTCGCGGAGGGGAGCGGCCAGAACGAGCCGTCGCGACCAGATCTCAGTGACTCCTGCGATGCCGGGCAGTCCTGTAGGTGGAGGCAGCTTGGGCGAGGGCTTTCCGGAGCAGTTCGCTGCGCAGCTCAACCGTGTGGCGCAGCTGGGCGAGTTCGGCGTACTGGTGGGCGTAAGGGATTTGGTGATCACGGAGCCAAGCCGCCAGGTGGTTGCGGCGCAGGTCTCGGCTGATGAGATGGGCACGTTCACGGGCGGACAAGAGGGCATGCGCGTGTTCCCTGGCAGCGCCCAGGACTTGACTGCGCGTTGACAGCAAGTTCCTCGCCAGAACGAGCGCGGGCACCTGGCGGGCGGATAGACGGGACTGCAAACGACTCAGGCCCGCTGCGTGGAGGATTTCCATGCGGTCCGTCAGCTCGCCATATGGTGCCAGCGCGGCGTAGAGCCGCCGGACGAGGTGCAGTTCGTTGCCGCGGTAGCGAAGGGCGCGGGCGTGCTGGGACCGCGCCCACCACGCCACTGTCCAGTTGCGTGGGGCGTAGAGGATGAAGTCGATCAGGAATCGGCGTCTGGGCCAGCCCGACAGTTCAAGCAGCTGGGCGTGCATTTCTTCCGCCCAGTCGAACGCGCGCGGTGTGGGCAAGGCAAGTCCCACTGCGGTAAGTACCCAGTGACCGGTGCGTAGGTGCAGCCGACGGCCACGTGACCACACATTTCGGCCAGCGGTGGCCAGCACCCACAAGACGACACCAAGAGCACCGACGATGAGCGCCTCGAGGATAGAAGCGCTCATCGCCCAGCCGATGGTGAAGCCGAGCGGAAAAGCCGCGATGAGGGCGAGCCGCAGGCAGCGGTCGCCCACTCCGCTCATCAAGGGCTCCATGCGTGTGCGGAGACCGGGATGCAGCTGCTGGTGGCGAAGCGGAACTTGCCGTGTGTGCCGCGGTCGAGGGGCTCATGGGACGCCGAGGCGTCGGAGAGCGGTGCCTTGACGGCAGTCTTGGTCGTAATCAAAGGCACGGTCAAATAGTGACAAACCTGTAATGAAATTAGTGTAACTACTCGCCGGTAACACACCATCAGGCGCTCCCTTTGCCGCGTCGTATCCGGCTATTGGGCATGGAGTCGCCTCGATCGGGTGGGCTTGCCGTTTTTGGCTTGACGGCGGGAAGTTCCTTCAGTTCTGTCGCCGTCGCCTCGATCACGGTTGGCGCCTGCACGCTGGCCTGTTTGTTCCGGCGGAACTCCCTGCCAAGGGTGAGCCGGAGCGCGTCGGACAAGCGTTCCCACGGCTCGGAGCGGTCCGAAAAGGCCGCCGTCACGAGGGCGGCGATGCAGACCCCGAGTAAGGCCAGTAACCCGGTGATTGTCCATGGCAGCCAGGTGCCGGTGAAGGCCGACAGGCCGACGGTCCCGGCGGTGACAGCGCTCGGAAGGGCTGCGCGTCGGGACGGGCGGAAGTTCGAGCGCGTCGGTGTGCGACGGCGATGCCGCGAAACGGTCATGGCAGCAAGAACCTCATCGTGCGGGGGTTGGGGAGAGCGGTGCTTGGTGCGTCGGCCGGGCACTGTTGCCCAGATTGAAGCCACCGTTGGATCGACTGGGCCGAAAATGTCAGTGCTGACCGGTAGACCTGCGTGCAGTGCAGGCGAGGCGCCGGGTCGCTATCTGCCGGGCATGTGCGGCCTCTGGGGTAGCACTGCCCGGTCGGAGGGGCTAGGCCACATCGGCTTCATGAATAAACCCTATCTGAGCTGTTAAAATTATCTCTATATAGGGTCCGCAAGAGGACACGATGGAGTGAACGTAGACAACCGGGTGTCCATCTGGCCGTCTCCCTGGGGGGAGTCCGTAGCTGGTTGTAGCACCGCACTAGGCCGAAGGCCTGGGGCTAACGGCCACACATGGGTGGTTCGGGACATGTGGTCCTGCCACCTGCCGTGTTATCAATATAGGGTTGCAGGCGTGGGAGCGCCGCGGATGACCGTCCAGACGCAGGCGGTTCTGCATGCGCTTTTAGCGGACCCACACGCTGAGCTGTACGGTCTTGAGATCGCGGACCGAACAGGCCTTCTCCCAGGTAGTACCTACCCTATTTTGGTGAGGCTAAAGCAAGCCGGATGGGTGAAGGATCGCTGGGAACTCGTTGACCCGCACGCCGAACGCCGTCCCCGGCGGCGCTACTACCAGCTGACCGAAGACGGCGCCGTGGCGGCGCGAACGGCCCTTCGCACAGCGCGCGTGGGCCTTCGGAACTGGGGGTTGTCTGCCGGGGGTGCGACGTAGCCAGCTGACAGGTGGTCCGAGGCCGCTACTTCTACAGGCAGCGTTTGCTGGCTCCTAGTTCACTCAGCATCTCGGCCAGCATGAAAGTTCCGTGATTAATTTCGAGCAGGAGTGCGACTTCCTGCGATGTGGGCTGCCGCTCAGGCGGTGTGGGGCCCAGGTGCGCTTGAGTGATGAGAAGCTGCCTGCACATGTTGGCCAGCCAGGCTGCCTGGATGACGAGCGCGGGATGCTGCCGTCGGCTGACGGCGCGGCTCAGGATGAGCGTCCACCGGCGCAGGGCACGCCATTGAGCTTGTAGCTGTGCCCACTGAAGATCATGGCGTGGCCAGGTCGGTGTCGGAGACCGCAAGACAGCGTTGACGGCGGTAATGCGTGGATCGGCCCAGCGCATGGTGGCGTGACCGAGCCGCTCGTGCAGACCGTCTGCGCGGCTGGCCAGCCAGACGCCCCACGTCGAGGTGACAAGAGCTGGAACCTGGTGCCAGATATCGCGGATGGCTTCATGCTCGCGGTCCGGTCCCGCGTCGGTGAGCTGGCACTCCATGTCAGGCAGCCACACCATGACTTCCCGCAGTGGCAACAGGGGTGCGATGAGCTGAAGGGTGACCCAATGTGTCCTCATTGGACGCCGTCGCTGGATCCTCCAGAATCGCAGAACATAGACAACGACGGCGATCACAGTGAGCATGCCGCCAGTACAGATCGACATTTTCGAGTATGAGCCACCGAACACGGCACCCAGGACAACAGTTCCCCCAACGACGACGCCGACGGTGAGTCGGTGCCAACCCTGTCGATCTTTCACGCAGGGCGCCTACCGGTGGGCCACCATGCACTCGGTGCCGTTGAGGCCTTGCCGCCGCGCACGATCCACCAGCCGTACGGGCTGACTTGGTAGAGGGGCCGCCCACGCCGAGCGGTATCGGCCGCGTCGGGACTAGGTTGACGCGTGGTGACCCAACCGCGGTGCCGTAGATGCACCAACAGGGGGTAGAGAGAGGCGGGGCGAAGCTCGGTTCGTTCCGCGAGCGTCGCCGTGTCCATCTCATGCCCAGGGGCTTTCGCCAGCGCGTCCAGTACGCGGCGAGCCATCCGCCGTCGTCGCCAGAACATACGCAAACCATAACCGCGTGCCCACTACTGATCTCAACATAGGGTTTCGAATTCACCCCAAAGAGGCGCGCGCGGCGCGTTGACCGTAATCACGCTGGATGACCTCACTGCCAGGGAACCGGTTAAGTTCGTGACCAGGGGCACCTCATGAGTTGAGGTGCCCCTAGTGCTTCGGCGCTGGCCACCAGTGCTATCCGGCCGCTGGTCGCCGGTGGTCCCGCTCGATCTCATGGACGTACGACCGATCCACCTGCACGCCACGGCCTTCGAGGGCGTTCAGGGTGGAGGGGACATGCCAGCCGGTCTCCTCGAGTACCGCCAGCACCACGTCTTTCTTCCACACCACCGGCGCGGGTGGTGGGGCTGGCCGAACCAGTTCAACCCTGGTCCGCAGTTGCTCATCACGTGGCGCAACTCGGTCAGACCGAAGTCAGTGCCGAGCATGTACAGCGTCGGCGCGTGGCCGGGCAGCACCTAGGAAGACACGAGCTCATGTCCGGTGGCGCCTCGGATGCAAGCCGTCCACCGCCACCCCAATAAACACTCTGCGCCCACACTGGCCCATGTGCCGCATCGTCGCCGCGCTGGACCGCTCCATGAACAGATCCGCATCCTGAGCCGCCGATCACGCACTCGCGTGACGAACCTGCCCATTGCAACGAACCGCCCCCACCGCACCACGGGCGTCCGTTGGTCGGCACCGCGCTGCGGTGGATAGGGTCGCTCGGATGACGACTCCAGCCGTGGCACCGGTCGAGCAGTACGTGGCCGGCCTGAACCGCAAGCGCACCGTCGCCGGTGTCCTGTTCCGCGACGCGCGGGACAGGGTGTTACTGCTGCAGCCCTCCTACAAGCCGAATTGGGAGATCCCCGGTGGCGCGGGCGAGGCCGACGAGTCCCCGTGGGCGACCGCGAGCAGGGAAGTCGCCGAGGAGTTGGGCATCACCGACCGCCCGTTGGGTGCGTTGCTGGTCGTGGACTACGTGCGGCCCCAGGACGGCCGTGACGAAGGCGTGGTGTTCGTCTTCGACGGCGGCCTGCTCGCCGAGGCGGACCTGGTCGGGTTGTCGTTCACCGACGGGGAGATCCTCTCCGCGGAGCTGTGCGCCGAGCAGCGGGTGCGCGCGGTGGCCAAGCCGTTGCTGGCCGACCGAATCGCCTCGGCGCTGCACGCGGTGAGGACGGGCCGGACCGTGTTGTGCGAGCAGGGCCGCCCACTGGTCTGAGAAGCCCTGCTCACGTCGGCGTCACGCACTGGCGACCGTCGATCTCGGCCTCCTCTCGTGCTGTTCGGGGCTCAGGCATGGTCGGGACGGGCACGGTGTGGTGCTTGCCCGTGCGCGACGGATCCCGTGCGGCCTGGTTGTAGACGCGCTGGGGCGTGTCAACCGAGGTGTGGTCGACGTCGGCCTGGACGTGGGTCATGTCCGTAGTGCCCTCTGCGGAGCTGGTGACGTGGAGATGACGCACGACGTGTGGGCCCGGTGCCGCAGCGACTTCCGTCAGCTCGGGTTGACTGCGGCGGCGATACGCTGCAGCAGCGCTCACAGGTCGCGTGGGTTCATCCACCCGCCGTCGCGGGTGACGATCAGTGGTGCGTGATGCGCGGCGAGCTGATGCGGTAGCGACGACGGAGGAGCGTGCTGCCGCGGTGGTGCCGTAACCCTGGAGTCGTGCAGCGCGGCGACGCCGGAACGCATGGCCTGGGCCAGGGTGGGGTCGTGCATGTCGACCTGGGGCCGGGCGTCGAGCAGTGCGTCGACGGCGATGTGTGCCAGCGCGGTGCGGGTGCTGTCGGTGAGGGTGTCGCGGACTAGCGTGCTCACGGATCAACTTGTCGGATCCGATGGTGACCAGGCTGAGTCGGTGCGAAACGTCTGGGGTATCGGCGACGTTGTCGGGAAGGACGGTGCGGCTGACGACGCTGGCCAGGTGCTCACCTACGGCAATGCCGATTACAGTAGTCGTGACCCTTTATCCGAACGCCTTCGCCCAGATGACGTCGACGCAGGACGAACACCTAGCCCTCGCAAGTAGAGGAACCTCTGTGGTGCTGGCAGGACAGGCTGTGCTTCTCTCGCCGATGTCCGGACTGAGCTGGGGTCAGGCCGGCTCGGCGGGGATCGGTGTGGTGGTGACGGGCACGTTCGGGCAGTCGGCGGCGATCGAGACGAGTGTGTCCTGCTCGGCGGGGTCGACGGTGAGCTGCCAGCGGGTCTTCACGGTGACCCAGGCGGTGAGGTAGCCGCAGCGGGCCTGTGGGTGGGGCGGCATCCAGTCGGTGGGGTCCTGGTCGGACTTGGAACGGTTGGTCCTGCCGGTGACCGCGATCAGGGCAAGGGGCTCGTCCAGGTCGTTGGCGTAGTCCTGGCGGCGTTGCGCATCCCAGTTCCCGGCGCCGGAGTCCCAGGCCTCGGCCAGTGGCACCATGTGGTCGATGTCCAGGCCGCGGGCGTCCTCGAGGTAGACGTCGTCGTAGCTGCTGTACCACCGGCCTCCGGTGATCGTGCACCGACCGGTGATGGCCGGTGCGTCCGCGGCCTCGGCGAGCAGGACCTCCGCCCTGGTGGAACAGCCGTCGCGATCGGCGTCGATCCAGTGACGGACCATTGCCGGCCACCACGACCACACCACGCCGAACTCCCCGGTACCCGTACCCGCACCACGCGGGGCTTGTGATGATCAGGAGTACCGACCTCGCGCTGTCCGTGCCCGGCGACCGGGCTCACTCCACCCGATCAGGGCGATGACGACGGGTTTCCAGCCTGTGTGACGGGCACATCCCGGTGACCATCTCCGCCGGCCCCGCCTGGGCTTGCACCTTGTGTGCCACAAGCCTTCGACAGTGTTCAGCAACCCCATCCCGACCAGCGCCAACACCGCAGCCAGAACGGCGGCACCGTCAGTAGGCACGCTCACCACCAACTGGCCGAAACGGGTGACCGTCACGGCCACCCGTTTCGATCACTGCCGGCGTTCCGGCGTGCTACTGGTCGCGAGTCGGATTCAGTGGGAGTGGGCCAGTTCGACGTGTTCGGCGCCCTTGCCCGGCATGTTGGTGCACGCGTGGTCGTGCTTGTCCCCGTCGTACTCGTAGACGGCGGTCAGACAGGACGCCATCGCGCGCTGGCCGTAGTAGTTCGGGTGCACGGACTCGTCTTTATCGCCTTGCTTCAGGCCGGTCGTCGCGTCGAGGAACCGGCCCCACTCGGCCTTGTTGCCCAGCAACGGGTTCTCGTGCCAGTTATCGGCACCTGCCTGCTCGGCACCCTTGGCGCACACCTCGTGGCCGTCGAAGAGATTCGCGACGTCCAGGAACTCCACCCCGCGGTCGTGGGCACCGACCTTCATCCACTGGCTGATCGTGGGTACCACGGTGCTGCGCACCCACGTGGCATCCGAGTCGTACACCGGGCAACCGCCGACGCGGAACCGCTGCTTGAAGGTTGCCGGGTAGCGGATGTCGTCGCCGTCGGGCACAGGTGAGGGGTAGGACTGCAGCACGAATCGGTAGGAGTCGTCCGGGTGACCACCGGCGCGCATCACCGACCGCACCTTGACGATGGCGGCATCGAGATCGTCGGCCTTGTCCTCGAGAGCCTGGTTGAATCCGGCTGTCTGACTGGGCTCGCACTGACCTTCCCCGAGGACGAACGATTCGACGCAGTCGGTGATGATGTCGCGGAAACCGAGGTTGTTGCCGCCGACCGTCATCACGATCATCTTGACCTTGTAGCGCGGCAGCAGGGCGGCGAGCTGGTCTACTTGCGGCGCTTGGCCCTTCAGCGGCTGGTCGACGACGTTTTCCGTCTGGGCACCCGAACA
The DNA here is from genome assembly GCF_032460545.1 of Umezawaea sp. Da 62-37. Classification (GTDB taxonomy): domain Bacteria; phylum Actinomycetota; class Actinomycetes; order Mycobacteriales; family Pseudonocardiaceae; genus Umezawaea. Next base: position 9,615,409 of record NZ_CP135965.1, read on the forward strand.
AGCCAGGTTGATCTTGCGGTACACGGGGATGTCGGCGCTCTGGATTTCGGAAGAGTACGAGCGCAGGCAGCCGTTGGCGTCGTTGTAGGACCTGCCGTAGACCAGTTTGGGATCGGAGCTGCACCAGGAGTCGGGATTGTCGCCACACGCGTAGACGGCCCGGTCGGTGCCGTGCACGTCGGTCAGGATTCCGGTGCGAAGGCCGTTGCCCTGCCAGCGGCCCGCGACGCCGGAGATGAAGCTGTCGCCCAACGAGACGATCGCGCTGAGCTCCTGCGGTCGTCCGGCGGCCACCGCCGTCGGGCCGCTGTCCACGTCCGAGGTGGTGACGTCGTTGTCGGACGTGCGGATCACGGAGGTTTTCCTGCTGCCGTTGTCGGGCACGTAGACCTTGGTGCCGTCGGGACTCACGGCGACGCCGACCGGGTGCGCGCCGACCTTCACGGTGGTGATCTTGTCGATCGAGTCGACCTTGTCGGTGCTGGTGTTCAGCACCGACACGTCGTTGGAGTCCACGTTGGACACGTAGGTCCGGGTGCCGTCGGGGGTGACCGCGATGCCGGAGGGACCGCGTCCGGCGCTGACGGTCGCGATCTTGATGCCACTGCTCACGTCGAGTACCGCGACGTCGTCCGACCCGTTGTTGGCGACCAGCACCTTGCTGCCGTCCGGGGTGACGGCCAGAGCGGTCGGGCGGGTGCCCGCGGAGACATCGGCCAACTTGATGTTGCTGACGGTGCTGATCAGAGTGACGTTGTTCGAGCCGTTGTTGGCCACGAACACCCGCGCACCGTCCGGGGTGATGGCGATGCCGGACGGGCCGGTGCCCGTCGGGATGGTCGCGATCACCCTATGTTGGGCGGTGTCGAGGACTGAGACGGTGCGGGAGTCGAAGTTGGTCACGTAGGCGCGGGTGCCGTCGGGGCCGAACACCACGCCCGAGGGTCGGGTGCCGACCTCGACCGTCGCCACTTGGCGCTTGGACTCGGTATCGAGGACCGACACGGTGTTGGACCGGCCGTTGGTGACGTAGGCCTGTGCGCCGTCCGGTGAGATGGCGATGGCCGTGGGGCCGTTGCCGACCGGGATGGTCGCGGTTCCGCCGGTGGACACACTGATGGTGGTGACGCTGTTGGACAGGTTGTTGACCACGTACGCGAAGCCCAGGGGAGGGCCTGCGTGGGCTGTGGTGACCGGGACGGTGAGCGCTGAGGCCGTGATGGCCGCGCATAACACCATCGCGGGTATTCGCTTCAACGAACGCACGACTGCCTCCGTCTGCAGGGGAGAAGCACCTGAGGATGAGCGGACGCCTGGCCGGTGTCCCGCTTGCTTCATCGCAACTTCGGCAGGTTCGTTTCGCGCATTCGGGTGATGTGCCGGCATGACCCGAATGCGCCGCCTGTCGGGATCGGTCGGCTTCGACCATAACGTGATGAGGTCGCGCTTCGCCGATCGACACGCGTCTGCATCTTGGGCATATCTCCGATCATGCTATTTGCTTCTTACGAGGAGACGGGCATTCCGTTGCCATGTCGCCAGCGGTGATGCTCTATTCGCATGCAGTCGGCCGCGAAGCCTCCAGTCCAGGATCGAGGGTGGTGATCAGCGAAGCACGCGAGAGTATGTTGCTGCTGCAGTAAAACTGGCGATTGGTCCTCTGTGGACCAAGTGCGCCGGGCTTGCTCGGCGCACACTCCCGGAAGAGGGGAGGGGGTTGTGTTGTGCCCTTGCGATTGTGGCGGATGGGTGTGATGGCCTGCGCGTGAAACGTTCGGCGTCCTGCCGCCGATACCTACTTCCGAAAGCTGGGTGCGCGGATGCGGGGTGAAAGGAGGGCTTGGTGGAGGTGGTGCCGATCTCGGACCGTCTACAGGTGTGGGGGCTGTGTTTTTCCTGTTGGGCGCCTCCTTTAGCCCGTTTCGGTGACGGGTGATCCTTCACTCGATCGGTTGACAGTGTTGATCATGTATGGAAGAACTTGCCTGCTCTGTTCTGTAGGTATTCGGCCATTTGATTCACCTGTGGCATTGGGTTGATCGGGCGACATGGACACCGTTCGGGCGATCAAGGCTGCATGATCGGGGTTGGACCACCGGGACAGACGGAGCGGGAGCCACGCGGGCACAGACGGCGAGTCGAGGTCGATCGAGGAGATGTTGCTGGTGAGCCGGGCGCGGGACGAACTCTCAAACGACGCCGCACTGCTCCTCTGCTTCCAAGTGCTCGACAGCTCCGCGTTGCCCGCTCGCACTCTGACCGTCGGTGCGAACCTCGAACCCGACGAACTCGACCACTTCCGGACACCAAGCCGGCCGACGACCTCGGGCCTGGTGCGTCTCGATGACGGCCTACTCGGCTGGAGCCCCGAAACCTCCGCCTTGCCGCAGCCCTGGGATGAGTCCGCCCGACTCGTGGTCCGCCGTATCGGCGAAGACCTGCTCACGACTCTTGATACCGCCTGCGGTCGAGTGGGATGCCCGGTCGAAGGGTTCGACTATCCGGCCGGCACACCACTTCTGCCACCGCTGCGGTTTTCCGACGCGCCGCAAACCGTGTCCTGGCTGCGCCAGCACCTGTCGGTGTCACTGGCCACCGTCCGCGCGGGCGGTACCGCGCGCCTACGGTCGTTGACCACGGCGTTGGCGGCCCGTCTGTGGGCCTGCGTGCCCACCGATGTGCCGCGCCACTGGGCGATGGACCTCGCCGAAGCGGGCACGCGTGCGGCGATCGACGGCCGGCAACCGCATGCCCTGGCCGGACTGCTGCGCTTGAGTGCCCGCTGGTTCGCCACTCACGGCGACTTCGTCACCGCCGAGGCCCACGGCGTGCGCGAATGGATGGTGTGGAAGGAACTCCAGGACATCGTCGGCATGATCGACACGCTCTGGCGCCGTGCGCTGATCTACCGCGAGGCCGGGCGGGGCAATCGCGAATTGGACTGCTACCAGCGCCTGTTGTCGCTGTACCGGCGAACGGCCGACCGGTTCGGTGTGGCTCGCACCCAGCTCGCCCGCGGTGTCGCCCTCGTCGCAGTCGGACGGGCCCACGACGCCGCCGAGCAACTGCGGGAAGCGGCGCGCACGTTCGAAAACCCGGACGATCTTCCGGAAGTTCCGCACATCGAACTCGCCCGCACGCTCGAGGCGTTGGGCCGCGCCTTCTGGAGCATCGGCTCCACCGGCACGGCCCGACGGCAGTTCAGCGGCGCGCTACGGCTACTGGTGGACCTGGACAACCAGGCGGCACAACGCATCCGCGCCTTGCTCGCCACACCCGATGACCATCCCCTTCCCGACCCCGGCGGCGGCTAGTCCCGCCACAGATGCATCAGCGCGACGGCGACCTGGATCAACGTGATCAGCGGTTTGAGCGCGGTCATGCTCCGGTGCCGGACCAGGCGGGAAACGCGGTGAGGGTGGCGACGGCGGTGGCGACCGGGCGGGACAGGCCGACGCGGTTCGGAAGGGTCACATGAGGACATGATCGATCGCTGCTTTCGGAATCGGTGGATGGGTCAATTCGCGGGAGGGGAGAAGACGGCCCTGTCCGACTCCGAGGCCAGGGGAGTCTGCAGCGCGTACAGGTCCAGCACCGGCTGGCAGACGAAGACCTTGTTGTAGGTCCTGCGACCGACGTTTTCCACGACCTCGTGGTCCTCCAGCTTGCGGGTGATCTGGGTGGCCGTGCGATCGGCGATGCCGTACATCGCCTCCAGGGCCCGATTGCTGGTCACCGGAGCGGTCATCAGCCCGGCCACCACACTGCGCATGGTGGAGGAGCCGCCCACTCGCTTGAGCATGCTCTCGCGCAACCGGTCCAACTCCTGGATCAGACGGAGCTGTGCGGCAGCCTGGGCTTGCACCCCGCGGGCGAAGAAATCGATCCACTGTTCGATCGGAGCGCCGTCGACCACCGCGCTGATGCGGTCGTGGTACTCCCCGGCGTTCTCGTCCAGCCACGACGCCAACGACAGGACCTGGCCGCGCAGCAACCTCGAACACACCATCTCCAAGGAGGTGTAGATGCAGCTCAGGTAGACGCCGTTGTTCTCGAACGGATCCATCAGTTTCAGGTTCAGATGGCCCAGGGATATCTTGCCGATCCGCGGCAGGGGATGTGGGGCGGGCGCCCATGTCGACCACAGGGCGAACGCGCCGTGCAGCATCGCCCCCGGTGGCGTGGTCAGAATGGGAATCTGGTTCGTCGACCTGCCCGACAGCCAACTCTGCCGGGTCCGGAGCCTGGACTCCGTCGATCCGGTCACCGTGCCGGTCAGCCTCTCGTCGATCTCGCCGATCAGCTCGCCGTCGACGACCGCTCCGGCCTCCACCCTGGCCGCACCGTGGGCGAAGGCCAGGATCACCCTGCCGATCGGATGACGCCGCAGTACCTGCTCGGCGGAGTCCCCCGTGGCCCGGGCCAACAGCAGTTCGATCAACCACGCCTCGGTGAGGTCCAGGCTGGTCCCTGCCAGCTGCGCCATGTTCTGTACCTCCCTCAACCGCGTGCACAACGCGAACATCCCGCCATGGGGTAGTCGACGGGTGCTTTCGTTCAATTCACCCAGGGTGTGCTCGGCCATCGCCAACGCGCGATGGGTCTCGGTGGGCAGAGTGAGGTCGGTGGGCAGCGGGCGTTGGACGTACGCCTGCGCCCTTTCCGGTTCTTCGGACAGGTTGCCGCCGTCCGACGCCTCGACCCGCTCACCATGGGCCGACGATTGAGAGCTCATGGCGTGAAGAGTGCGGCATACGACTAAATCACTGCAACTGTTCAATTTGGGCACTTCAAGATCAACTAAATTTGGCGGGCGATCGTGCATCTGCCGGTGCACGGCTGGGCGACAGCCTCGAACCGGTGTTTGTGCACGTCAAAGTAGGGGGGATGGCACGGGGGCGACATTAATGCGGTTTCGTGACTTTACGGGATCGCCTGCCGCCACCCGTTTGGCAGATAGTCGGTTGGTGTCGCATCGGCATCCTGAGAACGAAAAGACCACTCGATCGTGTAGTGGGCGCGCGGGTGCGTACTTGTTCGGTTCTTATGTCTGTCGCTGACATCCTGGATACCGTCTCGAAGAAGTCGTGGTGGGCAACAAGCCACGTAATCACACGTGATGGCGTCTTAATGGCAACCTTGCAAGTCCTGCGCAGCCGGGCGGTCGTTGCTCGAAGGCAAACCTCAGCGCGCCGGCGGCCGGTTGACCAGAGAAGAATTTGCGACGCAAAGCCCAAGCTGGCCGCGTCACGATGAACCGGGAAATCGACGTTCTGCGCCTCGACGTGCGGGAGGGACGCGCACGGAGGCCCGACAGCGTGAACGCGAAGGGGCACCGCAGTGGATGAGACAGACCAACCGGCTGGATAAGCCATCGCGGTTCTCCGC